>ONBD01000078.1 GCA_900315985.1 uncultured Eubacteriales bacterium | reverse complement strand
GCAATCGCCGACCGCTGCGCCATTTTCGCCTCGCTTCATCCGCCGCAGGCGGCGCTTCGGCGGAAATGCCCGTCACCAACTTGAGTACTTCCGCAAATTTGTAACTTGTTTTTAAACTGTTTAATTGTTTTCTTAGTAAACAAACGCTATACGGCATAACACCGTATAGCCGTCTGTTACTTTATGGCGGAGAGAAAGGGATTCGAACCCTTGTGAGTTTGACCTCAAACGGTTTTCAAGACCGCCGCGTTATGACCACTTCGCTATCTCTCCGAATAGGCAAAGATTATATTATCATATTCTTTTGCGTTTGTCAATTACAATTTTTTGGCAGATTTTATTTGCTTATAGCTGGGTTTTACAGTATAATTACTGCATAAAAGCACAGAGGTTTTAACATGACTGCAAAAACAGATTACAAACTTATCCGTTCAAAAAGAAAATCGGTTTCCATTGAAATCAAACCCGATATGACCGTAATTGTGCGTGCGCCGAAATATTTACCCAAAAGAGAAATTGACGCATTTGTAAATGAAAAGTCGGAGTGGATTGCAAAGCACATTGAAAAGCTTAAAGAAGCCGAAAACACGCTTGGCGACATTGAGCCTCTTTCGGAGCTTCAGCTCAGGGAGCTTTGCGAGCGTGCAAAGCTCGTTTTTGAAGCAAAATGCCGTTATTATGCAGACATTATAGGCGTTGAGTACAACCGTATAACCGTAAGGCATCAGAAAACCAAATGGGGCAGCTGTTCGTCAAAGAAAAATCTGAATTTTAACTGCCTTTTACTGCTTGCGCCGCCCGAGGTGCTTGATGCGGTTGTTGTGCATGAGCTTTGCCATTTAAAGCATATGAATCATTCAAAAAGCTTTTATGACGAGGTGCTGAAGGTGTATCCCGATTACAAAAAATGGAACGGCTGGCTGAAGCGCAACGGCGCACAGCTTCTTAAAAGAATTTAAAAATAAATAAAGAAATTTTATAAAAAGTCTTTTATTTTGTGTTTAATAGTGGTATAATACTTAAGATATTGTGGTTTATTATCTGCGAAAGCAATCGAAATATACAAAATTTTGTGTGAAAAAATAATTTAGGGAGTGAGCCGTCTTTGGAAAAATTTGTTATTACCGGCGGTACACCGCTTAAGGGTGAGGTTACAATAAGCGGTGCTAAAAATGCAGTAGTTGCAATCCTTCCTGCAACCATTCTCGCTGAGGATGTTTGCAGAATTGAAAATATACCGAACATCAGCGATGTGTCCGCAATGATTAACATTTTAAGCATTATGGGCGCACATGTCAGATATATCAACAAAAATACTGTCGAAATCGACACAAGACATATAAGCTCATATGTTGTTGAGCATGAGCTGTCAAAGCAGCTGAGAGCATCATATTACCTTATAGGCGCACTTTTAGGCAGGTTTAACAGAGCTGAGGTTGCTATGCCCGGCGGCTGTTATCTCGGCGTAAGACCCATTGACCAGCACATAAAGGGCTTTGAAGCTTTGGGCGCTACGGTTACCATGGAGAAAAACGCTATGGTCAATGCCCGTGCCGACAGGCTTCTGGGCAGCCCGATTTATCTTGATGTTGTTTCAGTAGGCGCTACAATCAACTGTATGCTTGCCTCTGTTAAGGCGAGGGGACTGACTGTAATTGAGAATGCCGCAAAGGAGCCTCATATAGTTGACCTTGCAAACTTCCTTAACACTATGGGTGCAGATGTCAGAGGCGCAGGTACCGATGTTATTAAAATCCGTGGCGTTGAAAAGCTTCACGGCTGTGAGTATTCAATAATTCCCGACCAAATTGAAGCAGGCACTTATATGGTTGCCGCAGCAGCGTCAAAGGGCGATGTACTTATTAAAAATGTTATTCCCAAGCACCTTGAGTCCATTACGGCAAAGCTTGTTGAGTGCGGCGCAGAGGTTGAGGAGTTTGACGATTCAATCCGTGTCGCCATGAACAGACGCCCAGGCAAGTGCAATATAAAGACTATGCCGCACCCCGGCTTCCCGACTGATATGCAGCCGCAGTTTGCAGTGCTTTTAAGTCAGGCAAAGGGAATGAGCATTATATCGGAATCTGTGTGGGACAACCGCTTCCGCTATGCCGAGCAGCTCTCACGAATGGGCGCAGTTATTCATGTTGACGGCAAAACCGCTGTTATTGACGGTGTCGACGGGCTTAAGGGCGCACCAATCAGAGCCGACGACCTTCGTGCAGGTGCCGCAATGATGATTGCAGGTATTGTTGCAAACGGTGTTACCGAAATTGAGGAGATTTATCATATTGAAAGAGGCTACGAGGATGTAGTCGAAAAATTCAGCGCACTCGGAGCTAAAATCGAAAGACGGGAATTCCCCGACGACGACCAGAAAATCCAGTTGGGCGCAGGCTAAAATTTTATGTGGAGCCTTCCACCTCGGAAGACTCCATTTTAAGTATGAGGTGTAAATTTTGACTGACAACGAAAGACTTGCCGACCTTCTGTTCGGTGATATTGATAAAACAGTTGAATATTTTGAAGAAAAATACCCGCCGAGAGCCTTAAAGGAGGGCGCAAGGGTTACCCGTTTTGCGCCGAGCCCCACGGGTTATCTGCATATGGGCGGACTTTTCGGTGCGCTTACCGACATTTTAACCGCAAAGTCCACAGACGGCGTTTCAATGCTCAGAATTGAGGACACCGACAAAAAAAGAGAAATCGGCGACGGCGTTTCGGCTATACTTGACGGCTTTGCCGCCTTCGGTCTTGAATTTGATGAGGGCGTTTGCTCTGACGGCGGAGAAAAGGGAGAATACGGACCTTATACGCAGTCGAAAAGAGTTGAAATCTACCAGACGGTTGCAAAACAGCTTGTTAAAGAGGGCAAGGCATACCCCTGCTTTATGACTGCTGAGGAATTAAACGAAATCAGAACGCAGCAGGAAAAAGAAGGCGCACTTTTTGCAGGCTGTTACGGAAAATGGGCAAAGCACAGAGATTTAAGCTTTGACGAAATCAAGTCAAGAATTGACAGCGGCGAAAAGTATGTTGTACGCTTCCGTTCCGACGGCGACGAAAACAAAAGAATTTTCTTTGACGATATAATCAGGGGCAAAATTGAAATGCCCGAAAATATAATTGACGAGGTGCTTTTAAAGAGCGACGGCGTACCTACATATCATTTTGCCCATGTGTGCGACGACCACTTTATGAGAACCACGCATGTAATAAGAGGTGAGGAGTGGATTTCCTCAACGCCTAAGCATATAGCCTTGTTCAAGGCTTGCGGCTTCAGAGCACCGAAATATGCTCATACGCCGCAGGTTATGAAAATTGACGAGGATGACGGCACAAAGCGTAAGCTTTCAAAGCGCAAGGACCCCGAGGCAGCTGTAAGCTATTTCGTTGAAGAGGGTTATCCCAGAGAGGCTCTTATTGAGTACCTTATGGGCTTGCTTAATTCTAATTTTGAGGATTGGCGCAGAGCTAACCCCAAGGCAGATTTGTTCAGCTTCCCGTTCAATCTTAAAAAGATGAGCCCGAGCGGCTGTCTGTTTGATATGGTAAAGCTCAATGACATAAGCAAAAATGTTATTTCCGTTATGAGCGCAGACGGTGTTTTTGACAGGGTAACAGGCTGGGCGCAGCAGTATGACAACGAGCTTTACGGCTTGTTCAGCGCAAATCCCGACAAGGCAAGGGCAATTTTAAACATTGACCGTGAAAACCCGAAGCCGAGAAAGGATATAGCAAAGTGGTCCGAGGTTAAAGACTATGTAAGCTATATGTACAATGAGCTTTACAAAGAAAGCTTTGACCTGCCCGAAAATATAAATGAAAACGATGCGGCGGCAATCATTGAAAGCTATAAAAAGGTTGTAGCTGCGGCTGATGACAAGCAGACATGGTTTGACAAAATAAAGGAGTTGTGCGAGCCGCTGGGCTTCACGCCGAATGTCAAGGAATACAAGCAAAATCCCGACGCCTTCAAGGGCCATGTCGGTGATGTTTCAACAGTAATCAGAATTGCACTCACAGGCAGAACAAATACACCCGATTTACATTCAATAATTGCAATTCTGGGCGACAGCGAGGTTCAGTCAAGACTGAACGCAGCGGAAAATTTTTACAGGGAGGGAAAATGAGATGGAAGAAGCTGTAAAAAGTTCAAATTTTATTCACGATTTTATAGATGAAGATCTTGAAAACGGAGTTTATAATAAAGTCCAGACCCGTTTTCCGCCCGAGCCTAACGGTTACCTGCACATAGGTCATGCAAAGGCTATCTGCATAAATTTCGGCACAGCCGAAAAGTACAAGGGCGTGTGCAACCTGCGTCTTGACGACACAAACCCTCAGAAAGAGGATACGGAGTATGTTGATGCTATCAAAGAGGACATTGAGTGGCTCGGCTTCAAGTGGAACGAGTGCCTTTTCGCTTCAAGCTATTTTGACTTTATATACGACTGTGCAATAAAGCTTATCAACAAGGGCTTGGCATATGTTGACGATTTGACTGCTGACGAGATAAGAGAGTACAGAGGCACTCTTACCGAGGCGGGTAAAAACAGTCCGTACAGGGACAGAAGCATTGAGGAAAATCTTGAGCTTTTCAAGAGAATGACCGCAGGCGAGTTTGAAAACGGCGAAAGAGTGCTTCGTGCAAAGATTGATATGGCTTCGCCCAACATCAATATGCGTGACCCCGTAATATACAGAATTGCCCACATTTCCCACCATCAGACAGGCGACAAATGGTGCGTTTACCCGATGTACGATTTTGCGCATCCGCTGTCCGACGCAAGAGAGGGCGTTACACATTCGCTTTGCTCACTTGAATTTGAAAATCACAGACCGCTTTATGATTGGTTCCTGCAGGCTTGCGACATAGAAACTCCGCCCAGACAGATTGAGTTTGCAAGACTTAACCTTAACTACTGCCTTACAAGCAAGAGAAAGTGCCTTGCACTTGTAAACGAGGGCATAGTTGACGGCTGGAATGATCCGAGAATGGTTACTCTCAGCGGTATGAGAAGAAGAGGATATCCTGCAAAGGCAATCCGTGATTTCTGCGAAAAAATAGGCGTTTCAAAGGCTTATTCGGTTGTCGATATGAATTTACTTGAGTCCTGTGTCAGAGATGTTCTCAATGACACAGCACCGAGGGCTATGGCAGTCCTTGACCCGATTGAGCTTGTTGTTGAAAATTATCCTGACGGGCAGACCGAGGAATTAGAGGTTGATATTCACCCCGACCATCCCGAAATGGGCAAGCGCAAAATCACCTTCTCAAAGCATCTGTTTATTGAGCGTGACGATTTCATGGCGGAGCCCGTTAAAAAGTATTTCAGACTCTTCCCCGGCAACGAGGTAAGATTAAAGGGCGCATATTTCGTTACCTGCACAAATTACGAGGCAGACGAAAACGGAAATGTTACCAGAGTTTACTGCACCTATGACCCTGCTTCAAAGGGCGGAAATTCCCCCGACGGCAGAAAGGTAAAGGGCACAATTCACTGGGTAAGCGCTGACGACAGCTTCAAGGCTACGGTAAATATGTATGACAGACTTTTCAATGTCCCCAATCCTTCCGACGAGTCTGCAGGCGATTTCAAGTCAAATCTTAACCCCGATTCGCTTATTGTGCTTGATAACTGCAGAGTTGAGGGCGGCTTAAAAGGCACAAAAACAGGCGATGTATATCAGTTTATGCGCAAGGGCTATTTCTGTGTTGATGAAAAGTCAACAGACGAAAATGTTATTTTCAACCTTACGGTTGCTTTGAATTCTTCCTGGAAGTGAGGAGTAATTATGAGTAAAGAAAAAAAGGTTAAGAACAAAATCAAAAGAAAAACGACGGGACTTGATATTTTTTCAAGAATTATAACTGCGCTTGCAGCCATAGCCGTTCCCGCCGCAGCTTACTTTGCAAATATGATTTACTATGTCTTTGAGTCAACGGTATTTCAGATTATTGCAAAAATCAAGGGCGACACCACAGATGACGGCTCAACCTACGGCTATTTAAGCATAAGGAAGGTTGTTGAGGAGTATCTGCCTCTTATAAGAAGCCTGTCACCAGAAGAAAAATCAAGCAGTGTTCTGTCTGTAATTGAGCCTGTAAAGACGGCGCTTATCTGCACAGGCGTGCTGTTTGCAGTTGCAATTGTCTGTGCGGTTGTAATTTTCTTTATTTCCTGCTTCTCAAACTCAAACAAGCTTCCGCTTGCATTTTCATTTGTCGGCCTTGCATGTACATTCGCAATGGCGTTTGCCTTCAGAGCGGCAACTGCGCCGTTTGTAGCGGGCGACATCACAATAGGAGATTTTCTTAAAAACGAATTGCTCGGCGCAATAGCACCGTATGTGGCAAGTATATCGACGCTTAATCTCAGCACGGCGTGGATAACTATGCTGGTAATTTTTGCAGCTATATTCATCTGGCACGGCGCACAGCTTGTTGTTTCAATAGGCGAAAAAAATAAGTAAGATGTTTTAAACACATCATAAAGTTTAAACAGACCTGGTTTTCAGGTCTGTTTTTTTGCAGACAAATTTGAGTTTGTTGAGGTAATTGATAATTGCGAAGAATAACAAACCTGTAGGGGCGATTCACGAATCGCCCGCTTGAATTACATCAAACCTCGACGGACAATCGAGGATGATTG
>ONBD01000056.1 GCA_900315985.1 uncultured Eubacteriales bacterium | reverse complement strand
TGTTCCTTCTCCGATGTGTGCAGATCGGGCTGAGTTTAACTGACCTTGATCTGCTCACCATCGGAATGGTCAACGAAATGTTCATTGAAAAGGATAACGATGAAGCAACCTACGAATATAAAGCAACACAGGACGATTTCGACCGATTTTAAGCCTATCAGCAGTCTTTTTCGGGTGTTATTCGGACTCGTGATCTACTCCTTCGGTGTCTATCTGACGATTTACGCAAACATCGGTCTTGCACCGTGGGACTGCCTCGGCATGGGTATTGCAAAGCGTACTCCGCTTGACTATGGCAGTGCTATGGTGCTGATCGGTGTTTGTGCAATCGTGATACAGCTTATCCTGCGAGAGCGTATCGGCTTTGCAACGCTGTTTGATGCAATGATAACCGGACGGCTCACACAGTTTTTTATCGACATATCCCCGTATCCCGAAAACCACAGCCTGTGGCTCGGCATCGTTTTCATGTTGTTCGGATTCTTGTTTATCGCTTTTGGGATGTATGTGTATATGTCTGCTGAATGCGGCTGCGGTCCGAAGGACGGATTGCTGATTGCAATCGGAAAAAGGCTGCCGAAAATACCGATAGGCATTGTGGAGATATTGCTGTGGTCAGTGGTTACACTGATCGGCTGGATGCTTGGCGGCACTGTCGGCATTGGCACTGTCATATCCACCTTTGGCGCAGGTGCTGTGATGCATCTGTTTTACACTGTGATTCATTTCGAGCCGAGAAAACTGCGGCATAGGAGTATAAAAGACACATTTTCTATTCTGTTTGACTGGGGGTGATACCGTATGGCAGGCAGAATCAAGGGCATTACCGTTGAAAACGGCAACACGCTGAATATTTATTCGGGTACGGCAGGAACGGGTGAGCTTGCAATTACAGAGACAGAAGATTATTGTGCAGGCATAGGAAGTTATAATCATTGCGATGCAGGCTCGATAATTATTAACGGCGGAAACATAGTTGTGTACAGCGGAGTTCAGGAGGCGGCAATCGGCGGCGGTGAAAGCGGAAGCATTACCTTTAACGGCGGTAATATTGATGCCGAAGGTTTTGTCGGCGCAAATACGGACGCTCCCGACGGCAGCGGATATACATTAACGCTTAACTGGAACAGCCCTGACGCTGTTTACACCTTTGCAACGCTTATCAAGGCAGAGGTAACTCTTGAAAAGGATTTCTTCTATCAGGGTACAAGCAACCTTGTAGATACTGTCTATATTCCTTACGGAAGCACAGTAGTTCCTGCAACGGATTTCCTTGAATACTATGATGAATACGGCAACAGACGGGCATGCACAAGCTATACCGTCATTGAAAGCTCCGACGAAATTGTCAGAATGTCAACAAGCGGCTGGTATGCCGTAACTGCCGACACAACAATCAACGCAAGACTTTCCGCTGTCGGTACAAATCTTAATCTTATTATCTGCGACGGCGCAACTCTCACGGTTAAGGATATCCGTCTTTCATCTGCAAACGGCACTTTAACTATATACGGTCAAAGGGAAAACACGGGTGTTATCAACGCTCTCGGAAAAACCTCGGGCTATGCAGGCATAGGCACTAACGGCGGTACGGTTAACATTTACGGCTGTACGGTAAATGCAGAGGGCGGTAACAATGCGGCAGGCATCGGCGGCGGCTCGTCAACAGGCGGCGGTACTATAAGAATTCAGAGGGCAACGGTCAATGCGGCAGGCGGCAGCAGTGCGGCAGGCATTGGCGGCGGAAGCACGGGCGCAGGCGGTATTATAGAAATTAACAATGCCGATGTTACCGCAACAGGCGGTTCGGCTGCAGCGGGTATAGGAAACGGCTACAATTGCACGGCTTATACAAACGAACAGTTTAATATAACTGTAAACGGCGGTAATGTAACCGCAAACGGCGGCGCAATATATCAGACGCAGAAACCCGGCGGAGCTATCTCGGGCGGTGCAGGCATAGGCGCAGGCGCAGCTGCATCAAGCACATACGGCAGGGGCACAATAAACATTTCGGGCGGTAATGTAACCGCTAACGGTGTAAATGATATTTACGGCAGGACTCTTTCCGCCGGTATCGGACTGGGAACGAATGTTACTGTTTCCTCTGCCAGAATCATAACGGTAAATCTCGGCTGGACAAATCCGACTGACAGCATTTATGCCACAAGCTACTCTGCTTCGCAGATTAATCTTTATAACCGCTTTGTTATAGCTGATACGCTGACCTTTGCAACGGTTTTAAATATTAACGGTGAAACAATAGTGCCGTTTGATGTAGCTGATATTGACGCTGACGGCGACATTGACCTTGACGACTATGCTTTGCTGAAGGTTTATATTGAAGGTACAAATCCGTATCCGCTTGACGATGCACAGCTGTATGCGGCGGACATCAACAAGGATATTGCAATTGACGCCTTTGACGCATATTATCTTGACAAGGTTATATTGGCGCTTGCATAAAGCAAAATAAAATAAGAACAGCATCGGAAAACCGATGCTGTTTTTTTATGCCGTAGTATTAAATTGTCAGTCTGTTTTCTTCTTTAAGTGGCTTAAATATGAAAACAGCATAGGTGCCGCAATCAATGCTGAAACCGTATAGCCTATCGGCTGTGAAACCTGTATGCCGAGTACGCCCAAAAACTGCGGTAAAATAAGAATAAGCGGTATAAAGAAAAGTCCGTTCTGCGAGCAGGCGAGGAAGAACGCTCTGCCGCTTTTGCCTATGCTCTGGAAGGTCATATTACCTGTCATAACCGTGGGCAGAAATGCAAGCGCAACACAGAGAATGCGAAGTGCGGTTGTGCCTATTTCGAGTACCTCCGGGTCTTTTCTGAAAAGAGATATAAGCCACGGTGCAAATATAAAGCACAGCGCAGACAAAACTGCAATAACAACGGTTGAAAACTGCCACAGGAATTTAATTGACTGCCGTACTCTCTCATAAAGCTTTGCGCCGTAGTTGAACGAGCAGACAGGCTGAAATCCCTGACCTATGCCGACAGCCGTGCTGAAAATTCCCATGCCTATTTTTGCTACAATGCTCATTGCCGCAATACATTCGTCGCCGTAAGGCTGCGCTTCAATATTTAAAACCATAGTCGAAACGGAATTCAAGCCCTGCCTTGCAAAGCTCGGCACTCCGACTGCGAGTATGTCCTTGGTGATGCTCGGCTTGAAGCTGAAATACTTAATTGAAATTCTCGACTGCGGCTTTTTTAAAAGGAACATTGAAAGCAGTATAGTCATTCCTATATACTGTGAAACTGCTGTGGCAATTCCTGCGCCTGCAATGTCGAGCTTAAATACGAAAATAAGCAGCGGGTCAAGGGCAATATTTAAAATTCCGCCCGTGGTAAGACCAATCATAGCAAGCTTCGCCATACCCTCAAAACGAAGAATGTTGTTCATAACAAACGAGGTTGTCATAGCAGGTGCGGCTATGAGAATCCACCTGCCGTAGCTTATGGCATAGGGCAGAATGGTCTGTGTACTGCCTAAAAACAACATAATAGGCTCTATAAATACAAGCCCGAAAATAAGAATTATAAGACCTACCGCAAGAGCCGAAAAATATGCGGTTGAGCAGTAACGCTTTGCCGCCTCAATATCTCTTGCGCCGAGTCTGCGGCTGATGTTTGAGCCTGCGCCCTGACCGTACATAAAACCGAATGCCTGAACAATGCCCATAAGGCTTAAAAGTATGCCTGTCGCTCCGCTTGCAGCCACGCTGATTTTCGACACAAAATAAGTGTCTGCGGCATTGTAAAGCATTGTTATAAGCATTGAAATGACCGTAGGTATTGCAAGCCTCGGTATAAGGCTTTTTACGGGCGTTTCCGTCAGCCTTTTATATTGTGCTTCTGATGAATCCATATTATGCTTAACCTTAACCTTTGCTTACTAAATACTCCATACCTTTTTTATACCCCTCAAAGCCGAAACCGATAAAATGCTCCTCACAGGCAAGCCCTGCATATGAGATTTTTCGGAATTCTTCACGGGTATTGACATCTGATATATGCACCTCGACGGCAGGTATTTTAACCGCCTTCAATGCGTCAAGAATTGCAACGCTCGTATGTGTGTAGGCGGCAGGGTTTATAACAATGCCGTCAACACCGTCAGAATATGCTTGCTGAATTTTATCTACAATATCGCCCTCGTGATTTGACTGAAAGCATTCAGCCTCGCAGCCGAATTCCTTTGCCCAGCCGTTGATTAAGCCGAGCAAATCCTTGTAGCTGTTGCTTCCGTAAATGTCAGGCTCACGAATACCGAGCATATTAAGATTAGGTCCGTTTATTATAAGTATTTTTTTCATAATGCCAACACCTCTCTGATTCTGTGTGCAACCTCGTCTACCGTGCCGTTGCCGTCAATTTCAAAGTCGCAAAAGCTTCGGTACAGGGGAAGCCTTTTTCTGAATAATTCTTCCTTGCCGTTTATTTGCGAAAGCGGACGGTTGTCGGTAGGCAAAAGCTCAACGCTTCTGTTAATGAAAATTACAACCGAATTTTGCTTTATGCTTTCGTAGTTTTCCCGGACTGTAACCACGCCGCCGCCTGTTGCTATAATTTTTGAACTGAGCTTACAGCAGTCCTTTAAAACCTCGGTTTCAATTTGCCTGAATTTTACTTCGCCGTCTGCCTTTATAATTTCGGCAGGCGTTCTTTTTTCTCTTTTTTCAATTTCACTGTCTGTATCTGTAAACTCTCTGCCGAACTGTCTGCTCAAAGCTGCCCCGACAGAGCTTTTACCGCAGCCTGCCATACCTATTAAAACAATGTTTTTCATACTAAGCGAAATTTTATTTATTACCTGCTTTGCTTTTTCGTCTGAAACCGCCTTGCCCGTGAAAAGCTCGCACGCTTTTTTTGCCTGAAGCACTAACATGGGAAGCCCTGAAAATGCAGGTATATCAAGCTTTTCAGCTTCAAAAATCAATTTTGTCTTTTGCGGATTATAAATAATATCATATACTGCAGAAAGCTTTGTAAAGGTAGTTAACTTTACAGGTGAAACGCCGTTTTTCGGGTACATTCCGACGGGTGTTGTGTTGATAATTATATCTGTATCCGAGTGCTTTTCAAGGTTTTCGTAATTATTTTCACCGCTTCTTGAAATAAATATAATTTCACCTGCGTTTAAATCCTTGCAGACAGCATTGACCGCAAGTGAAGCTCCGCCCGTGCCGAGTATCAGCACCTTTTTATTATTAAATTCAATTCCGCTTTGCCTTACGAGGTACAAAAATCCGTCATAGTCCGTGTTGTAACCCGTAAGCTTTTTTCCTGTGCGTACAACAGTATTTACAGAGCCTACCTTTTCAGCGCTCTCATCAAGTGCGTCAAGGTAAGGTATAACAGCCTTTTTATATGGAATTGTGACATTCAGCCCGTCAAACTCGCCGCTTTTGAGAAAAACTCCGATTTCGTCGCTGCTTTTTTCAAACAGCGCATAATCATAACCCCCGAGCAATTTATGAATTGCAGGGGAGTAGCTGTGCGATAATTTTTCACCTAAAAGTCCGTACATACCATACTCCTGTATTTAATAAGTAGATAATATCACATTTTTACAAGGTTTTACAAATTTTTTGAGTAATATTTTTCTGCAAAGCTGTTTGACATAGCGCAGTGAAGTATTTATAATATAATAAACGGGGTGATACTATGTTATGCGAACAGCTTAAAATTGTCAGAAAAGCAAACAAATTCACACAGCAGCAGACTGCCGACGCTCTGGGCATTGAACGCTCTACCTACGCTTCATATGAAACGGGCAGAAACAGACCCGACATTTCCGTGCTTGAGAGCTTCGCTAAGGTTTTCGGTGTGTCCGTGGATTTTGTCGTGAATGTCGACACCCGTGCAGAGCTAAGCTTTTTTGATGTAAAATCAAAGTATACTCCGCACGAAAATGAACAGCTTCTCAGTACTCTTACCAAGGAGGAGCAGAATATTTTAGCTTTGTACCGTCAGTGTGATGACAGCGGCAAAAAAGCTGTTAAGGAACAGCTCAGAAAGTCTCGTGGCAAAAGCAGAAAAAAATAATTTTACTTCTGAATTAACGGAGCCGAGAGGCTCCGTTTTTTTATCGGCTTTTCCTTTTGAAAAACGAAAGCTTTGTTTCGTTAATAAGCACGGCTAAAAGTATAATTGCAAAGCCGACTGATACCTGCAGGGTAACTCTTTCATGATAAAATACTATTGAAAACAGCACGCCGAAAACTGCTTCAAGACAGGTGACAATTGACGAGTAAGCCGCCGAGGTGTGCTTTATGCCGAAGTTCATAAATATAAAGCATACAAGCGTGCACAGTATTGTCAGAAATGCAAGTGATACGCAGGCGGCAGGGGAGAAGCTGTCGGGTATTTTTTCGCCTGTTGCAAAAAAGAAAATCAGGCATACAAGAAATGCCGCTAAGAATTGCACAACCGTAAATACAACAACATCAAGGTCCTTACCCCAAAGCTCTATAAATACCATCTGCAAAGCAAAGAAAATACCGCAAATCAATGTAAGACCTTCACCCAAAAAGGTAAAGCTGACGGCTCCCGTGCCTATACACACAAGACCTATTCCGAAAAGGCAGGTAAAGGCGGCGATTATATTGAATTTGTCAGGCGCTTTCTTTGTAATAAACCACATAAAAAACGGCACAAGCACGCAGTAGGTGGAGGTAAGAAATGCGTTTACGCCCGGTGTGGTGTATTTAAGACCTACCGTCTGCGTAATGTAAGCCAACGCAAGAGATACGCCCGTAATTGCGCCCGACCGCAGATATTTAAGGTTAAACGCCTTAAACCGCTTGAAGAATATTATAAACAGCAACAACGCAGAAACTGAAAAACGAAATCCCAACAAAAAGTAAACAGGAATTTCATCGAGCGTGTTTTTGAGTATGAAAAACGAGCTGCCCCATATAACGGTTGCGGTAAACAGCATTATTTTTGATATAATACCTATCTTCTTTTCACTTAACTGCATTAAAAATCTCCAGAAAAATTATTTAAAAGAATTATAAACACTTTGTCGAACAATTGCAAGCAGGAATTGAAAGATATATAAGTAATAAAACAGCGCAGTTCCGATTTTACTTTTTACAAACAGTATGCTATAATAGTAAAGTTATGAAAAATGCAGAGCTTTTAAAAAACGAACACATTGAAATACTTGGCAACGACATCGGTGTTATAGTGTCTGACGAGCACACCTTCGGCACCGACGCAATGCTTCTTGCCTCTTTCGCCGCACCCAAAAGGCATGACCTTGCGTGCGACCTCGGCACAGGCTGCGGCATAATTCCGCTTCTGTGGGCAAGAGATGAAAAATGCTCAGAAATTTATGCGGTTGAAATTCAGGAAAAGGGTTTCAATCAGCTTGAAAGAAGCATACAGGCAAATTCACTTTCTGAAAAGCTTACTGCAATAAATTCCGACTTGAGAGAGCTTCAGGGCAGGGTTGAATTCGGCAGATTTGACCTTGTTACCATGAATCCGCCATACAAAAAGGAAAATGCGGGCATTGTAAGCGAAAAAACGAATGAACAGATTGCAAGGCACGAAACCGCCTGTAATTTTGAGGACATCTGCCTTACTGCTTCAAAGCTCTTGAAGTTCGGCGGCAGGTTCTGCATCTGCATACGCCCCGAAAGGCTTTTTGAAATGATGCAGACTATGGCAGGCTTCAGATTAGAGCCGAAAAGAATGCGCCTTGTAAAAAGCAGGGCGGACGAAAAGCCGTGGCTTTGCCTTATTGAAGCAAGGCTCGGCGGCAAATCGGGACTTACGGTTGAAAAGGATTTTGTACTTTATAAAAACAAAGACAGCTATACAGACGAAATGAATTCCATTTTATATCTTTACAGAAAGGATTAGTGCGAATTTATATAAATTACTTTTTTTGCAGAAAGGCTATAAAAATATGGCAGGTAAATTATTTGTTGTAGGCACGCCTATAGGCAATCTTTCGGACTTCTCACCCAGAGCGGTTGCCACCCTTAGCGAATGTGATTTCATAGCCGCCGAGGACACAAGGGTTACGCTGAAGCTTTTAAATCATTTTGAAATTAAAACGCCTATGATAAGCTATTATGAGCACAACAAGCGCTCAAAGGGCGACATTATAATTAAAAGAATACTTGACGGCGAAAACTGCGCCATAGTTACAGACGCAGGTATGCCTGCCATATCCGATCCCGGCGAGGACCTTGTCGCTCTGGCTCATCAGAACGGCATTACGGTTGAATCCGTACCCGGTCCTACTGCATTTGCAACTGCTATGGCAATTTCGGGTATGCCTTCGGGCAGATTTACCTTTGAGGGCTTTTTAAGCGTAAACAAGCCGAGCCGCAGAGAGCATCTCGAAGAGGTGAAAAACGAGAGGCGCACTATGATTTTTTACGAAGCGCCTCACAAGCTAGCCGCAACGCTTAAAGATATGTATAACGCCTTTGGCGACAGAAAAATAGCCATAGTAAAAGAGCTTACAAAAATACACGAATCGGTTGAGCTGACAACGCTGTCTGAGGCGAGTGAAAAATACACGCCGGAAGCTTCAATAAAGGGTGAATTTGTACTTGTTATAGAGGGCGCAAAGCCCGAAGAAACGCCTGAATTGACGCTTGACGAAGCGGTCAGCCTTGCAAAAAAGCTTGTCGAGGACGGTATGGGAATGAACGATGCCGCAAAACAGCTTGCAAAGGATACAAAGTACAAAAAGAGCGACATTTACAAGGCTTTACTGGAGGACTGAAATGGCAGAATATTGGTATTTATGGCTTGTTTTAGCCGCACTTATAATTGTTACCGCAGTAGTTATTTTCTTTGCCGCAAGGGCAGCGTCCTCTCATAACGCACAGACAAAAAAACTGCTTGAGGAACTTGAACACCTTAAGCAGCTTAAAGATAAATATAAAGTTTTGACCCCCGAGCTTGTAAACTCCTCAGACCCGTCGGAATTGCTTGAGGGGGTTAACGCCGTAATGCAGGCAAAGCTCGAAAAATCCGACAGCCCCGAGCAGACCTTTGCAGAGTTCAATGAGGTACAGAAAAATTTATATACTCTCTATTATTTTTTAGAGGACTCAACGCAGGGCTTATCTTTTTTCTTTAAAAACAACGGCACGGAGCTTCGTCAGCAAATATTGCCTGCGCTTGAAGCCGTAAAAGAAAATGATTTTTCACCGTTTGTAAAAAGAGCTTACGATATGTTTGACGAAAACAACGAAGAGGTATCACTCGGTCAGACAGAGCTGAAACTGATTGATAGTCAATTTTTATCTATCTTTAATACAGATAAACTGCTTACGGATATCAAATCCTATATTTCCGACAACCTTCAAAGCCTTAATGACTAACTGTCAAGATTTATATTGGCAGTTGACTTCATATTCTTAACTATAGCTTTTTCTGCGGCTGAAATTACGGTCTTTATGCACATAGGCTGGCGAATGTTTTTTACCGTTTTTTCCTGAGTTTCGCTTACAAGATTTCTTGAAAGTAATTCCAGCGTTGCCTTTGAATAGGCGTTTGCTTGGTTAAGACCCAGATTTATCCAGCTTTTCGGAATATAACCCGCTCTGATGGCGAGTACTGCGAGATTGTATATGCTCACAGCAAAGTACTGCTTAATAAGGTCGCTTTTGCCGGTTCCGTTCTGAACAAAATCATCATGCAAAACAGTAGCGGCCCTGAAAAGAGTGCTTGTGCGGAATTCCTCGTCAACGCTTACATCAATGTCGTCAAAGTTTTCTCTGAAGGGCTTTTCTGCATCGCTTATTCCCAGAAGATAGTCGCTGCTGACATCATAAAATGCCGCTGCCCTTACAAGAAAGTCGAGCGAGCATTCTCTTATTCCCTTTTCGTAATGCGACAGCAGAGCCTGCGACACGCCGAGGCGTTCAGCCGCTTCCTTCTGGCTTATGCCTTTCTTTTGTCGGAGGGTTAACATTTTTTCCGAAAACGAACTGTTCATATCATCACACCTTATACAAATAGTATAATTATTTTATCAAATGAAATACAATTTGTATATAATCATTTTAACCAAATCTTACGGAGGTAAGTTATGAAAACATACAAAATTCATTTAATAAGACATGCTCTGACAGCTGAAAATACCGAGGGCAAATACATAGGTCAGACGGATGTGCCTGCAAGCGAGGACGGACTTAAACAGATTAAAAATCTTATGTGCGAAAATGAGGGTTACCCGTACGCCGAGGTCGTAATTTCAAGTCCTCTTAAGCGTTGCCTGCAGACAGCCAAGCTTATATACCCCGAAAAAGAGCCTGTAATAATGAATGACCTTACCGAGTATGATTTCGGTGATTTCGAGGGCTGTACTGCAGAGGAGTTAAAGGACCTTGACACATTTAAAACATGGCTTGCAGGTACCGAGCCTGACACTCCCGTACCCTTCGGCGAAAGCCAGAGCCAATTCAACAAAAGAATTTGCGAATGCTTTGTAAGAATAGTTGAGGGTATTATGAAGGCAGGCACAGAGAGCACGGCAATTATAACGCACGGCGGTATTATAATGAGTCTTATGTCAAAATTTGCCATTCCCGAAGCGCAGGCTAATGAATGGCTTACGCCCAACGGATGCGGCTACACTTTAAGGCTTGACCCGACTGTTTGGAGAATGGGACAGAAGCTTGAAGCCTTTGCAGAGTGTCCGCCCATTCCTCAGCAGATAGACGCCGAAAGGGATATGTGGGACATCTTCAGCTTTGACCCCGACAATGACGACTATGACATTTCAGAGCTGATAAACGACTACACCGATTATGAAAGTTTGAATTGATTTGAAAATACATAACAGATGATAAAATACAATGACAAATTATGCGTTAAGGCGGTGAGGAAATGAAAATTGCAATTATCGGCGGCGGGGCATCGGGTACTGTATGTGCAATTTCAATTAAACAGCAAGACAGAAATGCGTCTGTAACCGTATACGAAAGACTGCCGAGAGTTCTTAAAAAAATTCTCGTAACGGGTAACGGCAGGTGCAATCTTACCAACCTTAATTCCTCTCAAGCTTTCTTCAGGGGCGACACAGAGCTTGTGAGGCCGGCGTTTTCAAAATATCCGCCAAAAAGCAATATTGAATTTTTTAATAAAATCGGACTTCTCACCTTCACCGAGGCGCAGGGCAGGGTCTATCCTATGTCAGCACAGGCAAATTCTGTTGTAAATGCTCTTTTAGGCGAGGCAAAAAGGCTCGGCGTTGAATTTGTAACCGACACACAGATTACAAAAATTGACAGTCAGAACGGCTGCTATGTTTTAAACGGAAAATTCAAAGCGGACAAAATTGTAATTTCCTGCGGCGGCAGTGCTGCAAAGGCGCAGGGTACAGACGGCAGCTCGTTTAAGCTTTTGAAGGCATTGGGCGTTAAAATAAGAGAGCCGAAGCCTGCTCTGACGGGCGTTGTTATAAAGAATTTTCCTGCCTCGTTAAAGGGTGTCAGACGGGTAAGCAACATTAAGCTTATAATTGACGGCAGGGAAGTGTATTCCGAATTGGGCGAGGTGCAGTACAACGATTACGGTATTTCGGGCATTCCCGTTATGCAGCTTTCGGGCCTTGTAAGCACTTCCAATTCCGATAATATAAGAATTATAATCGACAGTGTGCCTGAGTTAGATATAAATTATCTAAAAGATTTTTTTAACACACAGAAACAGCACAATCCCGAAATGACAGCCGACATTCTGGCGGCAGGAATTGTTCCAAAGTCTTTGGGCAGTTACATTTTAAAGACGGCAGGCATTAAGAATGCTGAGCTGTTAAAGGATATAAACAAAAACAGACTTTCATTATTCGCCGCCGCTTTGAAGGAGCTTTCATTTGAGGCGGAGAGCGTCAGGGATTTTCAGTATGCGCAGACCACGGCAGGCGGTGTGCTTGCCTCGGAGCTTAACCCCGACACGCTTGAAATCAAAGCCTTGAAGGGAGTTTTCGTTACGGGCGAAGCTGTAAATGTTGACGGGCTTTGCGGCGGACACAATCTGCAATGGGCATGGTCCTCGGGCAGACTTGCCGCAGACGGAATACTAAAGGAGAATTAAGTATTGTTAAGAATAAACGAAATAAAACTGCCGCTTGACTATGACGACGAAAGACAGGATTTGACAACTGCGGCGGCAAAGGTGCTTAAACTGAATAAAAGAGATATTTCATCACTCGAAATTGTACGCAAGAGTATTGACTCACGCAAAAAGAATGATATTAAATTTGTCTTTTCCGTGGATGTAACTGTTGACGGCGACGAAAATGCAGTTCTTTCAAGAGCTGATGCAAAAAGGGTGCAGGCTGTCGAAAAATACAGCTATGAAATTCCCGTTTGTAAGCGCAATTCCGAGCTTCGCCCCGTGGTGGTAGGCTTCGGACCTGCGGGTATGTTCTGCTCGTTAATTCTTGCCAAGGCAGGACTTAAACCGCTTGTAATTGAACGGGGACAGACAGTTTATGAAAGAACAAATTCCGTAAACCGCTTCTGGCAGGACAGAGTGCTTGACACAAATTCAAATGTGCAATTCGGCGAGGGCGGCGCAGGTACATTTTCCGACGGCAAGCTCACAACCGGTATTAAAGAC
>ONBD01000009.1:13735-44759 GCA_900315985.1 uncultured Eubacteriales bacterium | reverse complement strand
AAGAGTAACCTTTGCGCCAACTTCTTCGAGCTTAGCCTTTGCAGCGTCAGCGTCATCCTTAGAAGCCTGCTCCTTGATTACCTTCGGTGCGCCGTCAACGAGAGCCTTTGCCTCAGCAAGACCGAGACCTGTGATCTCACGAACTGCCTTAATAACCTTAATTTTCTCTGCGCCAACTTCTGTAAGTTCAACATCAAACTCTGTCTTCTCTTCTGCTGCTGCAGCTGCGCCGCCGTCTGCGGGTGCTGCTACTGCTACTGCTGCTGCGGCTGAAACGCCGAATTCTTCTTCTACTGCATGTACGAGCTCTGAAAGCTCAAGAACTGTAAGAGCTTTGATCTCTTCGATCATTGCTGCAATCTTTTCTGATGCCATTTTATTTTCCTCCAATTATTTTTAAAATTAGTAATTATTCAGCAGGAGTTTCCTCTGCTGCGGGTGCTGCTGCTTCCTCTGCAGGAGCCTCAGCTGCGGGTGCTGCTTCCTCAACGGGAGCTGCGGTTTCTTCTGCTTTTTCTTCAGCGGGAGCTTCCTCTGCAGGAGCTGCCTCACCGCCCTTATCTACAACTGCCTGAATTGCACGGGCAAAAGCTGCGATAGGAGCCTGGAATGCGTTGCAAACTGTAGCAAGCAATACTTCTCTTGACGGAAGCTTTGCAAGACTCTGAAGTTTATCAAGGTCGATAACCTCGTTGTCAATAAAGCCGCCCTTTAAGCTGAAGTTCTTGTTTGCGTCTGCAAACTTTCCTAAAATTCTTGCTGCTGCAACATAGTCGTCTTCACTTGTAGCAACTGCTGTTGTTCCCTCAAGAACACCGTCAAGTCCTGCAAGGTCGGTACCGTCAATAGCAAGATGGATAAGTGTATTCTTTGTTACGGTGTACTTAACGCCTGCTTCACGGAGCTCTTTACGAAGCTTTGTGTCGTCAGCAACGGAAATACCCTTGTAATCAACGATTACACCTACGCAAGCCTTGTCAAATCTGTCTTTAAGATCTGCGACCTGCTGCTTTTTGAGTTCTAAAACCTTCTCACTTGGCAAACGAATTCACCTCCTGTTAAAATGTTACGCTTGCTTTATGAGATGAAAAAGACCTTCTCTGCAAAGACAGAAAAGGTCTAAAACTTTAAATCTAAGTTCCTTTTCCTCGGTAGGCAGACCGTAATCTTTACGCAAAATGCACCTACTGTCTTCGGCAAGCGGATATTATATTAACATACCCTTACGGGTTTGTCAAGCAAAATCATTAAACAGAATACTTGTTTGAATTGATTTTAACGCCGGGGCCCATTGTTGTGGCAACAACGCATGACTTGATGTACTGACCCTTAAGTGTTGCAGGCTTTGCCTTAACAACAGCGTCCATAAGTGTGTCAAAGTTCTCTGTAAGCTTTTCAGCGCCGAAAGAAACCTTGCCGATGGGGCAGTGAATAATGTTGGTCTTGTCAAGACGGTACTCAATCTTACCTGCCTTAGCCTCTGTAACAGCCTTGGCAACATCGGGTGTAACTGTACCTGCCTTGGGTGAAGGCATAAGACCTCTCGGACCTAAAACCTTACCTAAACGGCCAACGATACCCATCATGTCAGGTGATGCGATACAAACATCAAAGTCCATCATACCGCCCTGAATTTCAGCCATAAGGTCCTCAGCACCAACGATTTCAGCGCCTGCCTCTTTAGCTGCGTCTGCTGCGTCGCCCTTTGCGAAAACAGCAACTCTTACATTCTTACCTGTTCCGTTAGGAAGAACAACAGCGCCTCTAACCTGCTGGTCAGCGTGACGGGAGTCAACGCCGAGACGGATATGAGCTTCAACTGTTTCGTCGAATTTTGCTGTTGAGCTCTTAACTGCAAGCTCAAATGCTTCATTTGTATCATAGAGCTTTGACTTTTCAATAAGCTTTAAGCTCTCGTTATATTTCTTACCATGTTTCATAATTTAATTTCCTCCCATTAAGTGGTTAATCGGATTTTTCCTCCCACGAAGGAGCATCAATCTTCAACAGTGATGCCCATTGAGCGAGCTGTACCGGCTATCATGCTCATAGCTGTTTCGATAGAAGCTGCGTTAAGGTCAGGCATCTTCTGCTCTGCAATCTTTTTAATCTGCTCACTCGTAATCTTTGCAACCTTATTTTTGTTCGGTTCGCCCGAAGCCTTCTCAATGCCGCAAGCCTTTTTGATAAGAACTGCTGCAGGAGGAGTCTTTGTTACAAATGTGAATGAGTGGTCTGCGTAAACTGTGATAACAACAGGGATGATAAGTCCCATATCGTTCTTTGTGCGCTCATTGAATTCCTTTGTGAACGCCATAATGTTAACGCCGTGCTGACCGAGTGCCGGTCCTACGGGCGGTGCAGGTGTTGCCTTGCCTGCAGGAATCTGAAGCTTAATAAAGCCTATAACTTTCTGAGCCATTTTAATACCTCCATAATTCGTGGTAGTGGCGGAGCAAGTGGCTTGACTTACCCCTCCCACAGCGAGCAAGCTCGCTATAAAAAGCGTAATAACGCTTAATACCAATTATTTGTTCATTGCTTCAACCTGGTCAAGCTCAAGCTCAATGGGTGTTTCCCTGCCGAGCATTGAAATAATAACTCTGACCATATTGTTGTCTGTGTCGACCTCGTCAACCACACCGATAATGCCGTCGAATGCACCGTCGATAATAGTTACCATGTCGCCCTTTTCGTAATTAACCTCAACAACACGCTTTTCAACGCCTAAGGCTGCAACCTCTGCGTCCGAAAGCGGAACGGGTTTGCCCTCGGGACCTACAAAGCCTGTTACGCCCCTGATGTTGCGGATAATATACCAAGTGTCGTCGGTCATTTCAAGATCGCCTGTTTCCTCGTCCTCGAAAACTGCAAGCTTTACGATAACATAACCGGGGAAAAGCTTTCTCTCAACCTCTTTTTTGGTACCGTCGTCCTTGATTTCGGTAACGATTTCGGTAGGCACCTGAATGTCAAGCACATAATCGTGCATTTTACGGTTTTCAACAACCGTTTCAAGATTTGCCGCTACCTTATTTTCGTAACCCGAATAAGTGTGAACAACATACCATCTGGAGAACTCTGCCATTAGCTATCCTCCTTAAAATCCTAAAAAGCCGTGAATTGCACCTGCAACTGCCGCTGCTGCTTCGGTTGTTGTTTCAGCGTCTGAAGAAGCGTTCTTTGCAGCATTTACAAGAAGCTTAACAACTTCTGAAAGTCCTGTGTCAATAAGCCAGATAATTACACCGAGAACTGCTACGCACAGAAGTACTATACCTGTGCTCTTGAGAACGGTTTTTGCATCGGGCCAAACAACCTTTTTACATTCGCCCCTGACATCCTTAAAAAACTTTTTGATAGCTTTCCAGGCTCTTGCGAATATATTGCCCTCTTTTTTCTTGGGAGCGGTTGACTTTTCAGACTTCTTTTCGCTTTTCTTTTCAGCCTTTTTATCAGCGGAAGCTTCGACAGAATCCTTTTTAATCTCGTCAGCCATTTTAATACCTCCGCTTACTTTGTTTCTCTGTGGAGAGTGTGTTTCTTGCAGAATCTGCAGTACTTATTCATCTCCAACCTGTCGGGTGTGTTCTTTTTGTTTTTCATTGTGTTGTAGTTGCGCTGTTTGCACTCTGTGCAAGCCAATGTAACCTTTACTCTCATGTCGGCACCTCCATTTATTAGCGATTTTCGCTTTTTGCCTACCTCCAAAAAGTGAGCACAAAAATAAAGCCCTCTTTCAGAGGTACGAATACTATAACATATAGTAAAATATAAGTCAAGAAAAATTTTAAAATTGTTCTATTATATATAATGTATATTCACTTTCACTTCTTCACTGTTCACTGTTACTTATTACATAGAAAATAGCCTCCCTATTGGGAGGCTACTTTGTTCGTGTCGGCGTCCCGGGCCGCTTCCAGCCAAGTATTTTCGGCACTAATGAGCTTAACTACCGTGTTCGGGATGGGAACGGGTGGACCCTCATTGTAATAAACACCGACTTTTGAGAAACCTTGTCTTGCGACTCATCTCTCAAGTGCGTGATAGAGTATATCACAACAAAATACAAAATGCAAGCATTTTTTTAAATTTTTTTAAAAAATTTTTTAATGAGTATTTTTTCGCCTGTATTACGCTTTTACAAGCACCTTTTCAATTTTGCCGACATACACCCTGTGATAATCCGTGCCGCCGTAAAACTTATCAATTACACCGTCAAGGAAGCCTGCTTTGTCCATATCCTGAAAAGCAAGCTTTTTCATTTTAAGTATTAAGCCCGCCTGCTCAAAGGCAATACTGTCATCCACAACAAGCGGAGTAAATCCCGTTTCCTTTGCCTTGTCATAATCCCTGCCTGACTTTGAACCGCAGAAACCTAATTCCTTTTTATACCCGCCGTCAAAAAAGCTGAGAGTAAAGCTGTCATATTTTTCGGTGAATTCATATGTGTACCTGCTGGGTCTGACAAAAACTATTGCGACAGGCTCGCCCCAAAGCTCGCCTATTGCGCCCCATGAAACAGTCATGGTGTTGTAATTCCCCTCTTCGCCTGCGGTGAGCAACGCCCAGTCGTCAGCAAACATCTTTACGGGATTTCTGTCAAGCTGTCTTATTTCAATTTCTTTAAACATAGTTACTCTCCTGTTCTGCAATGCAATAATATATAATCAGTATATTATCACATTCAAATAATAATTCAAGTTTCGTTATAACGGAATTACTGTTTTATTACTATCAGTCCGCCCTTATTGGGATAGCCCGTATTCCACAGCTCATTGAAATTCAGCCATTCAAACTCGCTGTAAGTTACAGCCTTTACCATTATCGTGTCCTCAAAACATTCATAGCCGTTTATTAAAAACCAATGCCATTCGTAATCCTTAAATCTCGGATTCGAGTGGTGAAGACACAGAAAAGGCACGGGTATTCCGCTGTCAATCCGGTCAATTAAAGCTGTTTTGGCTTTTTCAAAGCTTTCGCTGCCCTCAACACCGGAAAGCTTTAAATTACTGCCTTTATTATTAAGATACTCGCCGAAGCCGTCAATATATATTGAAAGCCTGTCAATTCCGCTCATCCGTGGATGCAGATACGGCTTCATAATTGAGCCGAATTTAACATAATCAGATTTTGTAATATTATTTTTATCAAAAGGATAAAGCGATGTACCTTTATACAAATCCATATAAATGCACAAATCGCAGGCGCTTTCGGCTGCACAGCCGCCGACTCTCATCATAAAGCCGTTAAACCATTCCTGATTTCCGCCGTATGACGAGCCGATATTAAAATGTGGCAGTTCTTTTTTCATAATTTCACCTGTTCTGATATGAGCAGCTATTCAAATTTGAGTTTGTTGAGGTCTTTGCATACTTGAATTAAAATGAGCCTGTAGGGGATGGCGTCCTCGACATCCCGCAAGATTACGAAAAACTAACGGGCGATTCGTGAATCGCCCCTACATTAAAATTTGGTTGTAGGGCGGGGTGCCTACACCCCGCCGCCAAGCTATGCGGTAAACTAACGGCGGCATGTGGGCATGCCGCCCTACACACAGTACGATTTACGCCGTAAAATATTTTAATGTTTGTAAGCGAAGCTTACCCACAACTTGCCGCAGGCAAATTTCACTCGTTCGAAGAATGAACTTCACTGCCGTCAGGCAATTTATCTCTTGCGTAGCAAGAATTTCACTGCGAGCCTTTGGCTCGCCAAACTCCGATTTATCAATTCTGTTTTTCTGCCTTTTTAAGCAGAGGTTTTATAATTCTTATTACAAGCATTGCAAGACCGATTTTAATTAAATCGGGTATTATAAACGGTATTACGCACATAGAAAGCGCTGCTGCAAAACCTATCGGCTCCACTTTTGCAGAATAAACATACACAAACCAGACAGTGCCGAAGGCATAGCAGAAAATCAGCCCTGCAACAAACGAAACAAGCTGTGCAACAGGCTTCTCGGAAAAGAAATGTGTTATCAGCCAATAGATAAGCGCACAGAGTATAAAGCCTAAAATATAGCCGCCCGTCGGTCCGAAAAGCGCTGCGGCGCCGCTTTTAAAGCCCGAAAATACGGGTACGCCTACAAGACCGAGCAGTACATATATAAGTATTGACACCGTTCCCCTCTTGCCGCCCAGAACACCGAGCGCAAAAAACACGCCGAAGGTCTGAAGCGTAAAGGGTATTACTGCAGGTATTGAAATCCATGAACATATTGCAATCAGCACCGCAAACACTGCAATAAGAGTCATATCAATTATTTTAATTTTATTTGTGTTCTTTGCCATTTTTCTTTCCCATAAAAAGACCGAAGTATAAGCTTCGGTCTTTTATATAATTCAAATTATTATTTTACTTCAAGAAGTATTTCGCCGTTATCGATTTTAAGCTCAACAGAGGTTATTACCTTGTCATAATTTTCAACAATGTAAGATGAAATCTTATCTTCAACATTGCGCCTTATGACATTTCTCAAATCTCTTGCGCCCCTTGTGTCGCCGCTCATCTTTGAAACAAGAGCCTCGGTAACATCATCGGAATATCTGAAATCTATTGCTCTGTCTTTGAGTGATGTCTTTAACTCGTCAAGCATCAAAGCCGCAATGCCCTTGTAATTTTCATGCGACAAGTCATTGAAAACAACTATTTCATCAACTCTGCCTATGAACTCGGGTCTTAAGAATTCTCTTAAAGCCTTAACTGCATTATCCTTTTTGACCTCGCCCTTATCCTTGGCAAAGCCGAGAACATTCTCCTTGCGCTCGCTGCCTGCGTTTGAGGTCATTACAATCACGGTGTTTGCAAAGCTTACCGTTCTGCCGTGAGCGTCATTGGTCTTGCCCTCGTCGAGAATCTGCAGAAGAATATTCATAACATCCGGATGGGCCTTTTCAATTTCATCAAATAGAATAATTGAATACGGCTTTCTTCTTACCTTTTCGGTGAGCTGACCTGCCTCGTCATAGCCTACATAACCGGGAGGCGAGCCGATAAGTCGGGATACGGAATGTTTTTCCATAAACTCGGACATATCAAATCTTATCATGGTTTCGGGCGTGTCAAAAAGCTCCATAGAAAGCTGTTTCACAAGCTCTGTTTTGCCGACGCCCGTAGGTCCTACAAATATAAATGATGCAGGGCGTTTCTGTAATGAAAGCTGAACACGGCTGCGCTTGATTGCCGCCGCAACAAGATTAACTGCTTCGTCCTGACCTATAATATGCTGTTTTAACCTGTCTTCAAGTCCTGCAAGGCGTTTCAAATCGCCCTCAACAACCTTTGAGGCAGGAATACCTGTCCACAGATTTATAACTGTTGCAAGGTCGGATTCAAGCACCTGATTGTCACTTGCTTTTTCTTTGATTTCGGGCAGTCTGTTTTCCGAATTCAAAAGCTCGGCTCTTATCTCTGCAAGCCTCTCGTAATCAATATTTTCAGTTTCGGCTGAAAGCTCCTCTTCCTCTGATTTGAGGTCATCAATTTCATTTATGAGCTTTTCATATTCACTTATAGCCTTGTTGCGAAGATTTGCGCAGGTGCAGGCTTCGTCAAGAAGGTCAATAGCCTTGTCAGGCAAAAATCTGTCGGTGATATACCTTTCGGAAAGAGTAACTGCCTTATATACAAGGTTGTCGGCAATTTCTACCTTGTGGTAATCCTCATAATATTTCTTAATGCCCAAAAGCATCTGATAGGTGTCTGCTATTGAAGGCTCCTCAACCTTAACGGGCTGAAAACGGCGTTCAAGTGCAGCATCCTTTTCAATGTTTTTGCGGTACTCGTTAAAGGTAGTTGCGCCTATAACCTGAATTTCACCACGGGACAGCGCAGGCTTCATAATGTTAGCGGCATTCATATTGCCCTCTGCGTCGCCTGTGCCGACAAGATTATGAACTTCGTCAATGAAAAGAATAATATTGCCGTCAGCCTTTACCTCGTCAATAAGCCCTTTGATTCTTGACTCAAACTGACCTCTGAACTGAGTGCCTGCAACAAGAGCTGTCAGGTCGAGCAGATGAATTTCCTTGTCGGCAAGCTTTGCAGGTACATCGCCTGCCGCTATTTTAAGCGCAAGCCCCTCTGCAATAGCCGTTTTGCCGACACCGGGTTCACCGATAAGGCAGGGATTGTTCTTGGTTCTTCTGCATAAAATCTGCTCTGTACGGCTGATTTCCTTTTCTCTGCCGACTATTCTGTCGAGCTTGCCGTCCCTTGCTCTTGCAGTTAAATCCGTGCAGTAAAGATTAAGGTATTTTCTCTTTTTTTCGTGCTTATGTTTCTTTTTGCCCTTGCCTGCGTCCTTTTCCTCGGTAGCAACAGAGCCGCCCTCGGCATTTTCGGCATTATTTTCGCCGCCGAGCATATTCTGAAACAGATTCAAAGGCAATGCGCCGCCGGGCTGAAAGCCGTCCTCGTCGCCGTTTTCCATCATCTGCTGCATCTGCTCGGAAACCTCCTGCATCTCGTCCTCGGTAATGCCCATACTTTCCATTACCTGCTTGATAGGACCGATGTTCAATTCCATAGCGCAGGAGATACACAAGCCTTCGTTTGTGGTTTTTTCGCCCTCAACCTTTGAAATAAAGAATACCGCAGGATTCTTATGGCATCTTGAGCAAAGCATGTTTTTGTTCATCTAAAATAATTCCTCGCTGTAAAATTAGTCTTTTGCTTTTTCTTCGGGCTTCTCTTTACCGAGTATCTGTCTTACCGCATCGGGTATATAGCTTGCAAAAGCTACAAAGGTAAGAACAAGCGCAATTACAACCAGTACAAACATTACTGTTTCGGGTAATGTAAGATTGGGGTTAATAAGACTTAATGCGCCCACCTCAGGTCCGAAGCCTATTATAAGTATCATAACCAGATAAAATGCAAATGTTGCAACCTTGCCGTAAATTGCCGCAGGAGCAGGTCTTGCGCCCTTTGAAATAATTACAAGACCGCCTAAAAGCATTATAATTTCCTTGGCAATAAACAGAAGGAATACCCACGCAAATGCCTGCATTGCTGCGCTCTGCGCACTCTTGAATTTAAAGAACAGAACAATCGCAAGAGCAAAAACTGTAAGCTTGTCGGCAATGGGGTCAAGCATTTTACCGAGGTTGCTGACCTGATTGAATTTTCTTGCGATTTTGCCGTCAAGAAAGTCCGAAATGCCTGAAATTGCAAGCACAAGCAACGCCCACCAGATGTAGCCCTTTATGTAAAGCACTGCAAATACGGGGATGAGCAGTATTCTGACTAATGACATAAAGTTCGGTACAGTACAAGCACCGTCAAATATTTTCTTTAAATTCTCTTTAAAAGTAAGCTTCTTTTCTTCCATTTTGTTTACACCCTTATATTATTTTTCTGCGAAAGCCTGAGCCATTGAAATAGCTTCCATAGGATCAAACTTGTCTAAAACCGTTACAATTTTTGAATCGGAAATTGCCTGACGCATCTGCTGATTTTCAATTCTCGGCTGAATGTAGGTAAGCAGTGTGCAAAGTAAGAATACAATAACTGCGCCCTCAATTATACCGAGCACTGCGCCTATGCCTGCATCCGCCTTGCTGACAGTATCGCTTTGCTTAATTCCGGCAGCTATTGCACCGAACAGAAGCCTCAACAGTATTCCGTAAATCACCGCAAGGAAGAAGAACAAAATATGCTTCAAAACCTCAACTGCAATAGGCTGTACAATTTTCTCCTCAAGCGATTCATAGAGCTTGCTGTTGTCCATCTTTGTCTGCTGAATCTGATTTGAGATTGCCGCAACATTGATGCCTACCTTTTCAGCCTGCTTTCTTGCAAAGTCAGGCATACAGTCAAGTACATACTGTGATTTCTCTGCAAGTGTTGCTGTTGAATTTTCGGGAACTACCTTATAAAGCTCTTTTTGTACTGTCTTGTGGAAAAATCCTGTATACATCACCTGAGCAACAGGCTTTGCTGTCTGAGCTGCAAGGAAAATTGCCAATGCAAATGCCAGAATTCCCGCAACGGTGCTGATAATGCCTTTTTTAGCAGCAATAATTACTACCACTACAACTACTGCTACCAAAATCAAATCGAGTACAATACCCATAATTAAACCTCCTGAATATTATGTAATTAAATTTTATATAAACTGTGAACAGTTAAATAATTTTTTAAGAACCATCGTCAATTTTTACAAAATCTTAGCCTTTGGCTTTCTTTGTCGTTTCAGGCTCGGTTGTTGTTTCCCCTGCCTGTGAAGCGTCCTGCTCCGAGGATTGCTCTGACGGCTGAGCTTCGCCTGTCTGCCCTTCGCTTTGAGCCGTTGAAGGTGCGGCAGTTTCAGCCTCTTTTATAGTTTCGCCCCATGTCTTAAAGCAGTTTATGGAGCTTGTTGTCAAAACATAAATATTGTTGCCGTCCGTAAAACAGGAAATGCCGTCGCTTGAAATTTCACAGTTACCGACCAGCTTGCCGTTCCTGTTATAATTTATAAGCTGATGGTCGCAAAGCACGGAGATATACCTGCCCTCGCAGGAAATATCTCTTACAGCCATATTTATATCGGTTGAGAACTGCTCCTTGCCGTCATTGTTATACACCTTGAGAATTTTTGCGCTTGAGCTGCCGTATTTTGAAAAGACAGCAGCAGTAACATTGTTTTCGCCGACGCTTATTCTCGAAAGCGTATTAAGTGAAACATCAACATCGGACCTCGTTCCCTTTTTGTCAATAAAACAAAATACATTGCTGCCGCTTGCCACAACCTTATAGCCTGCGACAAATTCAACCGAGGACACAATCTGATTTGAAAAATTTATGTCATAAACAGGCTCTTTATATTTGAAATCAAACATAAGCACCCTTGAATAAAGCTCGCCGTTTTCAGCGCCTATAACGCTTACGGCTGCTCTTTTGCCGTTGTCCGAAACATCAACGCTTATGATGTTTTCCTTTGCGCAATCCCACTTGAAAACTTCTTTCTGATTGCTGTTGAGCACGGTAAGCTGTGAAGCAGAGCTTTCGCCTCTTGTTGAAATGGCAACCGAGCCGTCCTTGCCCACGCAGGCAGTCAGTATTTTCTGACCTGTCTGCCCCTCATAAAGCACCTTGGTTTTTGACTGCACACGGTAATTTACAGAGCCTACATCATACATAATAGCCCTGCCGTTACAGCTGTCAATAAGCGGTGCAGAATATGAATGCTGAATATTGCTCAGCTTTCTTGCTGTGGCGTCAAGCACGAAGGTGCTGTCAGACGACAGTACAAGCAAGTCGGAATTTATCTTTTTAACATCATCGGCGGTTGTGCTTTCAAAATAATACGGATAACCGTCGCCCTGCTTTGCGCCTGACAAAACGCCGTTAAAATAGTCGCCTATGCTCGAAAAGGTTATGTTGCCGAAGCGATTGGCAGCAACAAACAGCAAAACAAGTACGGTGAGTATAACAATAACTGCCTTTGCAAGCTTTATAAGCCCGTCTCTGCCGTTTTTTTCAACAAGCTGTTTGCTTTTTTCGCCGACGGCTTTTAAATCCAAACTCTTTTTTTCCTTCATCTTTTTCACCGATTTTTTATTTATAGTTAACCCTGTTAAGATACAGTCCGCACGCTTTGGCGGTTACACCTGCCTGCGACCTGTCCTTGCCTGCGATAATTTCGGGAATACTTCCCTTTTCAATCTTACCTGAATTTATATCAAGCAAGGTACCGACAATTATTCTTACCATATTGTATAAAAACCCGTCTGCTTCGATTGAAAATTCAACAAAATCGCCGTTTCTTCTGACGCTGATGCTTTTTACGGTTCTTGTTTTGTCCTCAACATCACTTGCGGCGGCACAGAAAGCCGAAAAATCGTGTGTGCCCAGAAAGCTCTGCGCCTCCCTGTTTAAAAGCTCAACATCTATTTTATAAGGATAAAACAAGGCTTTGTTTACATAAAACGGATTTTTATAATCCTTATTAAAAATAAGGTATTTATATTCCTTTGAAACACAGTCATACCTTGCGTGAAAATCCTCCGCAACACGCTTAACATCGGTTACGGCAATATCGTCGGGCAAGACTGCATTCAACGAGCGTCTGAAGGTGCTTTCGTCAAGTTCCTTTTCGCTTCGCATATTACAGCAAAACGCATTTGCATGCACTCCGCTGTCTGTGCGGCTGCATCCCGTAACGCTTTCACGCACACCGGTAATTCTCTCAACGGCGTCCTGAAGCGTGCCCTGTACGGTAACTGCATTGTCCTGCACCTGCCAGCCGTGATAAGCGGAGCCGTCATACATTAAGGTGAGTAAATAGTTATTCATTACAGTACCACCTTAAAGAAATGGTTTAACACAAACACACCTGCAATTACCAAAGCAACGATTACAAGCGAAATGTAATCTCTCAACTGCATTTTCATTACCTTGAGCCTTGTTCTGCCCTCGCCGCCGCGGTAACAGCGACATTCCATTGCAAATGCAAGCTCATAGGCTCTTCTGAACGAATTTATGAACAGAGGAATGAAAATGGGCACAAGCGCCTTTCCCCTCTGAACTATGCCGCCTGTTTCAAGGTCGGCGCCTCTTGATTTCTGCGCTGACATTATTTTGTCAACCTCATCAATAAGCGTAGGTATGAAACGGAGCGCAATAGTCATCATCATAGCTATTGAATGAACATTTACCTTGAACACCTTAAGCGGTGAAAACAGCCTTTCAATAGCGTCTGTGAGCATTGTCGGCGAGGTGGTGTAGGTAAGCATAGAGCTTGCTACGACAAGAATTACAATTCTGAGCGTTGTAAAAATTGCCATATTCACGCCGCCCGTTGTGATTTTAATTTTCCAGTATTCAAAAAGCACATCGCCGTTTTTGTTGTAGATAAGCTGTAAAAGCGAGGTTATAAGCACAATTATAAATATCGGCTTTACGCTTTTGTAAATAAGCTTCAAAGAAATTCTTGAAAGCAGCTCGACTGCAATAAGCGTAACGAGCATAAGAGCTAAAGAATAAAAGTTTTTGCAAAGAAAAATAGCTATAATATATGCAAAAACAAGCACTATTTTAAGCCTCGGGTCAAGCTTGTGAATTACGGAATTGCCGGGGAAATACTGACCTATGGTAATATCTCTTATCATACAGCCACTCCCCTTTCTTTAAGAAGGCGAAGAAGCTCCTCTTTTGCCTTTTCAAGTGTATAAATATCCGTCCTCACATCATAGCCCCTGTTTTTCAAATCAAGGAATATTTTTGTAATTGAAGGAGCGTCAAGACCTATTTCAACAAGTCTTTCAATGTTTGCAAAAACCTTGCTGACCTTGTCAAACATCTCGACCTTACCTTTGTTCATTACAATAACTCTTGAGGCGCACCTTGCGACATCCTCCATACTGTGAGAAACAATTATAACCGTGCTTTTAGTTGCCTGACGGTAGTTTTCAATCATACCCTCAACCGTTTTTCTGCCCTTGGGGTCAAGTCCTGCGGTAGGCTCGTCAAGAATAAGCACCTTCGGCTTCATAGCCATAACGCCTGCTATTGCGACACGCCTTTTTTCACCGCCCGAAAGGTCAAAGGGCGATTTTTTAAGCATATCGGTTTTAACGCCGACAAAGCCTGCCGCTTCAAGCACATTCTGTTCAATTTCTTCTTTACTAAGTCCCATATTTTTAGGACCGAAAGCTATATCGTCATAAACAGTATTTTCAAAAAGCTGGTACTCGGGGTACTGAAAGCAAAGACCTACATTGAACCTTACGCTTCGTGTAAATTCCTTTGAGGAATGTATGTCCTGTCCGTCATACAGAATTTTACCCGAGCTTGGCTTTAAAATGCCGTTCAGCTGCTGAACGAGCGTGCTTTTACCCGAGCCCGTATGACCGATTATTCCGATAAACTCGCCCTCCTCGATTGAGATGTTTATGTCCTCAATCGCAGTAACCTGAAAGGGTGTGTTTTCGGAATAGATATATGATAAATTCTGTGTTTCAAGTATTGCCATTATTTATCTCCGATTATTTCAAGAATACTGTTTACAAATTCGCCGTTGGTTAATATATTTTCGTCAATGTCAACGCCGCTTTCCTTAAGCCTGCTGCTCAGATATGACACCTGCGGTACATCAAGACCTATATCTCTTAAAAGCTGACTGTTTTTAAACACCTCTTTAGGTGCGCCGTCAAGCAGAACTTTGGCGTTGTCCATAACAATTACTCTGTCGGCAAGCACTGCTTCCTCCATAAAATGAGTGATGTATACGGTAGTTATGCCATGTTCACGGTTAAGCTTGAATATGGTGTTCATAACCTCTTTTCTGCCTTTGGGGTCAAGCATTGCAGTTGGCTCGTCAAAGAAAATACACTTGGGAAGCATTGCAATTATACCTGCTATGGCAACTCTCTGCTTCTGACCGCCCGAAAGCTTGTGAGGCTCTGAAAAGCGGTGCTCATACATACCTACTGCTTTTAATGAATCGTCAACTCTTTTTCGGATTTCCTCACGGGGCAAGCCTAAATTTTCGGGACCGAAGGCAACATCCTCCTCGACTATTGAAGCTACTATCTGATTGTCAGGATTCTGAAATACAACGCCTACGGTCTTTCTTATGTCATAGGATTTTTCCTCGTCGGCGGTATTCATACCGTCGACTGTTACCTCGCCCTCGGTGGGAATCAGAATAGAATTTGAAAGCTTGGCAAGCGTCGATTTACCCGAGCCGTTATGACCGAGTATTGCAACACATTCGCCCTTTTTAATTTTAAGATTAACGCTGTCAACCGCTAAAGGAAGCTGCTGTTCATCCTCTGCAGACTCATAACGGAAGCTGACATTGTTAAATTCAACTATATTTTCAAATTCCATTTCATTATCCTTAAAAAATTATTTGTGCCAGATAGCCGAAGCTCCGCAGGGCAAAATCATACCCGTGCTTGTAACGGGAAGTCCTATTTCGTCGCTTTCAACTATTCCGTTGTATTTCGGTTTGATAACCGAGCCTAATATGTACTGCATAACCGCAGGCGAAAGACCTGTGGTGTATGAGTTTATTAAAACCATAATGGGATTGTCGGAAAGCACCTGAGAGCAAAGCTCAACAAAATTGTAAACCTCATTTTCGAGCTTCCAGACCTCTCCGCCGGGTCCCCTGCCGTATGAGGGAGGGTCCATAATGATTATATCGTATTTATTGCCCCGTCTGATTTCACGCTGAACAAATTTGATGCAGTCATCGACAATCCAGCGGACCTTTTTGTCTGCAACACCCGAAAGTGCGGCATTTTCCTTTGCCCAGAGCACCATACCCTTTGAAGCGTCAACATGCACCACATCTGCGCCTGCGTTAAGAGCCGCAACGGTAGCACCGCCTGTATAAGCAAACAAATTCAGCACCTTGACGGGTCTGCCTGCATTCTTTATAAGCTGTGCGGTATAATCCCAGTTAACTGCCTGCTCGGGAAAAATTCCCGTATGCTTAAAGCCCATGGTCTTGACATTAAAGCTTAAATCTTTATAGCCTATTGACCAGAAATCAGGTATTTTGTTTTTGACCTCCCAACTGCCGCCGCCCGAGTTTGAACGGTGATAAACAGCGTCAGCCTTTTTCCATAGAGAATTCTTTTTAGGAGTGTTCCAGATTACCTGCGGGTCGGGGCGTATAAGCGTAATATCGCCCCAGCGCTCAAGGCGTTCGCCGCCCGAGCAGTCTATAAGCTCATAATCCTTCCAATCGGTTGTATATCTCATTAAACTAACCTTTCCTCAACAACCTTTGCAATGCAGTCGGCAAGGTATTTAATCTTTTCATAATCCTCACCCTCAAGCATTACACGGACAAGAGGCTCTGTGCCCGAAACTCTTACAAGTACTCTGCCTGTGTCGCCAAGCTCCTCTGAAGCTTCACGGATTGCAAGCTGTACCTCTTTGTCCTTTTCAAGCCTTGTTTTACCGTAATTTGAAACTCTAACATTTACAAGCACCTGCGGATAAACGGTCATTTCCGAAGCAAGCTCCGAAATCTTTTTGCCTGTTCTCTTCAAAACATTGAGCACCTGAATTGCAGACATCTGACCGTCGCCCGTTGTGGCGTGGTCAAGGAAAATGATATGACCCGACTGCTCGCCGCCTATTGAGTGACCGCCTGCGACCATATTCTCAAGAACATACCTGTCGCCTACCTTGGTTTTTTCACAGTGAATTCCGTTCTGCTCGCAGAATTTGAAAAAGCCCATATTACTCATTACGGTAACAACAGCGGTATCGTTTTTAAGCTGTCCGTTCTGCTTCATATATTTAGCGCAGATGGCAATTATCTTGTCGCCGTCAACTATATTGCCTTTTTCGTCGACAATCAACATTCTGTCAGCATCGCCGTCAAATGCAAAGCCGATATCGCAGCCGTTTTCAACAACATGCTTCTGAAGCTGCTCCATATGGGTTGAGCCGCAGTGGTCGTTGATATTAACACCGTCAGGCTGGTCGTTGATAATAAAGCACTGTGCGCCGAGTCTTGTAAACAAAGCCCTTGCTGTAACCGAGGATGAGCCGTTTGCACAGTCAAGCGCAATTTTCATACCTTTAAAATCGCCGTCAGAGGTCATTGCAAGGTGGAAAATATAGTCATCAACTGCAGTTGTTGAGAAATGTATTCTGCCGACATCACCGCCGAGCATAACAGGCGGAATTTTTGCGTCGTCAAGAATTATCTCTTCAATTTCATTTTCAAGCTCGTCGGGCAATTTGTAGCCGTTGTGCTGGAAAATTTTAATACCGTTGTATTCACACGGGTTGTGTGAAGCCGAAATCATAACGCCTGCGTCATAATCGTATTCCTTTACAAGAAATGCAACCGCAGGAGTAGGAACAACATCAAGCACAAGGACATCTGCACCTACCGAGCAAAGTCCTGCTGAAATTGCAGAGCAAAGCATATGCGAAGAAGCTCTTGTGTCCATACCGATTAAAACCTTAGGCTTGTGAGCACAGCTCTCGGTTAAAACCATAGCAGCTGCTCTGCCTATTTTCATAGCAAGCTCGCATGTAAGCTCGGAATTTGCAATTCCTCTTGCGCCGTCTGTACCAAATAATCTACCCATTTTAATTATCTCCTGATTATAAATCTAATTTTTGCTGTGCACCCGAAAAATCGCCTTTGTTGTTAAAGGGAAATCCCAGATGCTCATATGCCAACGGGGTTACTACCCTGCCCCTCGGCGTTTTTGAGAGGAAGCCTATCTGCATAAGATAAGGCTCATAGACATCCTCTATTGTAACGGACTCCTCGCCTATTGTTGCAGCTATTGTTTCAAGCCCTACGGGACCTCCGTTATAATTCTTAATCATTGAAGTGAGCAGCAGTCTGTCGATAAGGTCAAGACCCAGCTCGTCAATTTCCATTCTTGAAAGAGCAATCTGCGCCGTGTCAACCGTAATTGTACCGTTGCCCATAACCTCGGCAAAATCCCTTGCTCTTTTTAAAAGTCTGTTTGCAATTCTCGGAGTACCTCTTGAACGGGAGGCTATTTCAAGTGCGCCGTCCTCGTCAATGGCAATGCCGAGTATGCCTGCGCTTCTCGTAACAATCTTTGAAAGCTCCTCGGGGGTATACATTTCAAGCCTTGCAATAACACCGAAGCGGTCACGAAGCGGAGCTGAAAGCTGACCGGCTCTTGTAGTTGCGCCAACAAGCGTAAAGCGTGGCAGGTCAAGTCTTATGGAACGGGCTGACGGGCCTTTGCCTATTATGATGTCAAGCGCATTGTCCTCCATAGCAGGATAAAGAACTTCCTCTACCTGTCGGGACAGTCTGTGAATTTCGTCTATGAACAGCACATCACCGTCATTAAGGTTTGTAAGCAATGCTGCCAAATCACCCTGTTTTTCGATGGCAGGTCCCGATGTAACTCTTATCTGCACGCCCATCTCGTTTGCAATAATACCTGCAAGCGTTGTTTTGCCTAAGCCTGGAGGTCCGTACAAAAGCACATGGTCAAGCACATCGCCTCTTGAACGGGCGGCATCAATATAAATTTTAAGGTTTTCCTTAGCCTTTTCCTGACCTATATATTCCTCAAAGGTTTTCGGTCTTAACGAAACCTCTATGTCGTTGTCAATCTCGTTTAAATCAGGAGAAACTATTCTGTTTTCGTTATCAAAATCCATACCTTACTCCTATCAGCCTATTTTTGATAATTGCTTCAAAGCCTGTTTTATAAGCTGTTCAACGCTCAGTGAAGGGTCAAGCTTACCGACTGCAACTGCCGCCTCGGACTGCGAATAGCCAAGCATTGTAAGCGCAGAAACTGCCTCGGAGGTATTACTGCTCTCTGTTGCGACGGATGCGGCTTCAATTTCAATGCCCATATTGCCCAAGTCAAGTCCCTTTGCAAGCTTGTCTTTTAATTCGAGTATAACCCTCTGTGCAACCTTGGGTCCTACTCCGTTAGCTCTTGTAATTGATTTGATGTCGCCCGAAGCTATGCAAACGGCAAGTCTTTCGGGAGTAAGCTCCGACAGAATTGCAAGAGCAACCTTAGGTCCTACACCGTTGACATCTATAAGCAGTTTGAAGCAATCCAACTCCTGCTGAGTGTAAAAGCCGAACATGTCAAGAGCGTCCTCTTTGACATTAAGGTAAGTAAAAAGAGTAACCCTTTCACCCTTTTTGGCAACATTTTTTAATGTGTTTGTTGTAGCGCAGCATTTAAAAGCAACACCGTTGCAGTCAACTGCTACCGACTGAGCGTCATAATACACTACATTTCCCGTAATTGAATAAAACATAATTTCACCGTTAAACCGTTATTTTATATTTTTAAGTCTGCCCATCAGCGAGCCGCTTGAATGTGCGTGGCAGATTGCCATGGCAAGTGCGTCGGCGGTATCGTCGGGCTTAGGCACTTTTTCAAGGTTAAGAATAACCCTTATCATTTCCTGCACCTGCTTCTTTTCCGCTCTGCCGTAGCCTACAACGCTCTGCTTGACCTGCAGGGGCGTGTATTCAAAAATTTCGGCATTGTTCTGATATGCCGCAAGCACGGTTACTCCCCTTGCCTGCGCAACATCAATTACCGTTTTTGCATTGGTGTTGTAAAACAGCTTTTCAATAGCCATAGCCTCGGGCTTGTACTTTTTAAAAAGCACATTCAGCTCTTTATAAATAATGTCAAGCCTTTCAACAAAGGGCATGCCCGCAGGGGTGGTAATTGCGCCGTAATCTATAACTGAGAAGCGGTTTGCCTCGTATTTAATTACTCCGAAACCGACTATTGCATAGCCGGGGTCAATGCCTAAAATAATCATATATACATAATACTCCAATTTAATCGTCAAATATTATACTATATATATGAAATTTTTGCAACAAAAAAGAGCGAATAAAATCGCTCTTTTTAAGTAATTATTTATAATCCTTTTTGCCGTTTTTTTCTCTTTCACGGACAACATAGCGTGTCGGTGTGCCTTCAAGTCCGAAAACCTCACGAATCTGGTTGTCAATATAGCGCTGATAGCTGTAATGGAACAAATCCTTTGAGTTTACAAAGCAGACAAATGTCGGCGGTCTTGTTGAAGCCTGAGTCATATAGTAGATTTTCAGTCGCTTGCCCTTGTCTGTGGGCGGCTGAACCCTTGCAGTTGCGGCTGCAAGCACATCATTGAGCTTGCCTGTTGAAATTCGCATTGAGTTCTGCTCATTTACGAATTTTATAAGCTCATAAAGTCTGTCAAGCCTCTGCCCTGTTTTTGCAGAAATAAAAATTATAGGCGCATAGCTCATAAATGAAAAATCATTCATAAGCTTCTTCCGTTCCTTGTCCATGGTGTGACCGTCTTTTTCGACGGCATCCCACTTATTTACAGCAATTATACATGCCTTGCCCAAATCGTGCGCAATGCCCGCTACCTTTGAGTCCTGCTCTGTAAAGCCCTCTGTGGCGTCTATCATAATGACGCAGACATCGGCTCTTTCAACCGCCATTCTTGCACGGATAACGGAATACTTTTCAATCTGATCCTCGACCTTGCTTTTTCTGCGAAGTCCTGCGGTATCAATAAACACAAATTTGCCGGCTTCGTTTTCGACTATTGTATCGGTTGAATCCCTCGTAGTACCTGCAATGTCGGACACAATAGCTCTGTTCTCGCCCGAAATGGCATTTACAAGCGAGGATTTGCCTACATTGGGCTTGCCTATGATGGCGACCTTGACCATATCCTCGTCATATTCGTCCTCGTCCTGCTCGGGAAAATACTTGATTACCTCGTCAAGTAAATCACCCGTTCCGTGACCGTGAACAGACGAAACGGCAACAGGGTCGCCCAAGCCGAGATTGTAAAATTCATAAAAATCGGCAGGCACCTCACCTATTTTGTCGCATTTGTTTACGCACAGAACAATAGGCTTGCCGCTTTTCTGAAGCATTGCGGCAACCTCCATATCGGTTGCAACAACACCCGAACGGACATCAGTAACAAGTATAATTACATCTGCGCTGTCAATGGCAAGCTGTGCCTGACGGCGCATCTGTGAAAGTATAACATCGTCCGAATACGGCTCAATACCGCCTGTATCAACTAAAAGCATATTGTACCCGAGCCACTCGCAGTCGCCGTAAATACGGTCACGGGTGACGCCGGGAGTATCGTCAACTATTGAAAGGCGTTTACCTATAAGCTTGTTAAAAAGCGTGCTTTTGCCGACATTGGGTCTGCCGACTACTGCTACAACAGGTCTGCTCATTCAGTCACCTCCAAAAGTAATTCTGCAAATTTTTTGCCGTCATTTTCGGCAAGAGTGATTTTTGTTCCAAGCTCCTCGACGGCTTGGGCATATGTCACATCGTCAAGAAAAACACCGTCAACCTTTTCGGGATAAGTACCCTTTACCATAGATGAGGAAATTATCAATTCGTCGCCTAAATCCTTACCTTTAAGCTGTCCTGTTAAATCCTTACCGACAATAAGACCCGAAACGGTTATGTTTTTTCCGAAGAATTCGTTTTCGATTTTATAAACATTCACTTTCAAGCCCTGCGCCTTTTTCTCTGCCTTTTTTGCAAGCTCGCAGATTAGCGGATAAACCGCCGCACCTGTAGCACAGCTTACGGTTTTGTTAAGCGTGATTTCGGGCATATTTTCAACAAACTCGTCAAATTCCTTTTTAAAAAGAGTCCACATACCGACGCCGTTGTCAAACTGCGGGTAGTCCTCATAAAAAGCGTCTTCGGGCAATTCCCTCTGAGCTTTTAAATAGAATTCGTCTGCAGGGTACGCAAGCCTTGTACCGTTTTTCAGTTTAAAGTCATTGCCAAAGCTCTCAATAATATCAATAACCTCGCCTGCGCCCTCAACGGTATACGGCTCAATATGATATAATCCCTCTCTGTAATCGGTTATACCGACGGGGACGGCGGCAATGCTCTGCACCGCAGGATACAGCGCACCAAGCTCGTTTAAAGAGTATTCAAGCTCCTTGCCGTCATTTATATCCGGGCAAAGCACAAGCTGGGTGTTCATAGTAATGCCTGCATCCGCAAAGCGTTTAATAAGCTTTAAGCACTCGCCTGCATTTTTGTTTTTCATCATCATGACACGAAGCTCGGGATTCATAGTATGCACGGATATATTTATAGGGCTTATGTGCATTTTAATAATACGCTCGACCTCGTGCTCGGACAGATTTGTAAGCGTTATATAATTGCCGAACAAAAATGAAAGACGGCTGTCATCATCCTTGAAATACAGGCTTTCACGCATACCCTTCGGGAGCTGGTCCACGAAGCAGAAAATACATTTATTTCTGCAGCTGTGTTGCTTGTCCATAAGGTATGTTTCAAACTGAAGCCCGAGACTGTCAGCCGCTTCACCCTCTTTTAATGTGATTTCCTTAACCTTGCCCGACGCAGTTTCAAACCTCAGCGTGCAGGGCGTAAAATCAATATAAAAATCGTAGTCGAGGACATCTTCAATTTCCTTACCGTCAATGGATATGAGCAAATCGCCCGCTTTTACAGAATGCAGCCAGCACTTTGAAAAGCGTTTCACACTACTGATTTTAACAGCCATTTGCTCACCCCTTTACACGATAAAAAGGCGGGGAAGATACACCTTCTCCGCCTTCTGATTTCTGATTAAATCAAATCGGCAATTATGCTTCTTCTTTAACAACTACTTGTCTGCCGTTGTAGTAACCGCAATTAGCACAAACTCTGTGTGCTCTCTTGTACTCACCGCAGTTAGGGCACTTCTGAAGCTCAGGTGCACTCATTCTCCAAACATTAGAGCGTCTCTTATCTCTTCTTGCCTTTGAAACTCTTCTCTTCGGTACTGCCATTTCAATATCTCCTTTATAAACGAATAATAAACACTTTAATCAAGAAACTTTTTGAGTGCCTCAAGCCTTGGGTCAACAGGCTTTTTGCAGCCGCACTGTTTCTCGTTTAAATTTGCACCGCACATGGTACAAATCCCCTTACAGTCCTCACGGCATAAAATCTTTGCCGGAAGGGACAAAAGTACATCTTCACGGATAAGCTCGTCAACATTAAAATTCATACTCTCAACAAGCCAGAAATCGTCATTGTCTTCATCATTAAGGCTTGAAACGAGTATATGGTCAACGGGAATTGACATTTCTCTTTTAACCGGTGCAGCGCAACGGTCACAAAGCGTGTCAATAACAAAGCTTACCTGTGCGTTTAATGAAACTATACCTGTTCTGTTCTTTACAGAACCAATAGCTTTTACGCTTTTTACTGCGTCGGAACCGTCAAGCTGAAATTCATAACTGAACTGCTTTTCGGCGCCTTCGTTATTGAAAATAGGTTCAAGCTCAATAAACATAAATATACCTCGTCAAACTAACGCAAAAAGTATTATATACACAATATCGGCTTTTGTCAACCGAAAATTTAAAAATATTGTTATAAAAAAGTATGCCGCTGTGCTGGCACAGCGGCAAAAGAACTTTAATGTCAGTTAATCTTTTTACAGTACTTGAACATTCTCTCGGGAAGATTTTCAAGGTCTGTTGAAATTGTGAATGTAAACTCGGTAGAAGTCTTTTCGCTGAGTGAGTCAACCTTCTCAAGAAAATCTGCAAGAGCCTCATAATCCCTGCCGCCTATTCTGAAGGTTGCGTCAACAAATATATTAGTGGTGTCATAGTTACCTGCGCAAAGTCCTGACAAGAAGCCGTAAAAAGCATCAAATCCGCTGACACAGTAATCGTCGGTAGCAACAAGTCTTACGCTTGACTTAACATCATATGTAAGCTTTGTTTCCTTTTCGACGCATACAACGCTGCCGTTTGACTTTTCAACTGCAGCATTAACCTCGTCAACCAATAACTTTGTTTTGCCTGAGCCTTTATGGCCGATAATAAGAGATATCATATTATCTCCTCCTATATTTTATTTAACCGCAAAAGCGGAATTTTACAAATTACTTTGAAAGTCTTTTGAGAAGCTCTTCTCTTTGAGCCTCATAGCCTTTTTTGCCGATAAGAGCAAACATATTTTTCTTGTAGCTCTCAACGCCGGGCTGATTGAACGGATTTACGCCGAGCACATAACCCGAAACAGCGCAGGCTTTTTCAAGGAAATATACAAGGTAGCCGAACTCAAACTCGTTCATTTCGGGAAGCTCGAGAACAACATTCGGCACACCGCCGTCACAGTGGGCAAGCAAGGTTCCCTCAAATGCCTTTCTGTTGACAAAATCCATAGTCTTGCCTGCAAGGAAATTAAGACCGTCGGCATTTTCTGCGTCTTCCTGAATTGTAATGGCATGCTTGGGTTTGTCAAATACAACAGCAGTTTCAAACAGAAGTCTTTCGCCGTCCTGAATATACTGACCCATTGAATGAAGGTCGGTTGAGAAAACGGCTGATGCAGGGAAAAGTCCCTTACCGTCTTTACCCTCAGACTCACCGAAGAGCTGCTTGAACCACTCGTTCATCATGGTATAGTCAGGCTCATAGGCAACCATCATTTCAACTGCCTTGCCCTTGCGGTAAAGAATGTTTCTGATAGCCGCATATTTATAGCAGTCATTATTGTCAAGGTCGCTGTCGCAGTATGCTTCTCTTGCCGCCTGTGCGCCCTTCATCATACTGTCAATATCACAGCCTGAAACGGCTATCGGCAAAAGACCTACTGCCGTAAGCACAGAATACCTGCCGCCGACATCGTCAGGTACTACGAAGGTTTCGTAACTCTCTCTGTCGGAAAGCTCCTTTAATGTGCCCTTAGCTCTGTCTGTGGTAACATAAATTCTTTTTGAAGCCTCAGTCTTACCGTATTTTGTTTCAAGAAGCTCTCTGAAAATTCTGAAAGCTACCGCAGGCTCTGTTGTTGTGCCTGACTTTGAAATAACATTAACGGAAAAATCTTTGTCTTTACAGATTTCAACAAGCTCACATAAAGCAGAAGAGCTTATGCTGTTGCCTGAAAAGAAAATCTGCGGTGTATCTTTAGCAATAACATTGTAATTCTGTGATTTGCAGAATTCAATAGCGGCTCTTGCACCTAGATAGCTGCCGCCTATGCCTATAACAATAAGCACCTGAGAGTCTGACTGAATTTTCTTTGCAGCCTTTTTAATTCTCTCAAATTCGTCTTTGTCGTAGTTTACGGGGAGGTCAACCCAACCCAGATAATCGCTGCCTGCGCCGTTCTTGTTTTTGATAAGAGCGTCAGCCTGCGCAACCTCGGCTTTAATCGAAGCAAAATCCTCTGCCGAAACAAAGCCTTCAAGATATTTAGTATTAAGTTTTACTGACATTACCGTTTTTTCTCCTTCAAAAGACCCACATCTTAAAATTTAAGTCCTTGTCTTTTATTACAGTTTATATTCTAACCTAAAAAGCATTTTATTTCAATAACAAAATGTGAATTTTTTAAAAAACGGCGATTTTAACAAAAAGAACTTTTTAATTCCTGCAACTTAAAGCAGTCGGCTCAACATTCTTTTGTACCTTTCAAAGAACGAAAGCTTTTCGACTGCCTGAGGCGAATACAGCTTGTATTCTGCTATTTTTTCGCCGTCAAGTATAAAGCTTACCGAGCCTAACACCTGATTTTCCTCAACAGGCGCTTCAACATCTACCGCAAGCTCAACAGATTGGGTGATGTCGCCCTCCCTGCCCTTCTGCACTACAACAGTGCTTTCATCTCTGATTACGGGCGTAATTTTCTCACAGACACCGTTAATGACATTGACATCGGTAATAAGCGAGGCGTCAGCACTGAGCGTTACAGCTGAATAATTTGCAAAGCCCCAGTCAAGCATCGCCCTTGCGGAATTAAACCTGTCATTGCTGTTGTCGCTGCCCATTACTACGGCTATAAGCTCAAGTCCGTCTCTTTCTGCCGAGGCTGACACACAGCACCCTGCCTTTGAGGTAGTGCCTGTTTTCAGTCCCGTTGCGCCGTCATATGACTTTATAAGCTTGTTTGTATTTACAAGCTGTGTTTCGCCGTTTCTCAGAGTGTCCATCCACACGGTTGAATAATTTCGTATTAAATCGTGCTTTAAAAGCTCACGGGACATAAGCGCAATGTCATATGCCGTTGTGTAGTGGCTGTCGGTAGTGTCATCAAGTCCCGTGCAGTTGTCAAAATTCGTATTATTCATACCAAGCTGTTTTGCCCTGTCATTCATCAGCTTTACAAATGCGTCATCACTTCCCGCTATGTATTCGCCCAAGGCTGTGCAGGCATCATTTGCACTTGCTACCGCCGTTGCTTTCAGCAGCTCGTCAACTGTCATCTGCTCGCCGTCTTTGAGCCATATCTGAGAGCCGCCCTTTTTTGAGGCGTTAGCAGATGCCGTTACAACATCGGTAAGCTGAATTTTGCCGTTTTCCAACGCTTCAACCACAAGAAGCATTGACATTATTTTTGTAACCGATGCAGGATACAGCCTTTCATCAGCATTCTGCGCCATAAGCACACGCCCTGTTGAAGCCTCCATTAAAAGTGCGGACTTTGCCCTGACCTCGACCTGCATCTGCGGATAATCCTCAGCATATACAAATACCGTACAGACCGAGATTATCATAATAACCGCCATAGTAAAAGATAATACTTTTCTCATATCACACCTCCGAATATTCTTAATAAATATGTATGTAGTTTTATTGTAAAAATGATATTATTGTGGTATAATATTGAAGATATAAACGGAGGGATTATATGTCTGATTACGATATTAAAAAAGCAAGGGCACAACAGCTCAGAAAAGAATTAAATCACCATATATACCGATACTATGTTGAAAATGAAAACGATATTTCCGACTATGAATATGATATGCTTATGCGTGAGCTTAAAGGGATTGAGGAGGAATACCCCGACCTTCTGACAGCGGACTCACCTACCCACAGAGTCGGCGGCTCGGCGGACAGCACAATGTTTCAGAGCGTTACGCATATTGTAAGAATGGAGAGCCTGCAGGATGCCTTTGACAAATCAGAGGTATACGATTTTGACAAGAGAGTTAAGCAGGTCTGCCCTGACGCAACATATGTTGTAGAGCCTAAAATTGACGGGCTTTCCGTGTCGCTTGAATACTCAAACGGCATTATTTCCCGTGGCTCCACCAGAGGCGACGGCGATGTCGGCGAGGATGTTACGGCTAACCTTAAAACAGTCCGCACAATTCCGCTTGCAATAAATGAAAAGCTCCCGTTCATTGAGGTCAGAGGCGAAGTGTTTATGCCCCGTGAAAAATTCCTTGAAATTGTTAAAAATCAGGAATTGAACGACGAGAAGCCTTTTAAAAATCCGAGAAATGCCGCTGCAGGCAGTCTTCGGCAGAAGGACCCGAAAATCACCTCAACAAGAGGTCTTGACATATTTGTATTTAATATTCAGCAGATTGACGGCAAGGAATTGACCACGCACAAAGAATCGCTTGATTATATTAAAAGCCTCGGCTTTAAAACTGTGCCGTTTTACAATGAATTTGACAGTATTGAAGATGTTATAAAGGAACTTGACCGCATAGGCAGTATAAGAGGCACTCTGCCTTTTGATATTGACGGCGCAGTTATTAAGGTAAACCGCTTTGACCACAGAGAATTACTCGGAAGCACTGCTAAATTTCCGAAATGGGCTTTGGCTTGGAAGTATCCGCCCGAAGAAAAGGAAACAACTCTTGTTGATATTGAAATAAATGTCGGCAGAACGGGCGTTTTAACTCCTACGGCTGTATTCAAGCCCGTGCTTGTTGCAGGCTCCACCGTCAGCCGTGCTACACTTCACAATGAGGATTTCATTAAGGAAAAGGATGTCCGCATAGGCGACACGGTAGTTATAAGAAAAGCGGGAGATATTATACCCGAGGTGCTGAGGGTTTCAAAGCATGCAGACGGCTCTTTGCCCTATGAAATGCCGAAAATCTGCCCGTCCTGCGGTGCTCCCGTAACAAGAGAAAATGACGAGGCGGCAATTCGCTGTAACAACCCCGACTGCCCTGCTCAGCTGTTGCGGAATCTTATACATTTCTGTTCAAGAGATGCAATGGACATTGAGGGTCTGGGCGACGCAGTTCTTGAATTATTTGTAAATAAAGGCTTATTAAAGAGCGCAGCCGATATTTACAGACTTGATTATGACATAATTGCAGGTTTTGAAGGTCTTGGTGAAAAGAGCGCAAGGAATTTTGAGTATGCCGTTGAAAAATCAAAGGAAAATGATTTAAGCAAGCTTATATTTGCGCTTGGAATCCGTCATATAGGTCAGAAAGCGGCAAAGCTTTTAGCTGACAAATTCGGCGACATGGACTCCTTTATGACAGCAAGCCGTGACGACATACTCTCGATTGACGGCTTCGGTGAAATTATGGCTGACTCTGTGCTTGAGTACTTTTCGCTTTCACAGTCAAAAGAGCTTGTTGAACAGCTTAAAGACGCAGGCGTTAATATGAGAAGCGCAAGGGTTGTTATAGATAACAGATTTGAGGGCAAAACCTTTGTGCTGACGGGCACGCTGTCGCAGTACACGAGAACCGAGGCTTCCGAAATTATTGAAAACTACGGCGGAAAAACAGCTTCCTCAGTGTCAAAAAAGACGGATTTTGTACTTGCAGGCGAAGCGGCAGGCAGTAAGCTTACCAAGGCTCAGCAATTAGGCGTTAGGATTATCAGCGAAGCTGAATTTGCTGATATGATTAAATAAAAGGATATAAAAAAGCGGACTTGTGTTTCACAAGTCCGTTTTTGTTGTTACTCAATAATTAGTTTATTATCCCATCGGCATTTAATATTAAAGCTAATTTTAGTATGTCGATTATCAATATTAAAGGTTTTCGTGTTTTTTGTAAAATAATCTCCAGAAACTTTAAATGTGATACTATGAATTCCCACAGCTAATTTATATTGCCTGCCACCAGATGGAAATGATATAAAATCATCAAAAGAATTGTCAATTTTAATTTTTAGTTTACCAAAACTTGATGCCATATCACTTGCTTTAAAAACGATAAAAACATTTGGATCGCAAATGATTGTTTCGAACTCCTCCAGTCGTTTTAAAGCTATTTGATTGTTAGGATCAATTTCTACGACCTTTTTAAATAATTCTTCAGACTCTTTATAAGATTTTTTATCAAAAAGATCTTGTGCTTTAGATATAACGCTGTTAACTATTATATCTCTGATATTCTTTATGCCACGCCTTGCATCAATATTATTAGCATCTAAATCAAGTATCTTGTTATAATAATTTTTTGCTTCTTTTAAATTACCTTTTGAAATAAATTCCTGAGCTCTAATTAACAGATTTTCTATTTCTTTTGTATGATCAATTTGTATTTTTCCTTTATGTTCGATGATAACTCTGTCTTGAATTATTTTAGTACCACAATACTGACAAAAACCGAATTCACGGCTATCGTCGAGCATTATATCAGAAGAACAATTTGGACATTTTAATGCAATAAATCCCATTTACCAATCCTCCGATAAACCTAATATTTGTATAATTAACTTGCCGCAAGCACATAAAGTGCAACTGTAACAGCACTTAACGCCATTAAAACAGCAAGTACAATGCAAATTGCTTTAATTGCTTTTTTACTTAACATAATATCTCCTGTCAAATTCCCATTATCTTTTCAATATCTGCAGAAATTGCCTTTGTCTTTTCCTCGGCAAGCGCTCTGTTTTTGGCTACTGCTGTAATATAAATCTTAATCTTAGGCTCTGTGCCCGAAGGTCTTACAATTACGCCCGAGCCGCCGGGAAGCTTGTATGAAAGCACATTTGACTTGGGCAAAGTTATCTCACTGACATTGCCCGTCTTTGTGTCTGTGCAGGTATGTGTATAATAGTCAGAAACAGTCAGCACCTCTTCGCCAGCGATTGCTTTGGGCGGATTGTTTCGAAGCGCAGTCATCATATCACTCATTTTCTGCATACCGGCAGCACCCTCAAAATTGAAGTTGAGAAGCGAATTCAAGAACATACCATATTTTTCGTAAATTGACTGCATCTGATTATAAAGACTTATGCCCTTTGACTTGTAATATGCCGCCATTTCACAGATAAGCATTGAAGCAACAACTGCGTCCTTATCTCTTGCGTGTGCGCCACGAAGATAGCCGTATGACTCCTCCATACCGACAATAAAGCGGTCTGTTTCGTTAACCTTTTCAAGATTTGTTATAAGCTCGCCTATATACTTGAAGCCTGTAAGAAGGTCTGCAGTCTCTGCGCCGTAGCTCTTTGCAATTTCGGACACAAGCTGTGAGGTAACTATTGTTTTAACTACTATAGGATTTTTCGGAAGTCTGCCCTGCTCTTTAAGAGATGAAAGTATATACTCCGTGAGCATAATGCCGACCTCGTTGCCGCTCATAAGCTTGTATTCGCCCTCATCAAGAACTGCAATGCCTACACGGTCACAGTCAGGGTCTGTTGCAACTATTAAATCAGCCTTTTCGTCCTTGGTCATTTCAATAGCGCACTCGAATACCTGCTTGATTTCGGGATTCGGGAACGGGCAGGTCGGGAAATTGCCGTCGGGCAATTCCTGCTCTTTAACAACACGGACATTTTCAATTCCGATTTTCTTTAAAATAGCTCTGACATGCTTGTTGCCTGTGCCGTTAAGCGGAGTGTAAATAACAGAAAGGTCTGCCTTTTCGCAAACACCCTCGTTTACCCTTGCTTTTAGCACTTCGTCATAGAAGGACTCTACAACCTCCTGCGGAATATACTCGATTTTGCCTGCCTTGACAGCCTCGTCAAAATCAACGGTTTTTGCGCCGTCAAACATATCAACCTTCTGAATAAAATCATAGGTCTTTGCAGCTGCCTCGTCGGTCATCTGATAACCGTTGGGGTCATAGCACTTGTAGCCGTTATATTTTGCAGGGTTGTGGCTTGCGGTAAGAATTATACCCGAACTGCATTTATAGTAACGCACAGCATATGAAAGCATTGGTGTGGGTACCAATTCAGGGTAAATGTAAACCTTTATTCCGTTAGCGGCAAGTACGCTTGCGGCAGATTTTGAAAATACATCCGATTTAATTCTTGAATCGTACGCAATGGCAACGCTCGGATTCTGAAATTCAGAGTTAAGATAGTCTGCCAAGCCCTGTGTTGCCTGATTTACAGTATAAACATTCATACGGTTGGTACCTGCGCCTATAACTCCCCTGAGTCCTGCCGTACCGAACTCGAGATTTTTATAAAAGCGGTCAAGAATTTCGTCATCCTTACCCTCTATCTGCTTTAATTCTTCAACAAGGTCAGCGTCAGCTGTTGCCTTTTCACTCCAGAGAGCATACAAAGCGTTAATGTCGTTCATAATTCTACCTCCAAGCAAAATTTTACAAATACATTATAAACCTATATTTTTAAGTTGTAAATATTATTTTATTTTTAAAGTCAGCTTTTCAATATATTTGATACAGCGGCAAAATTGAGTTTGGCGAGGTAATTGATATTTGCGAATTAACGGCGTATATCTACCGCTCCCTCCCCGAGGGAGCTGCCGAACGCAAGTGAGGCTGAGGGAGTTTTTTGTTGATTTTATTACTCCCCCAGTCATTTTGC
>ONBD01000009.1:0-13712 GCA_900315985.1 uncultured Eubacteriales bacterium | reverse complement strand
CTCCCCCAGTCATTTTGCTTCGCAAAATGCCAGCCCCCTCTGAGATGGGGCGGTAGTTGTTCTTTTCAACTTTGCATCACCCCTACAAACTCCGATTTATCAATTAAACAACAAAAAAAGCCCTGCAGGAAAAGCAGGGCTTTTTGAATTTCATATTTTAAATTTATCAATCAAGGAAATCTCTTAATTTCTTTGAGCGTGAGGGGTGGCGGAGCTTACGCAGAGCCTTTGCCTCAATCTGACGGATTCTTTCACGGGTTACGCCGAAGGTTGAGCCAACCTCTTCAAGTGTACGGGGATGTCCGTCCTCAAGACCGAAGCGAAGCCTTAATACCATTGCCTCTCTTTCGGTAAGGGTTTTAAGCACATCGTCAAGCTGCTCCTTTAAAAGAAGCATTGAAGCCGCATCGGCAGGTGCAAGTGCGTCATCATCGGGGATAAAGTCGCCGAGGTGGCTGTCCTCCTCCTCGCCGATAGGTGTTTCAAGCGAAACAGGCTCCTGAGCAACTCTCAAAATTTCCCTTACCTTGTCAACGGGCATATTGAGCACCTCTGCAATTTCCTCTGCAGACGGGTCTCTGCCGTTCTGGTGTAAAAGCTGGCTGTTTGTCTTTTTAACCTTATTGATGGTTTCTACCATATGAACGGGAATTCTTATTGTTCTTGCCTGGTCGGCAATGGCTCTTGTAATAGCCTGTCTTATCCACCATGTAGCATAGGTTGAGAACTTAAAGCCCTTTGTGTAGTCGAATTTTTCAACTGCCTTGATAAGACCTAAGTTACCCTCCTGAATCAAATCAAGGAACTGCATTCCCCTGCCGACATATCTTTTTGCAATGCTTACAACAAGTCGCAGGTTTGCCTCGGCAAGTCTTTTCTTTGCAGTGCCGTCATCGTCTGCAATACGCATTGCAAGGTCAATTTCCTCCTCGGGAGTAAGAAGCGGCACTCTGCCTATCTCTTTAAGGTAAACCTTAACGGGATCGTCCATTGCGGCGTTGTGAGCATCTGCAACAGACTCCGAATTGTCCTGACCCTTCGGAATATCGGCGTCAAAATCGACAGATTCAAGGTTTAAATCGAAATCGTCGATAATCTCGATATTGAGGCTTTCAAGGCTTTCGTATACCTTTTCAAGATCCTCCATATCAAGCTCGGATTCAACCATTGCCGTGTCAATTTCCTGAGTTGTAACTTTGCCTGAAATTTTACCCTTTTCAATAAGCTCGGTTATTGGATTTTTCTTTTCGTTGTTTTCCATAGTATTCCCTTTCACATTATGTATTGTCATTTATTTTGCTTTTATCCTTAAAAATACTCAAAAAGTCCTCTTCGTTCATTTCTGCAGGCCTTTGGGAGTTATTTTTATTTTTTTCTTCCTTTATGACTTTTATACAGTCCTCACATTCCTCAATACTGTTGCTGATTTCCTGCGTCATGGCGGTAATTCTTGCAACAACCGAAATTTCCTCGCCAGTAAAGACGGACGCCAGAGCTGACATATCGGCAGGTCTGCCCTCGCTGAAGCGTTGAGAAATCTCTTTATAAAGCCTTGAATTAAATTCAGTTACAAAATCGTCTGCTGTTATCAAACGGCTGACTGTTTTATAAAACGCAGGAGTTGTTATAAGGCTTGCTATAAGCGTTTCCTCCGCCCTTGCGGCGTGAAGATTGTTTCGTCTTTCGGGATTTACCCTGTTAATGACATCCCTCGGGTCATCAAGGGCTTTCTGAATTTCTTTCATTCTTTCCTTTGACTGATTTCTCTTCAGCGACCTTTTGCCCTTTTCAATTTCAGCCATAATCGCCTGCTTGTTTATGGCAAGGTCCTCGGAAAGCTTGGAGGCGTAGACATCAATTTCTACTGAATTGTTAAGTCCTGCAAGTATTCCTGCCGCCGCCTTCATAAAGCTTACCTTGCCGTCAGCGGTCAGAATATCGTACTTATGAAGCTCACGGTTAAGCTTATATTCAACATCGTTAGCGGCACCCTCTATAAGAGAGCGAAAGCGCTCAACACCGTATTTCTTAATGATTTCATCGGGGTCCTTGCCGCCTGACATCTCAATAACCTTTGTGTGTATGGTTGTGTGAGAAAAAATTTCAAGCGCTTTTCCGACAGCCTTTCTGCCCGCTTCGTCATTGTCATAGCACAGAAGAATTTCACCCGTATACCTGCCTAAAAGCTGTGCCTGCTCCTCTGTAAGAGCTGTGCCCAAAGCGGCAACAGCATTTGTAAAGCCTGCCTGATGAAGCATAACAACATCTATATTTCCCTCGCACAGAATAAGCTTGTCGGTGTTGCCTTTTTTAGCGAGGTTAAGTCCGAAAATCTCCCTGCCCTTTTTATAGACAAGCGTGTCGGCTGAGTTAACATATTTAGCTCTGTCCTCTTCGTTGAGTCTGCGTCCGCTGAAACCGAGAACATTGCCTCTTAAATCAATAATCGGAAATATCAGACGGTTTCTGAAAGTATCGTAATATGAGCCCTTCTGCCCTCTTTTTACAAGATCCGCTTCAAAAAGCTCAACATCCGAAAAGCCTTTTTTGTTGAGATAATCCTTAAGAGCTGTCCAGCTGTCAGGAGCGTAGCCTATGCCGAAGGTTTTTACGGTATCTTTGGTAAGCTGTCGGAATTGACAGTACTTTCTTGCAATTTCGCCGTGCGGCTCAAAAAGCTGTTTATAATAAAACCTCGCTGCCTCACGGTTTGCCTCAAACATTCTTGTGCGCTTTTTTGAAAGCCCGTTGTCAAAGTTGTCCTGCGGCATTGAAATGCCGTTCTTTTCGCAAAGGTAGCGCACAGCCTCCATATAGTCAAGATTTTCAATATTCTTTATGAAGGTTATGGCGTCGCCGCCGCTTCCGCAGCCGAAGCAATAATATGACTGCGTTTCGGGGTAGACATAAAACGAAGGCGTTTTTTCGTTGTGGAACGGGCAAAGACCGCCTAACAGCCTGCCCTTTCGCTTCAACTGAACATAGGGAGAGATTACGCTTTCAATGTCGACCTTCTGATGCAATTCGTTAAGAAAATCGTCGCTTAATGCCATAAATATCTCTCCTTTCGTTCAAATTTCTGTTTTATTAAACCATCCAAGAGCTTGGTATAAACAGCTCGTTGTAAATCTTCAACACATAAACATCGGACATGCTTGAAACATAGTCGCAAGCCGCCCTCTCTGCTCCCTCGTTTTCAACCACGCTTCTGTAAAGCTGAGGCATAGCATCGGGATGCTCACAATAATACCCGTAAAGCGTTTTGATAAGCGCTTCAGCCTTTTTTTCTTCGCCCTTGCACTTTTCGTTAGTGTAGACGCTTTTATACATAAAAGCATGCAGGCTTTCAAGCGCCGATTTTATGTCGGGCGCAAGCATAATATCGTCAGCGCTGTTTTCAACCGCAGAAAGCACAAGAGTGTTAATTCTTTTTGATTTGCTGTGACCTAAAACATCGGTAATATCAGTAGGTATATCCTCCTCTGAAAGCACCTTTGCCCTGACAGCGTCGTCAATATCGTGATTTAAAAAAGCAATTCTGTCGGCAAGCTTTACTACCCTGCCCTCAAGAGTGTCTGCCTCCTTACCCGTGGTGTGACAGAGTATACCGTCACGCACCTCGTAGGTAAGATTAAGTCCCTCGCCGTTTTTTTCGAGCTTGTCCACTACACGAAGGCTCTGCTCATAATGACGGAAGCCGCCGGGAAAAACATCGCTCAACGCTCTTTCGCCTGCATGACCGAAGGGTGTATGACCTAAATCATGCCCGAGCGCAATAGCCTCGGTTAAATCCTCATTAAGTCTTAAAGCTCTCGAAATAGTTCTCGCTATCTGTGCCACCTCAAGAGTGTGAGTAAGTCTTGTTCTGTAATGGTCGCCCTCGGGAGATAAAAACACCTGTGTTTTGTGCTTTAATCTGCGGAAGGCGTTTGAATGAATTATTCTGTCCCTGTCCCTCTGAAAGCAGGTACGGATTTCGCACTCCGTTTCGGGCAGAAGCCTGCCTTTTGTGTTTTCGGCAAGCACGGCATTAGATGAGAGATGCTTTTTTTCAAATTCCTGAGTGTTTTCACGAATGTTCATAAAATCTCTCCTTCCAATCTTCTTACACTTTATATATACCTGAAAAATTTAAAAATCCCTCTAAAAATTTTAAATTTTTATAAATTCTTCTTTTTATAGCCTTCGCCGAGCTTTTCTGCTGTTATTTTACCGTTGGAGGCTTCAAAAAGCGCCTTTCTGACTGTTTCCTCATTTTCACTTGCTATTAAAAATCGGATTTTTGTTTTGTCGGTAAACTGTGTGTCGGTAATTTCACCCGACAAATTCTGTATTACAGCCGACAATTTACCGTAAAGGGTGTACTCACATTCTATTTCAAGCTCTGACGAGGGTTGCATTTCAACAATTCCGCCTGCCTCAAGCCCGAGCTTTGCGCCCTGGGTATATGCCCTTACAAGTCCGCCCGTGCCAAGCAGTATTCCGCCGAAATAACGGGTTACAACAACGCAAACATCGCACACGCCGTTTTTTTCAAGCACCTCTAAAACAGGCATACCTGCGGTACCCTGCGGCTCGCCGTCATCAGAATAGCGTTTTATATTGTCATTTCTTAAAATGTAGGCATAGACATTGTGCCTTGCATCCCAATGCTTCTGCTTGATTTTTGCAATAAAAGCATTAGCCTCGTCAGCGGTTGTGACGGGACATACATAGCCTATAAAGCGTGAGCGTTTTTCGGTGAATTCGCCGCTCGCTTCTCTGTCAACGGTTTTATAGCTTTTCAAAAAAACACCTCAAAAAATCAAAAAGCGGCACTCTTTGGCACCGCTTTAATGATATAGAGTCTTACTTACCGAGATTGTATCTCTTATTAAATCTGTCTACTCGTCCGCCTGTGTCAACAAGCTTCTGCTTGCCTGTAAAGAACGGATGACAATTTGAACAGATGTCAACTCTGATGTCCTGCTTTGTTGAGCTTGTTTCGTAAGTAGCGCCGCAAGCACATCTTACAGTTGTGGGTTTGTACTCGGGATGAATACCGTCTTTCATTAACTGTCACCTCTTTTGTTACAAAAACATAATTATATAGCTTTAAGATATTAACACATACATTTGAAAAATGCAAGTGTTTTTTTATATTTTTGTCAGATTTTAATTTCCTTTTCTTCGGAAAGCTTAAAGGAATACAGTAACATCTGACTTACATCTGTATTGAAAAGCTGTTGTGCCGCCAGCTTATAGATGTGAAGCTGATTTGTGTACCTCTTTTCAAGCTCGTCTGTACTTTTTACCCTGTCGGTCTTATAGTCAAGAACTGCTATACTGCCGTTTTCTTCGAATGCGCAGTCAATAACGCCCTGAACAAGTATTTTTTCTTCACCGAGCTCACCCTGCAATTCGGGCTGTGCAAGCTTCAGGGGTACAAACATTGTGAATTTCTGTTCCCTGTATACCTTAGGAGAAGCGGCAATTCGTTTATAAAGCGGACTTTCAAAAAAGTCAGCTATCATTTTGCGGTCAATCACCTGTGCCTGCTGCTCAGAAAGCTTGCCTGCGCTTACAAGTCTGTCAAGCTCTGCGTCAAAATCCGACCTTGCAAGAGAAAAATCACAGACCTCCATAAACCTGTGTACTGCCGTACCCTTTTCGGCGGCGTTAAGTCCGCCTGACTGTGAAAATTCAGGCACAGCTGTCGCAAAGAAGCTTTCGTCATTGTCAAGGTTATTAAATGACGACGCCGCTTTTTTTGCCGTGCATACCGAAAGAGGCTCGTATTTATAGCTGAAATGAGTTCTTTCGTTTATCTGCTTTAATATTTCTTCGTCGGGCTTGTACTCTTCGGTCTTAGTCTGCACTGCTTCGCTTCGTTCGGGAGCTTCCGTAACAGCCTCAAAAACACATTCAAAGGGCACTTTGCTGTCAACGGGTATGCTGTATGTCATAAGCTTTCTCAGAGAGTCTGCATCCTTATGCTTTATATAAACCTTTAAAAGCAAATCCATAAAAGATGATGTGCTTATAATCTCTATCGGGTTTAACCTGTCAAGATAAGAGGACACAAGCATACTGTCGAGTTTGTTTTTGACAGTGGTTTTTGCGTTTATGCTTGCAGTAACATACAGTTTTTCCTTTGCCCTCGTCATTGCAACATACAGGACTCTCAATTCCTCTGAATAGTTGCTGAAAAGCGCATCGGTATATGCCGCCTGGTACTGAACTGTTTTGTATTTTTTGAAATTCCTGCTGTCGCACACCATAAGACCAACGCCGGTCTTACTGCTGATTTTCAAGGACTCGTCGCTGACACTGAGCTTTTCAGAGCCTAACCCGGAAAGCACTACAATCGGGAGTTCAAGACCCTTGCTTTTGTGAATGGTCATTATTCTTACAACCTGAGCACCTTCTGGCACGCTTACTGCAGGCGAAAAATCAGTTTTGCTCTCTTCACAGCGCTCAATATAGCGCATAAAGCCTGAAAGTCCCTGCGAAGAATTTTCCTCATAGCCTGCGGCATAGCTTAAAAGAAGCATAAGGTTAAGACGCCTTGTTTCACCGTTTGAAAGCGACGAAACAACGCTGAGATAACCCGTTGTATCGTAGATTGTTCTTATAAGCTCCTGTACGCTCAATACTGTGCTCAGGCGTTTATACTGACTGTACTCACGCATAAAGTTAACGCATTTTTCGTCGGTTGATTTTTCGAGAGCATAGTAAAGCTTGTTTTTTCTGTCGGCAATTCTCAGCAAAGCGACATCGTCGGGAGTAAATCCGAATATGGGCGACATCAGTACCGTTACAAGCGGTACATCCTGCAAGGGATTGTCAATAATTTTAAGAAGCGAAATTACCGTCTGCACCTCTTTGCTGTCAAAGAAGCCCGAGCTTACCTCGTAATAAGCAGGCACATCACGCTTTTCCAATTCAGTTAAAAGCTCTTTACACGGTCCGTTTGACCTGAAAAGCACACATATATCCTTTGGCTCGGCTTTTCTCTGCATTTTAAGGTCTTTGTCATACACGGTCTGTGTTTCAAGTATTTTTTCAATTTTGTCAGCAATGCAGGTTATTTCATTGTAATCCTCGGGCATGCTCTTTTTTTCGAGCAGGGTAAATTCAATGGGAACAACCTTTTTTTCGGGGTACTCTGCACCGTATTTCAATGCCTGTTCGCCGTCATAATCTATTTCGCCGACTTCGCTTGTCATAGTGCGTTCAAAGAAATAGTTTATACACTCAAGCACCTCTGCCCTGCTTCTGTAATTCGAGCCGAGACAGATATAGTCTGCCGTTTTTAATTCAGGGTTTTTCCACGCATTTATTTTGTTTATAAACACCTGCGGCATAGCAAGTCTGAAGCCGTAAATACTCTGCTTGATGTCGCCTACAAGGAACAGATTTTTCTCTTGCTTTGACAGCGTGCAGAATACTGCGTCCTGCGCTTCGTTTGTGTCCTGATACTCGTCTATAAGGATTTCGTCATATTTTTCCCGTAATTCAAGAGCCATATCGGTAGGCTTGCCGTCAGCGTCAACAAGCAGTTTAATAGCAAGATGCAGAATGTCGCTGAAATCGTAGGCATTCTCGTCAAGCTTTTTCTGAGCATATATTTTTCTGAAGCTGAATACGGCTTCAACAAGCTTTGAAATCACAGGGTACAGCCTTTGCATATCGTCGGAATACTCCTGCTGCGAAGCGACATACGAATAGGACAGACCTGTAACAAGCTTTTTAGCTTTATCCCTGAACACCTTGACCATATTGTGCATCTGAGTGTCTTCAGCACCTTTTTTTGAGTTAGGGTAGCGAACATATTTTATATTTGATAAACACTGTATTATTGAGTCCCAGTCAGAGCTGAGAACAGTCTGCCTTACGCTGTCAATTACTCCGAGGTCGCTGTTTAAAGCGTCGAACTCTTTAACAAGCTCATCATCACCCTCAACCAAGTTTATGGCGCAATTAACAATCTCCTCTGCATAGTCAAGCCTTTTAAGAGAATAATCAATAATTGCCTTTCCGAACACAGACTCCTTTACGGGTAAACTTGAATTATATGACTGCTTGATGCCCTCAAGCCACGCATCGGGATTCATAAACGAGTCGGCATACTTGCTGAGCTTTCTGATAATTTCGGTAACAAGCGTATCGCTTTTTGCGCTGTCAAGTATTTCGAGTAACTCCCTGAACTGCGGACTGTCCTCGTCATAAAATATGTCGGCGCACTCGCTGAGCGACTCATTTTCAAGTAAAATTCTTTCGCTCTCGTCAAGTATTCTGTAATCAGGCGTTATGCCGAGCTGATGGAAGTTATCTTTTACCAGAGCGTTGAAAAACTGGTCCATATTTTTAATGTCTGCCATAGGTAAAAGCGAGCATTGACGGAGAAGCCAGCGGTCATTCGGCGTCTCGGCTATTCTCTTTTCAAGCGCCTTATACAGTCTTTCACGCATTTCGTTAGCCGCAGCCTTCGTAAAGGTTACAACCAGCAGATTTTCTACCTTGACGGGATTTTTACTGTCGCAGATTTTTCTTATAATTCTCTCAACCAGAACAGCCGTTTTGCCTGAGCCTGCGGCGGCTGAAACTGCTATGCTTTTATTGCGGGCGTCAATTGCCGCCTTTTGTTCGTCATTCCATTTTATTTCAGCCATTTAATTCACCGCCCTCTTCTGTTTCAGTATTATTATCACCGTCTATGGCTTCAAGCGCCTCATCGAAGCTCATACTTTCAATTTCGAGCATATCGTCGCCGCTTTCAAAGCCGCAAATATTTTTATAATCGCAGTAATCGCAGGTTTTCTGACTGTCAGGCTTGGCGTTGATTATACCGCCGTGAAGCGACATTGCAGTATTTCTAAGAATTTCATCAATTTTTTCATTAAGCTTAAACAGCTTTTCCAGCGGAATTATATTGCCTTTCAGCTCGCCGTTTTTGTCAACATATGCGGGTATAAACAAGCCCTGCAAATCCTTTTCCATACCCTGTATTGCGGTTATATCGTCAACTACCATGCCGTTCAGCTTATTTTCTTTGCTGTATAGACGCTTTTTGTCTATCTGCTCCTGTGTGGCATTTCTCGGCAGGTCTGCTTTTTCGGGCTTTGCGGACATATAGAATATACCGCTCGGTACAAAATCACCGTATTTCTCTTTACCATTTGCATATATGGCAAAAAGATATATAAGCATCTGCATACTCAGACCGCTGAACACATCGGAAAGATTGAATTCCTTACCGTTTGATTTATAGTCTATGACACGCAAATACTTTTTGCCGTCCTTTTCCATTGTGTCTACCCTGTCAACGCTGCCGCTGATTTTAAGCGTACCGCCGTCATCAAGCGTCAGCATATACGGCTTTATGTCGCCGTCCCTGCCGATAGACAATTCAAAGTCAACAGGCTCAAAGTCGCAGGTTTTGAACTCTTCAATTATTCTTTTAAGTATTGACAAAACCCTCTCGCCTATCAAGGCATACTGCTTTAAAAAGCGTTGAGTTTTTGTCTGCTCGCCGCCCATTTTCTCGTTTAGATATTTTTTAAGTATTCCGTCAACTTCAGCTTTCAGGCTTTCGTCAGACATTGCTTCAAGCTCTTGCTTGCTGTATTTTGAAAGCATATGCTCAAAGACATTGTGAATTATAGTACCGCTGAGCGAAGGGTCAATCTGCGCTTCCTTTCTCGGCTGGGCGTTTATGCCGTAACGGCAGAAAAACTGAAACGGACATTTGTGGTAATTCTCAGCCTTTGACGCAGAGAAATACATATTCTTTCCGAAAAGCTCGGTAGCAAGCTGTTTGTCTTTAATCTGTTTCGGCTGTCTGTTCAGTACATTCTTAATAGTTTCAACCCTGCCGCTGTAAACGGCTTTGTCTTTAAAATAATCTTCAAGAGTGACAAAAAGCTCGGGGTTTTCCTTAACACTGCCTGAAAGCACTTCAAAAGCCGAAGCGTCGCTCTCGATTTTTTCAACTGGGTCAATTTCGCTGTATCTCAGGGTTTTGGTTTCGGGAAACACGCCGAGTATTTCACTTACTATGCCCGACGGCGACATAGTGTTGCCCTGAAGGTCTGTGCCGCAGAAGCTTACATAAAGCTTCTTTCTTGCAGAGCAGACCGCCCTGTAAGCTATATACTCCTCTTCAATGCTCTTATACTCTGCAGTTGAGGCAAGCTCTATGCCTGCATTCCGAAGCGTAATTCTGTCCTTATCGTTAATAAGGCCCTGTGTAGATGGTCTTAACGGGAAAAGCCCCTCATTTGCGCCGAGTATGAAAACATAGTCCTTGATGCCTGCACGGCTTCTGTCAGCAGTTGCAAAGGTTACGCTGTCGAGGCCCTGCGGTATTTCTCCGAGGGACACTGCGCTGAGCAGAATTTCAAAAAGCTCAAGGTAGCGTTTACCGGTAACTTTGCGGTTTTCCGTTACTCTGTAAAGCTTGTCAAGCATATCTGTAACAAGCTCCCAGACCGCATTCTGCTCATCATAAATATACTGCCTGCCCTCTTCTGAGAAGTCTGTTGCAAGCTCTTTGAGTTTAATATTTACTTTATTCTGAATTAAAAAGTCATACAGTACAGCTGTTTTCTGCTCGCACTCCGCTTGGTCAAACGCTTTTTTGAATGACAAAATCGGCAAAACTGCTTTTTTTCGTAATTCATTGAGCTTGGTTAATCTGTTCTTTGCAAAATCGTCAAGCTCGGCTCCGAACCCATCTGGATGCTCTGTAAAATCATTTTTCCACTGTGAAGTTTTTAACCTCCATATGAAAGCATAATTCTCAAGCTCGCAGATTTCCTCCTCCTGCAATGTGGTAAGACCTGTTTTAAGCCAGCGCATAAGCAATTCCGTTGTAATACCCCTGCAAGCAAGGTTGAGAAGCGAACGGATATAAACAATCAAAGGCTGTAAATTGACGGGCTGGCGTTTGTCCTCATAAAAAGGCACTCCGTAACGCTCAAATGCGGCGGCTAACTCCTTGTCATAGCTGTCCTTACTGCGCTGGTAAACTACAATATCACGGCAGCGGACATTTTCTTTACGCATAAGCTTTTTTATTGTCATGGCGACAAAATTGCACTCATCCGCAGCGTTGGGCGCACTGCAAACGGTAATACTGCCCTCTGCGGACTGCTCTGACGGGTTTTTCTGCGGTACATAAAAATGCTTTTCAAGCAATGCCAGAGCTGAGTTTACTTTCCCGGTATTCTCTTCAAGCAGAATTGGCGCATTAACCTCAACACCGTTGTCCTTTGCGGTTTTAACTACCTTTTTAATCTGCTCGTTTATATTGGTGAACAGTGAGAATTCGTCATCCGCAGTATCATAATCCGTATCATAGGTTATATAGACCGCTTTACTCTGTATAAGAATTTTTTCCACAACGGAAAGCTCCTGCTTGGTAAAGCGTGTAAATTCGTCTATAACAACCGTTTTGCCCTCGAAGAAGCGGTATTCGTTTAAGGTGTCGGCAAGTATGCTTAAAGAATCGTTAGTGTCAAAGTATGATTTTTCAAGCATTGAATTATACACATTAAGTATTTCTACAAGCTCGTCAAGCTTGCTTTTCAGTGATGACGGCTCGCTTGCCGAGGCAAAGTCAGCCAGCATGTCGGGTGTTACGGAAAACTGCTTCATCTCGGTTGCAAAGGATACAAGACTTTCGGTGAGCTGAGGACGGGCCACATATTTTTTAAAAATATTAAGCCTGTCGCCTATGCTCTCCAGAGCAAGACTCATGGTAAGCATTCTTACCCCGTCATCAACAGGCGGTCTTAAATCATTTTTACCCGACGCTTCAAGCACAAGCTCGGCAAGTCTTGAAAAGCTTAAGACTTCAATATTAAGCATTCCGTTTGTACCTGTCTTTTCAAGCATTCCCTTTTCCGTAGCATATGAAAACTGCTCGGGCACAATGATTATAAATCCGCTGTCGCCTGCCTTTACGCCCTCGGCAACCAGATTTCTGACATATTCGGTTTTGTCGGCATAGTTTCTGCCTAATACAAGATTGAGCATAATTCTACCTGCTTTTTTATTATTTCAATAAATATAATACAGCACCGTGCGGGTCAATATTGGTACATATAGATTTTACATTTTCGGCAATATCGGTTTTTGCCCACAAATCACGGACAGTATAGCTGCCGTTAAGGTTGAATTTTTCGAAGTCGAGCGTAACCTTACGGCTTTCTTCTGCTGTGTTGAAAACTGCTATTATCGGCTCGTCATTTTCACTTTGCGAAAGCCAGATTTTAACGCCTTTGTAATCGCCTGCAGGATGCGCTGAATGTGAATGTTGATTAACATTCAACACCTCTTCGTTTGTGATAAGCGAAAGAGTCCATTCGTCATTATTCCGCAATTCGCCGCCAAACATAAGAGGTGAACGGAATATGCACCACAGCGTCATAAGAGTTATCTGCTCGTCATGAGTAAACTGACTCATTCTGTCCTGCGGGCCGTGACAGGTGCCGTTTCGTGAAATATTGCCAAGCGGCAGCATATCGCAATCGGGCCAGCACCCTTCTTTTACATAAGGGTACCATTTTTCAGCCCTGTCAAACATTTCATAAAGCTTGTCCCAGACATCCCAGAAATCGCCTGTCATTCGCCACATATTTGCATTTTCACAAAGGTGCTCTGCTCTGTCAAGCTGTGCAGGACCGGGTGACAGCGAAAGCACCATATCTCTGCCGCAGGAGTCTATGGCTTTGCGTATCATTTCTATTTCCGCTTTGGCTGAATACGGGTCATGAGGCTTAAATTCAGTATTTGCAATGTCGTCAACCTTTACAAAGTCAACGCCCCACGAAGCGTATAATTCAAAAAGAGAATTATAATACTGCTGTGCGCCGTCGGCGTTTGGATTTACGCCGTACATATCTGTATTCCACGGGCAGAGAGAAAAATGATGGGCAATCTGCCTTGCGGTTTTCTCAGAGCCGAAAATTTTTGTGTTGGAGTGTACTGCCTGACGGGGTATTCCACGCATAATATGAATACCGAATTTCAAACCCATAGCGTGTATTTTGTCTGCAATAGGTTTAAATCCCCTGCCCCCCTTCGATGACGGAAAGCGGTTTTCCGCAGGAATAAGGCGGGAATATTCATCCATACAAAGCTCGGTAAAGTTATTGTAATCATTATTTTTCGCTTTAGGCTCATACCACTGAATATCACATACTACATACTGCCAGCCGTACTGCTTCAAGTTGTCTCTCATATATTCTGCATTGCCCAGAAGCTGTTCTTCGTTTACGGCTGCGCCGTAGCAGTCCCAGCTGTTCCAGCCCATAGGCGGTGTAAGTGCAACTTTGTCTTTGTTAAGCATAACAATTCCCCTTAAATTTTAATAATAAAATTTTAGCATAAATCTAAATAAAATACAATTATAAACTGTTTTACAAGCTCTGATTTAATGACCAATTTTAAATAATATGAATAAAATTTGTTTTTCGTGTTGAATTTTGTCGTTATTGGTATATAATACTTACAAATTTTTATTTGAGAGTGCTGTTATGAAAAAGAAAAACGATATGCTTTCGGGCAACGCCGTAAAAAGCATTGTGCTTTTCGGATTGCCGATTATGTTCTCTTCGCTCTTACAATTCAATTACACTTTAGTGGACAACATTATTGTCGGCAGGTATGTAAGCTCTGACGCTTTGGCTGCTGTCGGTAATGTCGGCTCTATAAATTCATTTATT
>ONBD01000041.1 GCA_900315985.1 uncultured Eubacteriales bacterium | reverse complement strand
ATGACTTTCAATCCTGCTTTTTGGTGCGGAAGTGCGCACCTTGCAGAAGCTGTCGCTTAGAGCGTCCGCACTTTGTTCGTTTTTGGGTTGGTTGTTCGTTGCAGTTAGCGGGTTTTATGTCTTATTCAGACAAAATACAAAAAGATAAGAGCATATCCAATCGGATATGCTCTTACTTGGTGCGAGAGTGGGGTATGCTTATCCCCTCTCGCTTACTGTTTACAGCAGTTGTTTGGTTTTCGTTTGGTTGGCGGTATAATTCATATACGCAAAATGCTCTCCCTGTCTTTTGAACAAGGAGAGCACCTCCCACCTCCAGGAGTCAGAGCGGAACCGACAGGTGTTGACGAAGCCCGCCGCTTCCGTTGTGGGTTAATAAAATGATATTCTATTTTTCGCTGATTTTGGTTTCAAAGCGGTCCTTTGCCGTTTCATCCGGAATTGATGTCGGGTATTCTCCGCCGAAGCAGGCAGTACAGAAGCCCGTGTCCTCGCCGGCGAGATGTTTAACATTTTCAACGCTCAGATAGCCCAAAGAGGTTACACCGATTTCCCCGGCGATTTCCTCAATTTTCATTTTATTCGCAATAAGCACATCTGCACTGTCAATGTCGGTTCCGTAATAGCAGGGAGCTATAAACGGCGGGGCGCTGACACGCATATGTATTTCCTTCGCACCCGCCTGCCAGAGCAGATTTGCAATGTGCCGACAGGTTGTGCCTCTCACGATTGAATCATCTATAAGCACCACACGCTTATCTTTTACAACCTCACGAATGGGATTGAGTTTTATTCCGACGCCCTGTTCACGGGAATCCTGTCCGGGAGAAATAAAAGTTCGTGCGATATATTTGTTTTTTGTAAATCCGATTGCATATGGAATGCCCGATTCGTGCGAATAACCGATTGCCGCTTCAAGTCCTGAATCGGGTACGCCGATAACTATATCGGCTTCAACGGGATGCTCCTTTGCGAGAAACCGCCCTGCTCTTTGCCTGCAAACACTTACGGATGCGCCGTCAATTACCGAGTCGGGACGGGCAAAATAGATATACTCAAAAACACAGAAGCGTTTCGGACAAAGCTTGCAATGAGAGTCATCAAAATGTATTCCGTCACAGTCAACAACCGCAATTTCACCGGGTTTCAAATCCCTGACAAGCTTTGCGCCGACTGCGTCAAGCGCACAGGACTCCGAAGCGAAAACCACGGAGCCGTCGTCTGTCACTCCATAGCAGAGCGGTCGGAAGCCATGAGGATCACGCGCAGCAATCAGCTTTTGCGGAGAGCTTATTACGAGTGAGTAAGCGCCTTCTATTATCTCCATGGCTGCGCTGACTGCGCTCTCAATCGAACCCGTAACAAGTCTTTGCTGAACTATGATGTATGAAATAACCTCGGTGTCGGTAGTCGTATGAAACAGCGAACCGCTTTCTTCAAGCATTCTTCTCAATTCAAATGAATTCGAAAGATTGCCGTTATGACACAGAGCCATTCTTCCGTTGTGATGGTTAACAAGAAGCGGCTGAATATTCTGAAGCATCTTACCGCCCGTCGTTGCATAGCGTACATGTCCGACTGCTATGTTGCCGTTGCCCAGAGAATTCAGTTTATCCTTTGTAAAGACCTCACTTACAAGTCCTTCGCCCTTGACATAGCGGAAAACGCCGTCATCATTTATTGCAATTCCTGCGCTTTCCTGCCCTCTGTGCTGGAGAGCAAAAAGCGCATAATAAGTAAGTGACGACAAGTCAGAGGAGTTTTTACTGAATATTCCGAATACTCCGCATTCTTCGTGTAACAGGTTAAACATATTGCCTCCTGTCAGTTGGATGTATAGAGATTTGCATACGGTCTTGAGGTAACCGGCGTAAGCTTTTTGAAGGGCTTACTCATTACCGCTTCATAGTCCTGACCGAAGTATTTGCAGTAGTTTTTGACATATTTATCAAGCTCTTTTCTATCCTCGTCGGTAAGAGAGCTTATTTTAATATTCGGCGAAAGATTTTCTTTCGGGAAAGCGCCTCTTACATAGATTTTTCCTCCGTGCATGCCGCTTGCGCAATGTGTACCGAAAAGCTTTTCGCCACGTTTCATATTAAGACCGAGCAGAATAATAGTCCCGCCTGCCATATACTCGCCGAGGAAAGAACCTGCATTCTGACCGATAACAAGAACGGGCTTCATACTGCGGAATTCCTTCATATGAATACCGCCTCTGCAGCATACATTGTCACGTATATAAATCTCTCCGTCACGCATACCGTAACCGAGTGCGTCACCCGAATGACCGTGAATGATAATCTGCCCGCCGCCCATTGTATTGCCGACAGCGTCCTGACCGTTACCGTACAGCAGGATTTTTCCTCCGTTGAGGTAGCAGGCAAGGTCGTTCCCCGCCGTACCGTGTATTTCAATGGTTTTTCCGCAGTCAAGCGCACAACCGAGATAGCGCTGACCGTTTACATCCTCAACGGTAACCTTATTCTGTGAAAGAAGCTTTGTCTTTATATCACCGTTTACCTCTGCATATCTGCGAAATCCTGCAATAATACTCATGCAATATCTCCTTTCAGGCGTTTTTCTCTTTCTGACTTGTCAAACATAAAAAGAGAAGGCGTGTCAAAAATATCCGTTTTGATTTCAGACAAATCGGTTTTGTTTTCGATAATGCTTGTGTATATACCTGCGTTTTCACTTGCATTTATAAGAACAAAGCCGACAAGATGGTTATTTTCAAATATCAGCCGTTTATACTTGTCACCGTTTCTTACTGTTCTGTCAGAATACTGTTCGCCTACGGCATTGATAAGTCCGCAGGTGCATATTCGTAAGCCGTAAAAGTCAATGGCGTTTACGGAATATGCTCCGTTGAGCTTTATATCTCCGCCCGCCATTTGCGAACCAGCCGCCGTTCCCTGATAAACTGCATTCGGATAAAGGGCAATAACCCTTTTGCTGCCGTCAAGCATATCAACGCTGACGGTACAGTCGCCTGCGGCATAAATGCTTTTGTCACTTGTCTGCATTGTTTCGGAATCTGTAATAATACCTTTTTCGACTTTAAGGTCTGCCTGTTCGGCAAGCTTTGTTTCGGGACGCACACCGACTGCAATAATAAGCATATCGCATTCCAGTTCTTTTCCGCTGCCGAGAACAACCGAGGTTATTCTGTTTGCTTTGCTTTTTGCTTCGTTGACGGTGTCGCCGAGATGAAAAACGATGTTACCTTTTTCTTCAATATACTTCTTTACGCTTCGAGCTGATTTTTCATCAAGTATAGACGGAAGTATTCTCGGCGAAAGCTCAACAACATCAACGCTTTTGCAGATTTTTGAAAGCCCCTCGGCGGCCTTCATTCCGATAAGACCAGCACCGATAACAACGGCTTTTGTATTTGTGTTTGCCTGTTTCCTTATGGATTTTGCAGATTCCAAATCAAGAAAAGTAAATACATTCACTTTACCGTTTACATTCTTCATTGGCGGAATAAAGGGCTTGGAGCCAGTGCAAATACAAAGCTTATCGTAGGAATATGCTTTTCTGCCCGCTTTAACCGTTTTGTTCTTTCTGTCTATTGACCTTACAGGTGCGTTTGTAACTATATCAATTCCTTTTTCTTTATAGTAATTCGGCGAACGCAGATACATATCGTTTTCTTTTACTGCGCCCTTGAGATAATAGCTGATTGACGGTCTGCTGTAGGGGAGATACGGTTCTCTTGTCAGAACGGTAATACTGCCGTCTGCGTCCTCTTTTCTGATTTGCTCGGCGCAGGCAAGACCTGCAGCAGAGGCACCGATAATGATATATTTTTTCATTATTCTGCACCTCCCGATTCAATATAAACAAGTGCGTGGTTAGGGCAGTTCTTAACACATGCAGGTTCGTCCTCATCCTGACACAAATCGCATTTCACGGCGAATTTGCCCGTTTTTATACAACCGAAGGGACAGACGGAAAGGCAGGTCATACAGCCGATGCATTTTTTCTCGTTGACTGAAACTATACCCGTCTTTTCATCCTTTGTCATAGCTCCCGTTATGCACGCCTGAACACATTTCGGATTGTCACAGTGACGGCAGTTGACAGCCGCCGAAAGCATTTTATCGCCGTAAACCGTTATCCTCGAAACAGGAGCGGGATTTTCAATTATATTTGCTTTCAGAACATCTTTCGTCTTAGAATGAGCCGTTTTGCAATAAACCTCGCAAAGACGGCAGTTAAGACAAAGCTCTTCTTTTGCATATACCTTTTTCATTACTGCCGTCCTCCTATTCTCCTGCATGCATAATGCCGAGTATTTCAAGCTCTTTTTCACTTAACCCTATACCTCTGAGCATTAGTCGGTTACCCCGGAGTGAATCGACGGAGTTAATACCCATACCGCCCATAATCTCTTTGATTTCATGGTTCCAGGCGTTTATAAGGTTTTCAACCCTCAGGTGCATTATTTCGGGATTAAGCCGTTTTGTAAGCTCTGGCTTTTGTGTAGCTATGCCCCAATTACATTTGCCCGTATTACAGGTCTGACACATATGGCAACCCATTGCTATAAGCGGAGCCGAAGCACAGTAGCAGGCGTCGGCACCCAAAGCAATCGCCTTAACTATATCGGCGGAGCATCTGAAGGAGCCTGCTGCAACAAGTGAAATCTTTGAGCGTATGCCTTCGTCACGAAGGCGCTGATCTGCAGCCGCAAGTGCAAGCTCAATCGGTATGCCGACATTGTCTCTTATTCTTGTCGGAGCTGCGCCGGTACCGCCCCTGAAGCCGTCGATTGCAATTATATCGGCACCTGCTCTCGCACAGCCCGAAGCAATTGCCGCTACATTGTGAACTGCAGCAATTTTAACCGAAACCGGTTTTTTGTTGTCGGTTGCCTGTTTTATAGACCAGATAAGCTGGCGCAGGTCCTCAATGGAATAAATGTCATGATGAGGCGCAGGAGAAATAGCGTCTGATCCTTCGGGAATCATTCGGGCGTTGCTGACTTCTACATTAACCTTTTCGCCCGGAAGATGTCCGCCTATGCCGGGCTTTGCGCCCTGACCGATTTTTATTTCAACAAAGCGTGAATTGTTAAGATAATCCTTATGAACGCCGAATCTTCCCGAAGCCACCTGAACTATGGCGCAATCGGTATAGTCAGCCAAATCGGGATGTAAACCGCCTTCACCGGTATTGAAAAGAGTGCCGAGGTTTTTTGCCGCCATGGCGAGTGATTTCTGCGCATTTAAGCTTATTGAACCGAAGCTCATCGCCGAGAACATAATCGGCGTTTCTATTATTACCTGAGGCGGCATTTCAACAGTTGATTTGCCTTTTTTCTCAACAGTAATTTTTTCGGGCTTCCTGCCCAGAATGGTTCTTATCTCCATCGGCTCACGAAGGGGATCGATGGACGGGTTTGTTACCTGAGAAGCGTTAAGCAGGATTTTGTCCCAGTAAATCGGATACGGTTTAGGCGTTCCCATTCCCGAAAGCAAAACTCCTCCCGTTTCTGCCTGGCGGCAGATTTCCTGTTGATACTGAGGCGTCCAGTTGGCGTTTTCTCTGTAATCGCAGACATACTTTTCAATTCGCAACGCCCTTGTCGGACAAAGATCTACGCAACGGTGACACGCAACGCAATTTTCGGAATTGGAAATAACGGTTTTTCCGTCATCGTCAAAGAAATGACATTCGTTGGAGCACTGACGCACACAGCAGCCGCAGTCAATACAGAGATTCTTATCACGGACTACCGTAAATCTTCGGGGGATGTAGTTAACCGACATATTATTCATCCTCCTTATTTTCAATTTCAAGCGGAACAAATACGGGATCCGCACCGCTTACCGACCATACCTTTTCGGGGTCGGGACATATAATTCTTATAGCGCTTTCCTCGCTTGCAAAGTATGCTCTGTCGCCCTTGACAGCAGCTGTCAGGGAACGAAGTTTGAGTCTGTCATTTATTGCAAGCAAGCCCTTGTTTGAGCCAAGTATTACCGAAAACGGGCCGTTTACAAGAGCGCCGCTGTAAATGGCACGGAGATTGGTGAAATATTCCTTCTTTTCATCGTCCATTCTGTCAATTTCATCCCATTCGGGAGCTGTCAGAACATCCGCTGCAACATTTGCGGGCAGACCGTGATGGCGAATTAAATGGTCGAAAAGATAAGTGATTACTTCGGTGTCCGTCTGCATTGTGCATTTGTAGCCGAACTGCTCAATATACCTTCTGTTGGCGTCATAGCTTGATATTTCGCCGTTGTGAACTATTGACCAGTCTAAAATATTGAACGGATGCGCACCGCCCCACCAGCCGGGAGTGTTTGTCGGAAATCGACCGTGAGCCGTCCAGAGATATGCATCATACTTGTCGAGCATATAGAATTCACCGACATCCTCGGGGTAGCCTACGGCTTTGAAGCAGCCCATATTTTTGCCTGACGAGAAAATGTATGCGCCGTCATAGGCTGCGTTAATTTTTGTTACGCACTGAACAACATACTCGCCTTCATCAAGACGGGAATTCTTCATACGCACACGGTTGACTCTGCCAAAATAACGCCAGATATCGGGACCGTTGCTGATTGACGCAACTTTTTTCGTCGGAATCCTCTCGGCAACATCTATATTGAAATGTTTGAATAGAAACTCCTCGCACTTCTGATGTGCTTCCTTGTTTTCAAAGAAAATATGGAAGGCATATTCATCCTTATGCTCGGGGTAAATTCCATAGGCTGCAAAGCCGCCGCCAAGACCGTTTGAACGGTCGTGCATAAGTGAAATGGACTTTATTATTTCAGAGCCGTTAATAAGTCCGCCCTTCCGGTCTATTATCGCAGCTATTGCGCAGCCTGACGGTATCCGTATCTGACCTTCCTTTAACATTTGTTTACGGTCGCCTCTTTTCAAAATAAATAGAAAAAGAGCCCGTCCCACACAGTACAAGTGTATGGACGAACTCCATTGCTCTTTTTGTGTATTATATTCCCAATGTTTCAAAAAAGTCAAGCACAATTTAAAAATTTTTAAAAAAACAGTTGACAAACCTTTGCTTCGGGTGTAAAATGCAATCCATATTGATAGAGGCAACGGCGTCTTTGAGATTTCTCAAAGGCGCCTCTCTCATTAAAACGGAATATTAAGGCAATGGAGTCTTTGAGCACTATCCTCAAAGACTCCTTTCTCTTTATAATAAACTTATAAAAGGCAATGGCGTCTTTGGCGATTACTCATCACTGAAGGCGTCTCTTCTCTTGTTTACAATTTTTTAATATAGGAGGATACACTTATGAAAACCGTAACAGATTATTTCGGCAGCAAGGTCTTTGACGACAGAGTTATGAAATCAATGCTCTCCGCAGAGGTTTATAACTCGCTCAAAAAGACAATTGACGAGGGCACAGAGCTTAATATAGGCGTTGCCAATGCCGTTGCAATAGCTATGAAGGATTGGGCGGTTTCACAGGGCGCAACCCATTTTACTCACTGGTTCCAGCCGCTTACCGGTATTACGGCTGAAAAGCATGACAGCTTTATCGCTCCCTCTCCCGACGGCGGAGTAATTATGGAATTTTCGGGCAAGGAACTTATAAAGGGCGAGCCCGACGCATCCTCTTTCCCGTCAGGCGGACTGAGAGCCACCTTTGAAGCAAGGGGATATACCGCCTGGGACCCGACATCTTATGCGTTTATTAAAGGCAAAACGCTCTGCATTCCGACTGCCTTCTGTTCATACGGCGGTCATGCATTAGACAAGAAAACACCGTTGCTTCGTTCGATGGAAGCTCTCAACAAGCAGGCACTGAGAATAGTTAAGCTTTTCGGAAATGATGATGTCAAAAGAGTAGTAAGCTCCGTAGGTCCCGAGCAGGAATATTTCCTTATTACCAAGGAAGTTTATGATCAGAGACCGGATTTGCGTTATACAGGCAGAACCCTTTTCGGAGCGAAATCACCTAAGGGTCAGGAGATGGATGACCACTATTTCGGTGTTATCAAGCCGAGAGTAGCCGCATACATGGATGAGCTTAACGAAGAGCTGTGGAAACTCGGGATTCTCGCAAAGACAGAGCATAATGAGGTTGCTCCCGCTCAGCATGAGCTTGCACCCATTTATACAACTACCAATATTGCCACCGACCACAACCAGATTACAATGGAGATTATGCAGAAGGTTGCCGTAAAGCACGGTCTTGTATGTCTGCTTCATGAAAAACCGTTTGCAGGTGTTAACGGAAGCGGCAAGCATAATAACTGGTCAATAGCAACCGATACGGGCATTAACCTTCTTTCTCCCGGTGAAACGCCGTATGAGAATGCACAGTTTTTGCTTTTCCTGTGCGCTGTTATCAAGGCAGTTGACGATTATCAGGACCTGCTTCGTATTTCCGTTGCAACCGCAGGAAACGATCACAGATTAGGCGCAAATGAAGCACCTCCTGCAGTTGTTTCAATTTTCCTCGGCGATGAATTAAATGCCGTTATGGAAGCAATTGAAAAGGACAAGCCGTACAAATCGGCTAAAAAGACTCAGATGAAGCTCGGTGTCGATGTTTTGCCGAAATTCAACCGTGACAACACGGACAGAAACAGAACTTCTCCTTTCGCATTTACGGGCAACAAGTTTGAATTCCGTATGCTCGGCTCGTCTAACTCTATTGCCTGTGCAAATATTATGCTTAACAGCGCTGTTGCGGAATCCCTGAAGATTTATGCCGACAGACTTGAGGGCGCAGAGGATTTTGAAACGGCGCTTCATGAAATGATTAAAAAGACTATTAAAGACCATAAGAGAATCATTTTCAACGGTAACGGCTATGACGAAAGCTGGATTAAAGAAGCAACCGAAAAGAGAGGACTTCTCAACTACCGTACAACTGCAGATGCAATTCCTCATCTGCTCGACAAAAAGAATGTTGATATGCTCACTTCCCAGGGCGTTTTTACCGAAGCGGAAATCAAGTCAAGATATGAAATTACGCTTGAAAACTATGTCAAGTCGGTAATCATTGAGGCGAATACTATGGTAACTATGGCTAAGACGGAAATTGCGCCCGCAGTTGAAGCTTACAGCGCTGAAATCGCATCGTCCGCAGCCGTCAAAAAAGCTCTTGACAGCAGTATCGCCTGCACATACGAAACTAATCTTGTCAGAAAGCTTTCCGACCTCACGGATACAATATGCGAGAAGGCGGACGAGCTTGAAGATGCGGTTTGCGCTATTGATGACGGCGCCGAAATCAGCAAGCAGGCGTACGCAGTTCGGGACAGCGTGATTGCGAGGATGGAAGAGCTGCGTGCTGCGAGCGACGAGGCAGAAACGCTGACCTCAAAGAAATACTGGCCTTACCCGACTTACGGCGATATACTTTTCAGCGTTAAATAACCGAAGAAAGGACTTGATTTTATATGGCTATAGAAGAAATAACCAAACTTATACAGGAAACCGCAACAAAAGAGGTATTCGGCGTCTGGTTTTTAATCGGCGCAGCGCTGGTTTTCTTTATGCAGGCAGGCTTTGCAATGGTTGAAACAGGCTTTACGAGAGCGAAAAATGCAGGAAACATAATAATGAAAAATCTTATGGATTTCTGCATAGGCACGGTTGTATTCGTAGCTTTGGGCTTCAGCCTTATGATGGCGGAGGATTATGTTCTCGGATTCATCGGTGTTCCGAATCTTAAAATTCTCACAGACTTCGGTTCATTCCTTGAAAACGGCAATGCTCCTTCATTCGTGTTTAATCTTGTATTCTGTGCAACTGCCGCCACAATAGTTTCCGGTTCAATGGCAGAGAGAACAAAATTTGCTTCATACTGTATTTATTCTGCAGTTATTTCGCTTTTTGTCTATCCCGTCGAAGCGGGCTGGGTATGGAATTCTCAGGGTTGGCTTGCTCAACTTGGATTTCACGATTTTGCAGGCTCGGCGGCAATACATTCAGTCGGCGGAATAACAGCACTTATCGGAGCAATAATGGTAGGTCCGAGACTTGGTAAATATCAGAGAGATAAAAATAATAAGGTTACTAAGGTCAACGCAATTCCCGGACATTCGATTACTCTCGGTGCGCTCGGTTGCTTCATACTTTGGTTCGGCTGGTATGGATTTAACGGAGCGGCGGCGTGGGACGGAAAATCACTTGCTTCCATTTTTGTTACAACTACAATTGCTCCTGCCGTTGCAACTGTTACTACAATGATATTTACATGGATTAAAAACGGCAAGCCTGATGTTTCAATGTGTATAAACGGTTCACTGGCGGGACTGGTCGGGATAACGGCAGGCTGTGATGCTCTTGACGCTCTCGGTTCGGTAGTCGTCGGTATCGTTTCGGGTATTTTGGTAGTAGTTATCGTTGAATTACTGGATTTGAAATGCCACATTGACGATCCCGTCGGCGCAGTAGGAGTACATTTTGCAAATGGTGTATGGGGAACAATAGCGGTAGGTTTGCTTGCAAATCCCGCAGCACCCGCAGGACTTGAAGGTCTGTTCTACACGGGTAAATTCAGACTCCTGGGAATACAGTCGTTAGGTATAGTTTGCATTCTTGCGTGGACAGCTCTTATGATGACACTGACCTTTGCGGTTATTAAGAAAACTGTCGGACTTCGGGTTTCGCAGGAGGAGGAAATCAAAGGACTTGACAAGACCGAGCACGGACTTCCGAGTGCCTATGCAGACTTCCTGCCGGCAGTTGAAAGCATTGACTACGGTTATGAAAATTCCACGGCAGTTCCGGGTGATGTTCCCGTTGCGGAAGCTATACCGGTAAAGAAAGTTCCGGCATTTGACGAGACAACGCCTAAGTTTACAAAGGTTGAAATCATTTGTAAGGAATCACGCTTTGAAGCTCTCAAGACCGCTATGATTGACATAGGAATCGCCGGTATGACCGTTTCACATGTTCTCGGCTGCGGTTGGCAGAAGGGAACACCTGAATACTACAGAGGCGTTCAGGTTGAGGCAAGCCTTTTACCTAAGGTTCAGGTTGATATTGTAGTCAGCAAAATTCCTGTCAGAACTGTTATTGAAACGGCGAAAAAGGTTCTTTACACCGGCAATATCGGAGACGGAAAGATATTTGTCTATGATGTTGAAAATGTAGTTAAGGTTCGTACGGGCGAGGAGGGCTATGACGCCCTTCAGGATGTAGAATAATAAACTTAAATTAAATGCGTTTGAGAAAAGAGAAGTATTTCGGAACACCGTTTTCAGAAAGCACGGAATTGATGTGAGCCGTGTAACAGGCGCCGAAGGAATAACACTTTTCAAGCAGCAATCCGAAAGCAAAAGCGAGTAGGTGCGCCGTAGGCTGTGCGTTAAACGGCAAGCTCTGTCAGGAGCGTTAAAAGAGAAAAATGCAGGTGGCACCGCGATTACAGCATCGCCCTGTTATAGGCTGGATTACTTTAAGGAGGTAAATCTTATGTGTTCTATTATGGGTTACTGTTCGGACGGTGCCTCTGTTGATTTATTCAGAAAGGGCTTTGAAAAAACAAAGTCAAGAGGACCCGATGACAGCCGTATTATTGATACGGGAAAAGGATTATTGGGCTTTCACCGTCTTGCGATTATGGGGCTTCACGACGAAGGCATGCAACCGTTTGAGCTTGACGGCAGCTATGTTGTCTGCAACGGCGAGCTTTACGGATTTCAAAAGGAAAAGGATGAGCTTATAAAAAAAGGCTATACCTTCAAAAGCGACAGCGACTGTGAAATCCTGCTGCCTATGGACCGTGAATACGGAGTAAAAATGTTCAAAAGAATGGATGCTGAGTTTGCACTGATTATCTATGACGGCAAAGAGGGCGAATACATAGCCGCAAGGGATCCCATAGGTATCCGTCCGCTTTATTACGGGTATGACGGTCAGGGCTATATAGTTTTCGCCAGCGAAGCCAAAAACCTTATCGGAATTGTCGGAAAAATATTTCCGTTTCCGCCCGGACATTATTATAAAAACGGTGAATTTGTCTGCTATAACGATATAACCCGTGTTGACGGTGTTTGCTGTGACAGTGTTGAAACAGCCTGTAGAAACATCCGTGAAAAGCTCATAGCAGGAGTTGAAAAGCGTCTTATATCAGATGCTAAGGTAGGTTTTCTTCTTTCGGGTGGGCTCGACTCTTCACTCGTTTGCGCAATAGCGGCTAAAAAAGAGCAAAAGCCGATCAAAACCTTTGCAATAGGAATGAGCGAGGATGCCATAGACCTGAAATATGCAAGGCAGGTTGCAGATTACATTGGCAGCGATCACAAGGAAATTTTTATGACTCCCGATGAAGTTATCTCTTCACTTGAGAATGTTATAAAGATTCTTGGGACCTTTGATATTACAACAATCCGTGCGAGTATGGGTATGTATCTTATTTGCAAGGCGATTCACGAAACAACGGATATCCGTGTGCTTCTTACGGGTGAAATATCCGACGAGCTTTTCGGCTACAAATATACCGATTTTGCCCCCTCGGCAGAGGAGTTTCAGAGCGAAGCACAGAAAAGACTGCATGAGCTTCACATGTATGATGTGCTTCGTGCGGACCGATGTATTTCGGTAAACTCTCTTGAGGCGAGAGTGCCGTTCGGCGACCTTGATTTCGTTGATTATGTAATGGCTCTTGATCCCGAAATAAAAATGAACACCTACGGCAAAGGCAAGTATCTGCTTCGTCACGCCTTCGAGGGAAGAGGTTATCTTCCCGACGAAATTCTCTGGCGTGAAAAAGCGGCGTTCTCGGATGCGGTAGGTCATTCGATGGTCGACTATCTCAAGGAGTATGCCCAAACCGTTTATACGGATGAACAGTTCAAAGAGGGCTGTGAAAAATACAGCCACGCAAAACCGTTCACAAAGGAGTCTCTGCTTTACAGAGATATTTTTGAAAAGTATTATCCCGGCCAGTCGCAGATGATAGTTGATTTCTGGATGCCCAACAAAGCCTGGGAGGGCTGCGATGTCAACGACCCGTCGGCAAGAGTGCTTTCAAACTACGGCGACAGCGGAGTGTAAATCACAAAGACTGTACTCGGATGAGTGCAGTCTGTTTCGTTTTTTAAAATATGCAATTACTTTTCTTGACAACTATATGGATTAGTAATAAAATAATACAAAAGGCAAAGGTGTCTTGGGATTCCAAGGCATCTTTGTCTTTTATTTTTATATTCGGGAAGGCATGATAATGAATAATAAATCGGATAGCGATGTGAAAATCATACTTGAAAACGGCTCTGTTTATTACGGAAAATCCTTTGGCTTGCGTGAAGAGCGTGTTGCCGAAATTGTTTTTAATACCTCACCGGTCGGGTATCAGGAAATTATTTCCGATCCGTCATATACAGGTCAGAGTATAGTTATGGCATATCCGCTTATAGGTAATTACGGCATGAATAACGATGATTATGAATGCAGAGTTCCGACTGCTTCTGCGTTGATAGTAAGGGAATACAATGACCAACCGTCGAATTTTCGCAGTACAGAAACGCTTGACAGCGTGATGAAGAAATACGGTATAGTTGGGGTTTGCGAAATTGATACAAGAAAGCTTGTCAGGGAAATCCGTGAAACAGGCTCGTGTAAAGCTTTGATTACAAGTTCTGAAACGGCTGATGCTGATGCCTTTGAAACACTGAAAAATACAATTCTTCCAAGCGATGCAGTCAGCCGTGTCAGCAGAAAAAATGCGGAAGAATACGGTTGTAATAATCCCCGGTTTCATGTCGTTGCTGTTGACTGCGGTATGAAAGAAAATATCATTCGCTCTCTTGTCAAAAGAGAATGTAAGGTTACGGTTGTTCCGTGGAATACCCCTTTTGATGAAATAGAAGCTCTAAATCCGGACGGCGTGTTTTTAAGCAATGGCCCGGGTAATCCTGAGGATGTAAAGGAACTTATAGTTACCGTTCGCAGACTTATAGGCAAAATGCCTGTTTTCGGCATCTGCCTGGGACACCAGATCCTTTCTCTGGCTTATGGGGCAAAAACCTACAAGCTTAAATTCGGACACAGAGGCGGCAATCATCCCGTAAAGAATCTCATAACGGGCAAAGTCGAAATCACCTCACAGAATCATTCGTATGCCGTTGATGCGGACAGCATCGCTAACACTGCTTTAAGTATTACGCATATAAATCTGTTGGATAACACTGTTGAGGGGGTGGCTTGTAAAAAGGACCGTGCTTTTGGGGTGCAGTATCATCCCGAATCCGCACCTGGCCCACAGGACAGTGCATACCTTTTTGACCGTTTTATTGATCTTATGAAGGAGGCAAAGGACGATGCCTAAAAGAACGGATATAAAAAGAATTATGGTCATCGGTTCTGGTCCTATTGTAATCGGTCAGGCTGCTGAATTTGATTATGCCGGCACTCAGGCTTGTCTTGCACTCAAAGAGGAAGGCTATGAAGTCATACTGTGCAATTCAAATCCTGCAACTATTATGACTGATACACAGATAGCTGACAAGGTATATATGGAACCGCTGACACTTGAATATATTGCCAGAATTATAAGGCGAGAGCGACCTGATGCTATTCTGCCCGGTATAGGCGGACAGACAGGGCTTAATCTTGCAATACAGCTTGAAAAAAAGGGCGTACTCAAGGAATGCAGAGTTGAGCTTCTCGGAACTCCTTCGGTCAGCATTGAGCGGGCAGAGGATAGAGAAATGTTCAAGGAAATGTGCGAAGAAATAGGTGAACCGGTTATACCCTCTGAGATAACATATTCTCTTGATGAAGCAAAAAAGGCGGCGGAAGAAATCGGTTATCCTGTGGTATTAAGACCGGCTTTCACCTTGGGCGGAACAGGCGGCGGCTTCGCCGACAACGAAGAACAGCTGGCAGAAATAGGTAAGCAGGCATTTGCGTTAAGTCCGGTTCATCAGGTCTTGATTGAAAAATCCGTTAAAGGTTTCAAGGAAATAGAGTACGAAGTAATAAGGGACTCTAATGATACGGCAATAACTGTATGCAATATGGAAAATCTTGACCCTGTCGGCATACACACGGGTGACAGTATTGTTGTCTGCCCTTCTCAAACTTTAACCAACAGGGAATACCATATGCTGCGTGACAGTGCGCTGAAAATAATAAGAGAGCTAAAAATTGAAGGCGGATGCAATGTTCAGTTTGCGCTTGATCCGAATTCTTTTAAATACTATGTCATTGAGGTTAACCCGAGAGTGTCCCGCTCATCAGCATTAGCCTCGAAAGCAAGCGGATATCCTATTGCCCGTGTAAGCGCAAAAATCGGCGTAGGAATGCGGCTGGACGAAATCATACTTGCAAATACACTTGCTTCATTTGAACCTGCGCTTGATTA
>ONBD01000055.1 GCA_900315985.1 uncultured Eubacteriales bacterium | reverse complement strand
CCTGTGCGCCTCTTGCACGCATTGATGTGAATGCGGCGTGGCCCGGTGTGTCAAGGAAGGTGATTTTACCCTTTTCGGTCTTAACTCTGTAAGCGCCGATATGCTGTGTAATACCGCCTGCCTCTGTTTCTGTAACGGATGTATTTCTGATTGCGTCAAGAAGTGAAGTTTTGCCGTGGTCAACATGGCCCATAACAACTACAACGGGGTCTCTGGGAAGAAGGTCCTCTTCTGAGTCCTCTGTGTCGTCGATAATTCTTTCCTCGATGGTAACAACAACCTCTTTTTCAACCTTTGCGCCAAGCTCGGTAGCAACGATTTCTGCTGTATCGTAATCGATAACCTCATTGACGGTTGCCATCATACCGAGTGAGAAGAGCTTCTTGATAACCTCTGCGGCTGTCATTTTAAGCAAAGCCGCAAGCTCGCCGACGGTAATTTCCTCGGGAACTGTAATTTTAATCTGTCTTTTTGCTCTTTCCTCGGCAATTCTCTTTAATCTTTCAGCCTCTGTCTCACGCTTACGGCTCTTCATGCCGCCCTGCTTACGGTATTGCTGAGATTTCTGCTTAAGCTTCTGCTTTCTGACGCTGTTGTCCATATTTCTGTCGCTTGCAGGAGCAATGTTTTCATATCTTTCGTTGTATTTTTCAAGGTCAACCGAGCCTGAACGGGTGTCAATGTGACGCATTTCACCCTTTGTTCTTGCCTGCATAGGCTTGTTGGGGTCCTTTTCCTTCTTCTTCGGAAGCTCTGCCGCTTTCTGTGCGCCTGCGTTTGCCTTTGCAGGTTTATTTTCAGCGGGCTTTTCCGCCTTCTTTTCGGCAGCAGCCTTTTCTTCTTTATTATCTTCTTTTTTCTCTTCGGTTTTTGCCTCTGCCTTCGGTTGTTCGGCCTTTTTCGGCTTTTCCTTCTTTTCGGGCTGCATAGCAAAATATGCGTCGAAGCTCTCAACCGAATGTTCTCTTGTCAGCACCTCAAAGATAACATCCATTTCTTTATCTTCAAGCGCTGTCTGTACCTTCTTTTCGCCCTCAAAATATTTGCCTAAAAGCTCAATAAGCACTTTGTTGGGAATATTAAAGCTTTTAGCAACATCGTTAAGCTTATTTTTCTTAACTGCCATATATATTATTCCTCCCGTATCAGTTCAATAATTCTTTTTGCAAAGCCTGCGTCATTTATACTGAGCACAGCTGTTATTTTTGCGCCGAGTGAAGCGCCTAATTCGGATTTACTGCAATCAAACTCACAAAAATCCGTGTGATACGCTTTACAAAGACCTGACATTTCCTCTTTAAGTCTTTCGGAAGCGTCGTTGCTTACAATTACAAGTGAGGCACAGCCGTTTTTGACTGAGCCTTCGCAGGCGTCATGACCTAAGCTTACCTTGTTGGCCCTGCGTGCCATGCCTGCAAGTGAAAGTGCTTTACTGTTCAAGCTCTAATTCACGCTCCATTTCATCGTAAACCTCTTCGGGTACGCTGCACTCAAAGGCGTTTTCAATACGCTTTGCTTTTCTTGCTTTTTTAAGGCAGGAAGCTTTTTTGCAGATGTATGCGCCTCTGCCTGCTTTTTTGCCCGTAAGGTCAAGGCTTATTTCGCCCTCAGGACTTCTTACAATGCGGACAAGCTCTCTTTTTTCAAAGCTTTCGCCGCAGCCTAAGCATTTACGCATTGGTATTTTTCTCTGCTTCATAACTTCAACTCCCTTGTTTAATGTGATTATAGCAGGAGGGGAGATTAACCCTCATAAAAGCCGCTTTCGGGCTTGATGTCAATTTTCCAGCCTGTAAGGTGCGCCGCAAGTCTTGCGTTCTGACCCTTGTTGCCTATTGCAAGCGACAGCTGATGGTCGGGAACGGTAACATGGCACACATGATTTTCAGCGTCCTCAATTTCAACCTTGAGAACATTTGCAGGTGCCAGAGCAGCTGCAATGAACTCCTCGGGATTTTCGCTGTAATTTACAATATCAATCTTTTCGCCGCCGAGGATTTCAACAATCTTGTTTACTCTTGCGCCACGGGGACCTATGCATGCGCCTATGGCGTCAACATCCTCATCCTTTGAATGAACGGCAAGCTTTGTTCTTGAGCCTGCGTCACGGGAAACAGAGTCAATAGTAACCGTGCCGTCATAAATTTCGGGAACCTCCATCTCGAAAAGTCTTTTTACAAGACCGGGATGTGTTCTTGAAATCATAGCCTTGGGGCCCTTTTCAGTCTGTTTGACATCTACTATAAATACCTTAATAAGTTCATCCTCATAGAAGCTGTCGTCGGGAAGCTGCTCTGCCTTGGGAAGAATAGCCTCAGCCTTGCCTATTTCAAGAGTAACATTGCCTGTAACGGGGTCAATTCTCTGAACCTTTGCAGTAACAAGCTCCTGATTTTTCGACTGGAAGTCCTGAAGTATCTGGTCCTTCTCAGCGTCACGGATGCCCTGACGGATAACATGCTTTGCAGTCTGAGCCGCAATTCTGCCGAAATCCTTTTTGGTAAGCTTAACCTTAACTATGTCGCCGAGCTTATACTTTTTCTTAATCTGCTGAGCTTCCTCGAGCGAAATTTCTGCGTCGGGGTCCTCAACCTCTTCAACTACTGTTCTGCAGTAGTAAACATTCATCTCGCTCTTTTCAGGCTCGATTTCACAGCTGATAACATCCTTGCCGCCGTAGTCTTTTCTTACGGCTACTACAATGGCGTTGCTGATTTTTTCATATAAGTACTCTGCAGGAACGCCTTTTTCCTTTTCCATTAAAGCAACTGCTTCAAAAAATTCCTTGTTCATTTTCTTAAAAACCTCCAAAATCGTCTAATTTTATCCAAGATGTTTCTTTTTTATTAAAATCCAAGGTGTCGCCCGAGGGTAACTCCATTGAAATATCTCCGTTGTCATATGACAGAAGCGTGCCTTTGTATTCCCTTGTGCCGTTGAAGGCGTGTATGAATTTAATCATAATAGGCTCGCCTATATATTTTTCAAAATGAAAATCTCTTGTCAGCTCCCGTTCAATACCGGGGGATTGCACCTGAAGCGAATACGCCTGCTCTATCGGGTCAAGCTCATCAAGCGGACCGTCAATAGCGTGGCTCATATTTACGCAGTCGTCAATATCTACCGCTCTGTCCTCACGGTCAATTATAATACGCAGGTACCAGTTGACGCCTTCTTTTATAAAGCGGACATCCCACAGCACAAGACCGAGCTGCTCTGCAATAGGCTGCGCAAGCTCCCAGACGGCAGTAACGGTATTCTTTTTCTTCTCTGCCAAGCTTATAGCTCCTTACAAAATTAAGAGAGCGGGCAGAACCCACTCTCAGCTTACTCATATTCGTACTGTCATATAATACCATACAATATATAAATATGCAAGTACTTTTTTCATTTTTCATTATAATATATATAATGCGTTCTTTTTAAAGGTCATCTGCGTCCTGAACAGGCTTTTCACCGTCATCTGCAGAGCCGGTATAACTGCCCAGAATGTCGGAGTTTATTTCTTCGCTTTCGTCGCCTGACCAGATTTTTGCCATTTCTTCAGACTTCTTATTGACACTCTTTACAGCTTTGACGCTTATCTTCTTCTTTTTGTTTTTCATATAATCACCTCAAAATATTTCTTGATTTTATTATTAGCAATTTTCACAAGAAAATTACCAAAAGTTTGACTAAAAGTTTTAAAAAAATATGCACCTTTTTATTGACATCTACCATTTGTGCTGATATAATTTGATATGTATATAAATGAAATTATGTCCATTTTCATATTAAGAAGGGATTTAGTGATATGAAGAAGTTTTTATCAGTGCTGATTGCGATTTCATTGCTGTTTACAATGTGCATACCCGCATTTGCAGGTGAGAATGTTGACGCTCTTACCGACGCACAGCAAAAGGAAATTGCTACTCTGGCACTTGAAGCTGTTGAATCAGGTAACGATGTTGACACCATCGGCGGCAGGGGAAACATAAGAAGCTATGTTATTTCAAACCTTTCGTCTCTTGACGCTTTCAAAGAAGCATACGAGAACGACCCTGACTCAATTAAGCCTATAGTTGCAGCTGCTGTTGCGGCAGTACAGGCAGATTCAAGCTTTTCACAGGATGCGGCCAATATGCTCACAGCAGAAATTACATCAGGCATTAAAAAGGCTGTTGCTCCTGCTGAGGAAACCACAGAGCCCGAAACAGAACCTGAAAACAAAGAAGAAATCAATTCAAATGCGGACAGCATCATTTCCCTTCTTGGTGCGCTTCCGAATTATGATTTGAAAGAACAGGTTCTTGTAGCTCTTTTAGGCAACGGCGTAATCAATAAGACTACTGCAGTACATATAGCAGACGAGCTTTTAAGAAACGGCAGTATTTCTGCTGACGAAAGAAATTCACTTGTTGCGGCTGTTAACTCTGACGACGCTTCCAAGAGTGCATTGGACAAGATCTTTGAGGGTTATACACCTGCTGACCTTGCACAGCTCTTCAGAGGCTTCGGTGACGCTATAGGCACAATCACAAGCGCACTTGCAAATCTTCTCCGTACTGATGCAAACGGCGGCTCTGACGGCAACAATTCCAACAATTCAGGCAACACACCGTCAAATCCGACAAACATTCCTGCTACGGGTGACTATGCAATTCCCGCAGTTACGGCAGTAGCACTTCTTGCAGGCGCAGCATTTGTACTTACAAGAAAAAAGACATCTGATGACGAATAATTAGATATGTAAGTTTTAACGCAGGGCACATTTTGTGTCCTGCGTTTTTTGTCGGATTTATAAAGCCTTATAAAAAGAGATTCTTTAATATTTTGTAAAAAATAATTAAACACTTAAAAATATAGTGATTTTTATTTTTATTTGTGCTATACTTAATTAAATTTGAAAAAATGCAAATTTCTATATGAAAGGAATATAATATATGTCCTTACTTACAAAAATTTTCGGCGACTATTCCTCAAAGGAATTAAAAAGGGTCAAGCCCGTTCAGCAGAAGGTGCTTGCGCTTGAAGAGGAGTATTCAAAGCTGACAGACGAACAGCTCCGTGCAAAGACAGACGAATTCAGACAAAGACTTGCCGCAGGCGAAACGCTTGACGATATTCTGCCCGAGGCATTTGCAACCTGCCGTGAAGCTTCGTGGCGTGTGCTTAATATGAAGCATTTCCCAGTGCAGATTATAGGCGGCATTATACTTCATCAGGGCAGAATTGCCGAGATGAAAACAGGTGAAGGTAAAACGCTTGTGGCGACGCTTCCTGCTTACCTTAATGCGCTTGCAGGCAACGGCGTACACATTGTTACCGTAAACGATTACCTTGCACGCCGTGACTCTGAGTGGATGGGTAAAATCTACCGTTTCTTAGGCTTATCTGTCGGACTTATAGTTCACGAGCTTGACAATCAGCAGAGAAGAGAAGCTTACGCCGCTGATATTACATACGGCACAAACAATGAGATGGGCTTTGACTATCTTCGTGACAATATGGTAACTTACGCTTCCGAGAGGGTGCAGAGGGGGCACAGCTTCGCTATTGTCGACGAGGTTGACTCAATCCTTATAGACGAGGCAAGAACTCCGCTTATCATTTCGGGTGTCGGCGACAAGTCAACCGATATGTATAAAATTGCAGACACCTTTGCAAAATCGTTGAAGAAAATTACGGTTACAGAGCTTGACGACAAAATGAACGCCGAGGATATTGTTGACGCAGACGGCGACTATGTTGTTGACGAAAAGGCAAAGAGCTGTACGCTTACAAAAAGCGGTATTGAAAAGGCAGAAAAATTCTTCGGCATTGACAATCTTACCGACGCTGACAATATCAACATTCAGCACCATATCGACCAGGCTATCAGAGCCAACGGCGTTATGAAAAGAGATGTTGACTATGTTGTCAAAGACGGTCAGGTGCTTATTGTTGACGAGTTTACGGGCAGAATTATGCTCGGCAGACGCTATTCCGACGGATTGCATCAGGCAATCGAAGCAAAAGAGGGCGTTAAGGTTGAAAGGGAGTCAAAAACTCTTGCAACAATTACCTTCCAGAACTATTTCAGACTTTATAACAAGCTTTCGGGTATGACAGGTACGGCTATGACCGAAAGTCAGGAATTTCAGGAGATTTACGGGCTTGATGTTGTTGCAATCCCGACAAATGCACCTGTAATCAGAGTTGATGAGGACGATTTGCTTTTCAAGACCGAGCAGGCTAAATTCAACGCCATAATTGAGGAAATTCTCGAAGCTCACGAAAAGGGTCAGCCCGTGCTTGTAGGTACTATAAGCATTGAAAAGAGCGAAGCGCTTTCAAAGGTGCTCAAAAAGCGTGGCATCAAGCACGAAGTGCTGAACGCCAAATACCACGAAAAAGAGGCTGAAATCATAGCTCAGGCAGGTAAATACGGCGCAGTTACAATAGCAACGAATATGGCAGGCCGTGGTACCGATATTATTTTAGGCGGTAACCCAGAGTTTATGGCTAAGGCTGAAATGCGTAAAAAGGATTATTCCGAGGAGCTTATTGCCGAGGCAACAGGCTTCGCAGAAACCGATAACGAAGAGATTATTGAAGCCCGTAAGACCTTCCGTGAGCTTGAAAGCAAATTCAAGGAGGAGCTTAAGGACGAGGCGCAGAGAGTGCGTGAAGCAGGCGGCCTTTATATAATCGGTACAGAAAGACACGAGTCAAGACGAATTGACAACCAGCTGAGAGGCCGTTCGGGCAGACAGGGCGACCCCGGTAAGAGCCGTTTCTTCCTCTCAGCCGAGGACGAGCTGTTAAGACTTTTCGCAGGCGACCGTTTCTACGCTATACTTGACACCTTTAAGTCTGTCGGCGATATGCCTATTGAAACCAAGCTTCTCACAGGTCTTATTGAGTCAGCGCAGAAGAAGGTTGAGGGCAACAACTTTGCAGTTCGCCGTCAGGTTCTTAACTTCGACGATGTTATGAATATGCAGAGAGAGGTTATCTACGGTCAGCGTAATCAGGTGCTTGACGGTGTTGACCTTGACGCTACAATGCGCAAGATGATAGACGATTACTTCACCCAGCAGGTTGATTTCTACTGTGCTTCAGCACTTCCCAAAGAGGAGTGGAATGTCAACGGTATGGTTGCAAAACTCGGTTGGGTACTCGGCGGCAAGAGCTATGACGGAATTGAAACCGCAGACGATTTCAAACAGCTGTTCTTAGACTGTGCATACGAAAGATTTGAGGCACAGAAGGAGAAGTACGGACCCATTATAATGGAAGAGCTTGAGCAGAAGATTCTTCTTATGAATGTTGACCGCCGCTGGATGGATCACATTGACGAAATGGAAGAATTGAAGGGCGGTATTTACCTTCGTTCGTACGGCCAGCAGGATCCCGTTGTCGCATTCAGAATGGAAAGCTTCGATATGTTCGACGAGATGAGCGCAGCTATCTGCGAGGGCACGGTTACGGGCATACTCACTGTTCAGCTTCGTACAAATGAAGAGGTAAAGAGAGAGCAGCAGGCGCAGATAACCGGCACAAGCGGAGCTACCGACGGCAGCGAGAAAAAACGCCCCGTTAAAAAGGAACGCAAGATAGGCAGAAACGAGCCTTGTCCATGTGGCAGCGGCAAAAAGTATAAGCATTGCTGCGGTAAGGATGAATAATTAAACTAATACTAAAAGCAGGGCGTTTGCCCTGCTTTTTTAACTTTTTCCTAAAAAATCCTTTGCAATTTGACCGTATATGTAGTATTATATATTCTGTATAATAGGGCAGGTGTATAAATTGAGAAAAACAGAAGACATCAGAGTATATTTTGACGAGGTTGAAAACACTTATTCCGAGGCTTCAAAATCATGGAAATTTGTTTACAGCTGGCTTGATTCCGTAATTTTTGCCTTGGTTGTAATATTTGTCGTTTTCACGGTTTTGTTCAGAGTTGTCGGCGTTAACGGCAGGTCTATGGTGCCTACGCTTCACAACGGCGACTGGCTTGCGGTCAAGGCTATAAATATGCATTATGACCGTGGCGACATAGTGGTAATTACCCAGCCTAACAAGCTCAACGAACCGCTTATTAAAAGAATTGTTGCCGTTGCAGGTGATACTGTTGACATAAACTTTGCCGACGGAACAGTTAAGGTTAACGACCAGCTTCTTAAAGAGGATTATATTGCCGAGCCTACAAACAGAATGTTTGATGTGGCGTTCCCCGTAACCGTGCCCGAGGGCTGTGTGTTCGTAATGGGCGACAACCGTAATGATTCGCTTGACAGCCGTTCGACAATTATAGGCTTTATTGACACAAGGTATTTGCTCGGCACGGCAGAATTCAGATTTTTCCCGGTAGGTGAATGGAAAATTGGCTAAAAAAGATAACAAAATTATTTCAGCAATATATGATTTTGCGTCAATAATGCTGTCTGCATTAGTGGCGGTTACGCTTATATTTACATTCGGCTTTAAGATTTCAACCGTCAACGGCAGTTCAATGTTCAGCACCTTAAGAGACGGCGACAGACTGCTTATTTCGGCAAGGGATTATAACATTGAGCAGGGCGATATAGTTATTATTTCCCAGCCCAACGCATACGAAAAGGTGCTTGTTAAAAGAGTAATTGCCAAGGGCGGTCAGACCGTTGATATTGACATACCGCAGGGTGCTGTTTATGTTGACGGCGAGCTTCTTTCGGAGCCTTATCTCAATGTTAAGACAAAGACTCTCGGCGACGGCTTTTCATATCCTGTTACCGTGCCCGAAGGAAAGCTGTTTGTAATGGGCGACAACCGTAACGAGTCAGCCGACAGCCGTTATGCAGGCGTCGGATTTATTGACGAACGCTATGTAGTAGGCGAGGCTTTTTACAGAATAGGCGACAGAACGCTTTTGAATCAGAGGTAAAAAATGGGCGATACAATCAGGCAAAATGTGCAGTGGTTTCCGGGCCATATGGCAAAAACTAGAAGGCTTATCAAAGAGAGCCTTCCGCTTGTTGACGCCGTAACCGAAATTCTTGATGCGAGAATGCCTATATCCTCACGCAATCCCGAGCTTCACGATATAATCGGAAATAAACCGCTTATAGTGCTTTTAAACAAGTGCGATGTTGCGGACGAAAGAGCCACCAGAGAGTGGCTCGAATACTTTAAGAGGGATGCTGTTGCCGTGCTTGCGGTTGACTGCAAGTCGGGCAACGGACTTAACAGATACGCTCCGCTTCTCAGAGAGGTTTTAAAGGACAGAATTGCCTCAAACGAAGCCAAGGGAATGGCAGGCAAGCCGTTGAGAATAATGGTTGTGGGAATACCCAACACAGGCAAATCCTCATTTATAAACAAAATGGCAGGCAGAAACAGGGCAAAGGTTGCCGACAAGGCAGGCGTTACAAGGCAAAATCAATGGTTTGTAATTGACAACGGCATTGAGCTTCTTGACACTCCCGGTGTATTGTGGCCTAAATTTGACGACCCCAAGGTCGGCGACAGGCTTGCGTTTATAGGCTCTGTCAAGGATGAGGTGTTTGACAATGAAACGCTTGCGGTAAGGCTTCTTGAGGTGCTCACAAGAGATTACCCCGACAGACTTACCGAGCGTTATAAAATAACGGACTTTGAAGACTTGCAGGCTTGGGAAGTGCTTGAAATTATAGGCAGAAAACGAGGTATGATGATGCGTGGCGGCGAGGTTGACACACTGCGTGCGTCGGTAATGCTTTTAGATGAGTACAGGGCAGGCAAGCTTGGCAGAATAACTATGGATTCGGTAAGTGAAGATGGTTGATTTTGAAATAGAAAACGGATATTTAAAAGACGGCTTTAAGGTAATTTGCGGAATTGACGAAGCGGGCAGGGGTCCGCTTGCAGGTCCCGTTTATGCCGCTGCGGTTATTTTACCGCCCGACTGTGAAATTGAAGGGCTTAACGACTCAAAAAAGCTTACCGAAAAGAAGAGAGAAGCGCTTTTTGATGTCATTAAAGAAAAAGCTGTGTCTTACGGCATAGGCACTGCAAGTGAAAAGGAAATTGACGAAATCAATATTCTCAACGCTACTTTTTTAGCTATGAAAAGAGCAGTCGAAAAGCTTGAAATCAAGCCTGATTTAGCTCTTGTTGACGGCAATCGGGAACCGCATATTTCTGATGATATAAAAGAGATAACCGTAGTAAAGGGCGACGCAAAATCAATGAGCATTGCCGCAGCGTCCGTACTTGCAAAGGTAAGCCGTGACCGCTTTATGCTTGAAATGGCTGAAAAATACCCGCAGTATGAATTCCGGAAGCATAAGGGCTACGGCACAAAGCTTCATTATGAAAAAATAGCCGAGTACGGCATCAGTGAAATCCACCGCCGCAGCTTTCTTAAAAAGATAATCGGTGAGTAGTATGGACAAGGCGTATATCGGCGCATACGGTGAATTTCTGACGGGCAGGTATTTAAGAGACAACGGCTGTGAAATTCTTGACGCTAACTACCGCTGCCGTTTAGGCGAGGTGGATTTAATAGCCGCAGACAGCAAATATATAGCCTTTGTCGAGGTCAAAACAAGAGAAAAGGACAGCCTTATTAAAGCGTCGGATGCAGTTGACTACAACAAAAGAAAAAGAATAATTGCAACTGCACAGTTTTATCTGTCAAAAAATCCAAGCTCTCTTCAGCCCCGCTTTGATGTTGCCGAGGTGTATCTTGACGGGTACAGGGCAGACAAGTTCAATTACATAAAAAACGCATATACAGTAGAGAATTTTTAACTTAAGTCAGGAGTGTTATTATGATTTACACAAGCACAAGAGATAAAAGCGTTAAGGTCAGCGCTTCGCAGGCAATAGCAAAGGGAATTTCGGCAGACGGCGGACTTTTTGTGCCGACGGAAATTCCGACCTTGAGTCTTGACGATATAAAAAGAATAGGCACCCTTGACTATATAGGCAGGGCAAAGGAAATACTAAAGCTTTATCTTACCGATTTTACGGATGAAGAGCTTTCAATGTGCGTTGAGGGCGCATATAAAAAGGGAAAATTTTCATCTGACAAGGTAGCTCCGCTTCATAAGCTTACCGACAGCGCAGAGGTGCTTGAGTTGTGGCGTGGACCTACCTGCGCATTCAAGGATATGGCTCTTCAGCTCTTGCCGTATCTGCTTACCGTTTCGGCAGGCAAAACCCTGAAGGACACTAAAATTGTAATTCTTGTAGCAACCTCGGGCGACACGGGCAAGGCGGCTCTTGAAGGTTTTAAGGATGTGCCCAATACAGAAATACTTGTATTCTACCCCGTTGACGGCGTAAGTCCTATGCAGAAGCTTCAGATGACCACGCAGGAGGGCAACAATGTCAGCGTTTGCGCTATCAAAGGCAATTTTGACGATGCGCAGAGCGGTGTTAAGGCAATTTTTACAAACAGGGAAATTGAAGAGAAATTCAAACATAATAACCTTGCGTTTTCGTCTGCAAACTCTATTAACTGGGGCAGACTTGTACCGCAGATTGTTTACTATGTATCGGCTTACTGCGATATGGTGAATAATGGCAATGTGAAATTGGGCGAAGAGATAAATGTTGTTGTGCCCACAGGCAATTTCGGTAATATTTTAGCGGCATACTATGCAAAGGAAATGGGTGTGCCGATTAAAAAGCTTGTCTGCGCTTCAAACGCAAACAATGTGCTTACGGATTTTCTTACCACAGGCACATATGACAAAAACAGAGCCTTCTACTGCACAACCTCGCCGAGTATGGATATACTCATTTCCTCAAACCTTGAAAGACTTCTGTTTATTCTTTCGGGCTATGATGACAAAAAGACAGCCGATTTAATGGCTCAGCTTTCTTCAGAGGGAAAATACGAGGTTGACGCCGAGCTTATTGAGAAAATCAAATCCAGCTTTGCGGCAGGCTGCTGTGACGATACGGCTACAAAGGCGACAATAAAGGAAACCTTTGAAAATAGCAATTACCTTATAGATACACACACTGCAGTTGCCGTAAAGGTTTATGAGGATTACACCGGAAAAACAGGCGACAGCACACCTACGGTTATAGCTTCAACGGCTAACCCTTATAAATTCTCAAAGAGCGTGCTTTCTGCTGTTAGCGACGAGGTAAAGTCAACCGACGAATTTTCGATGGTAGACGAGCTTCACGAAAAGACAGGCGAGCCCGTACCTGCACAGCTTGCAAATTTAAAGGGCAAAACTCCGAGGTTTACAAGAGTTGCCGAAAAAGCAGAAATGAAGCAGGTCGTTTTTGATATGCTCGGCATATCAAAAAGCGATATAAATTCCTGACGGAATTAGCGATATAACTGCGTTGCGATATATTCTTTATAATGCGATATGCCCTTGCGGGCGTGAAACAGGTAATTTATAGCATATCGCACACGAATGAAAATGAGTGTATATCGCATTTGCAGTGGCAAATATATCGCACTTGCGAAGCAAGTATATCGCTAACAGATAGTCCGTTGATTTTAATTTAAGGAGAATAAAATGTTAAAATTCCTATGTAAAGCCGAAAGCTTTGACGAAAAGCAGAAACTTATTAAGCTTTTAGACGAAAACTCCATAAAGTACAAAGTTAAAACTACCGGACCTAACATTTTTCAGCGTGCAGGCTACGAAAACAAATGCTTCTGGTTCAAGCTGTATGTTAATAAAAGCGACTACCAAAAAGCTCTTTCA
>ONBD01000065.1 GCA_900315985.1 uncultured Eubacteriales bacterium | reverse complement strand
TACGCAGCATAAATATACCCGACCACGGGCGAACAGTTACGCCTGTAGTGAGCTTGCCGCAGGTTAATGTAATTGTCTTTGTTTTCAGCGGGTCTCCCATAGCTCTTTCAACGGGACCGAGAGCGTCAACGCCTATACCTGCCTTTGTACCGGCACAAACAATTATTTCATAATCGTTAAAGAATGTGTTTTGTTTCTGCCTTAAAAGATTATACATTGCATAGCACGATGCAACCGTAGGCAGGAACCACAGCGTGTGTGAAAGAACATTCAGAAGCGTTGCGTCCGAGAACGGCATAGGCGGTTTATCCGAGCCCATTTTCAGTCCGTCAATAGGGTTATAATCGCCCTGAATGAGCTTAACCCATTTCTGAACATAGTCTTCATATTTGAAACGGGCGTCTTCTTCGTGACCCTTCTCAAATTCCGCCTTGAAGAATTCGTTTATGTCAAACTCATCAATACCTTCGTTCATGGCGATTTCGGTTATGCTTTCGGGCACTTTATATGTAAGCATAACCATTTTCGGCAGAGCCGCATACGGATTTCTGCCGTTTCTGTTATCCCATGCTTCTTTTGCAGCCTGTTCGTCCGAATAGGTCCAGTTGAAAATCTGGTCTTCGAGGAACTCACCGCTGTTTATCGCTCTGAAGGGCGTACCCGACAGATAGAGATAATACGAAGTGGTAATAGGAAGCCATGTTTCATTGATGGCGTTGCCGGATTCTTCTGCCTGATATTTTTCGACATCGAAATCAACGTCGTCTTCGTTTTCTTTTTCGAACAGGGATTTTGCATTTGCACGCCATGCTCCGAAATGGTATTCGTCAAGAACTACCATATCCCAGTTTATTGTGTGGATAAATTCGTTCTTTGCTTTAATACCGCCGGCATCGTTAGTGCCAAGCAAATCCTGAAAGCTACCGAAAACAACAATCGGTTTGTCCTTGTCACAGCTTTCGTACTGCTCATCGAATTTTTTTGCGTCGAACTTTGCTTCCTTGTTCGATACAAACTGCCAGCCGTCAAAGTCAACATGACGCATAAGGTCATCGTACCATGCCGTTTCAACAGCCGGCTTGAAGGTAAGCACAAGCACACGCTTCATATCCATTTTCTTTGCAAGCTGATATGTAGCGAAGGTCTTGCCGAAACGCATTTTAGCGTTCCAGAGAAATTTTGGTCGGCTGTCCGGCTCTTCCTGCTTCATTTTGCGGAAGTATTTATATGTCATGTCAACAGCTTCGCTCTGCTCCTTACGCATAGCGAAGTTTTCCGTTCTGTTTGATTCATAACGCTCGTTGTTGCGTACTTCCATTATTGCCGTCAGAGCATCATCAACCGAACATTTAAACCACTCGTTTCTGTCCTCTCCTGCGTTGAGCTGCTTAAAGCCTTTGCGCCTCAAGAGGTCATGGATATCATGGTCTGTAAAGCAGGTGCCGTCTTCACGCATAGCTGACTGAACGAAAACAGTCTTATGCTTAACGGCAGCCGTATGAAGCTGCTCGGCAATTCTGTCTTCGACATCTTCTTTATCGGTAAATCCGATTTTTATATATCCTTCATGGTCGGCAAGTCCGGGAATGGTATAGCCATAAATCTGCGGAACAACGGGCGGGCGGTTATGCAGTATTTCGTTAAGTCTTATAACATTAGCCATCTGCTTCGCCTCCGGTTATATCCTTATTTTTAATTAATGACTCAATGAAATCTGTTTCTTCTTTGCTAAGCTCAAACAAATCATATAGTTCTTTATCTGTCCAAGGTTTATCAAAATTAAGTAAAGGTACAAAGCCGAATTTTTCTTTAGACAGACTAATTGACGTTACTGATTGCATAACTAAAAATCTAAAAAACTTAGTGTGTGCATACGAAGAAAAATTCTCAACTGTTTTAAGATTATCAGAAGAAAATGCAATCAAATAAGAATCAGTGCATACTTCATTGGGCTTTAAAACCTTTATCCTTGAAAGAACACTATACATTCCACTACTATCAGGTTCATTTGCATGTTCTGCCGTTGCCCTACTTATCATTAATTTATATTTATTCACCAATTCTTTTGATTTTAAAACACTTAATTTCGGAACGTAACCAATTCCACCACTATAATAAAGTGTGCAATCCGATTCATTCTTTTTCTGTTCTTCGCCTCTGGCGAAAGATTCAAATCCAAAAGGATTTCTTCCACCCATAATCTCGCTTACAAATCTATCTGACTTATTCAAAACCTTGTGAACTATTGAAAGAGCTTCGTTATATCTAACAAAAACAGGAAATTCACCAAGGTCACGTTGCTGAGTGGATGTTTTTCCATCATGAATGTTCGTATAAGTGCATTTTGATTCATTATCTCGAGACCAAAGAAAATAACAAACACCACCACCTAAACTAATCCCAGGAAAACAATCTTTAGCATTACTATAGTCTACAAGATTTGTAATATGTTTATCCGAAAGCATTTGGTTTCTAAACTCATCTAAGCCTTTTCCCCCCGCATACCATCTTGCCGGAATTATCATAGAAAGGAAACGTGGGCTAAGTTTCATTGATTGCTGAACGAAATACTGATAAATAGGTTTTGCACTATTTTTATTTCCGCCATCATCTAGTTGATACGGAGGATTCGAGATTATAACATCAAATTTCATATTCCAAATCTCCTCTGGTTTAAGAGTGTGAATAAACTCGTAAGCGTGAGTTTCCAATTCTTCGCCACGCTTATTTACGCCAAGTTCGCCTTCGGCGGAAGTTCCGCAGAAAACACATCTGCCTTTTTTGTCCCATGAATGCTTAATTCTGCGGTAACGGATGTTGCCTTCGGCATTATCAAACTGCGTTATAGAATACGGTCCGTTGGGATATTTTGAGCAGTAAACGCTTCGCCTTGAAAGCAAGCTTGTAAGCTCAGTTATTGCTATACCATAAAGCTGTTTATGGAAAATATGGTCAATAGCTTTTTGAAGCTTTTCAAGGAAAATCTCATCGTCAACGCTGAGCTGAATGTTATTGGCTTTCTTTTCGTTGATAACGTTCATTCTGTCCTGATAAAACGGAAGCTGAAAGTTAAGTAATCTCTTAGCGATTTCACGCAAGAAAACACCAGTCTTACAGGCAGGGTCACAGAATGTCGTTTCAGTTGATGCGAAAAGTTCTTGCGGAAGCATATCAAGCATCTGATTGACTATTTCCGGAGGTGTAAATACCTCGTCGTTGGAAAGATTGGACAGACACGATAATACATCAGGCACATGCGTGTCCTGCTTATGTACTCTGTCGAAGAAGGATTCAGCCATTATTTTCAGCTCCTATCTCTTTTACTCTTTTATAATGAACGGGCGGATACTCGCAAATCGGAAGCGGCATATATTCGCCCGTAGAAGGGTTTGTTGTTAAGTATTTTGTGATATCGTCCTCATCTGAAAACAGCGAAGTCTGCTTTGATTTTTTAGCAGGTTTTTCGTTGGCTTTCAGAAGAACGTCAAGACGGAAATCACGGCGTTTAAGCTTTGTTCCCATTAACATACTCCACTCTGGGAAGATAATGGGCTTATCCGTGTCCTGCTGATTCCCGTCAACCTGCATCAGTGTCAATGCATTGCCGCAGAGGATATTGCAGTTGATAATATAGCGTACAGCCTCTCTGGTTTCTTCGTTACAATCTTTTTTGCATACTGCGGTATATTCCTTGTTCCAGAGCTCATACAGACGCTCACGGCATTCTTCAGCATTGTCCTGCAACAGCTCAACGCCGTAAATCGAAGAAACGGCAAGAACGGAATAACGCTCATAATCGTAATGATTTGATTTATATAGTTTTTTAACTGTTGCGAGCTTACGGCTCAGAACCTCGGCAAGGAAATTACCGTTGCCGCAGGCGGGTTCAAGGAAGCGTGAATCTATACGGTCGCATTCCTGCGAAACTAAATCGCACATCGCCTTGACCTCACGCTCGGCGGTAAACACCTCGCCGTGCTCGGCAACCCGTTCTTTTGATTTAACCTGTGGAGACATTAGACACCTCTGAAATGTTTAAGCAAATATGGTATGAAAACTTCAAGACAAAATAAAAAAGGCACACAGCAAGCTGTGTGCCAAAAAACACATAGCTTAAAGTGTGCTAAACCATCAAACTGACTGTCAATATTGCGTGACATGTTGATTAAAGCCATGCGTTTTTATCAAGTTGATAAAAACAGCATGCCACGCCTTTGACAGAATTATACATTTGACAGTATTATCCAATATTATTCAGTTTGATAGTTTAGCGTTTTCATTTTACCATTTCCTTTATGTTTAGTCAATAAGAAACGGACCGGTCAGTCCGTTTAATGTCTTTTATGTCAGGATTTCAAAAACTTGACTTTTATATCAGTTTGTTTTACAATTATTGTAGTTGAACAAAACGGCCAATTTATTGATATGTACAGGTTTTATGATGACAACGCCGTAAAACTGTATTTCAATTTGGCCGTTATTTTTTACTGAAAAGGTATGTATGTTCATAAAGGAGAGAAGATATGCCCAAAAAGAAAAAAGCAAAGAAACCATTCGTAAAAAAATATGAAGAAAAAGATATGGATGTTGTGGACTTAGCACTTGCTCCTAGTATTGATTTGCCGCCATTTGTGGTTACAAGGATGCTTGTTCCGAAAGACGGCGAAAAATTCATGGTTTTGGAAATCGAAGCTGATAAGGATTGGCGTCCGGAGGAGTGCCCACAGTGTCATTGTACCGACATTAATTTGGAAGGTCGCAGTAAAAAAAGAATTGTTCATGATATATCCAGAAACAATTACTGTATAGATTTGGTCCTAAATCCTCGCCGTTACAGATGCGGAAATCCTGACTGCGACTATCGTTTTCAAGTTCCAATGGATGGCTTCAAGAGAGGAGCGACAGTTACCGACAGGGTAATTGAATATATACAAAAAGAAGCTTTCTTTCAGAAATTTCAAATAATTGCAGAGAGAACCGGACTTACAAGCACAACTGTTGCAAATTATTTTGATGAAAAGATTGACGAATTCGATGCCGAAAGAAAGGCAAAGCCGGTAGAAGCTCCGACTGTTTTGGGCATCGATGAAAAACATAATGCACATAAGGCAATGGGTGTGTTAGTTGATGCGTTTAATAACCGTCTGCTCGAAATGACCGAGAAGAATGACAAAGCATCTATGATTAAGGCCATAAAAATCCTGAATAATTGGGACAAAAACATTAAAGTTGTTACGACCGATATGGCAAGTGATTACCACAGCTGGTTGCCGTCGCTTTTGCCTAAGGCAACTCTTGTAGTGGATAAATTCCACGTAATGCAAGGTGTAAACAGAGCAATGAATGATGGCAGGAAATCATTATACCTCTATATTAAAAACAGAATTCTAAAAATAACCAACCTTAAAGAACGAGAGAAGAAAATGGCTATTTTAAGATATTGGGCAGATGATAGATTCTTGCTGAATTATAGTGCGGAGAGTTTGAAGGAAGATAAGGAAAAGCAGAAACAAGTTGCATCGTTAATAGCAACTTTTCCTGAAATTGCTTTGTTTAAACAAATGGCATATAAATTAGAAAAAATGTATACAATGAAAACTCGAAAAGATGCCGAAAAACGCTTTGATGAGTGGCAAGACTTTCTGCCTCCGGCGAACGGAAAACGCAATGAAGAAGCCTTTAAGAATTGGTGCGATGCACATAATGTTCCGCCCGCTGCATTCAGACCGTTTAGAAAGTTCAGAAGTCCAAGCAGTTATCCCAAATACAAAGAGGCTATTCTTAATTATTTCTTACCCGGATGTGCATTTACAAATGGTGTTACAGAAGGTTTTAATAAAGCAATTGATGATATTATAAAAAGAGGTAATGGGTACGGGTTCAAGCACTTGCGTGCATTAGCGATATATGCACCAATGGTACATGGAAGAGTAACATATAAATACAGCATTAAAAGTGTTGCAAAATGGGTCAGTGCTACCGACCCGAATATGTTTGTTACCCATACAAGCCTTGCCGAATCTCTTGGTACAATCAGGAAAATCGAGGTGCCTGTTCACGAATTCTCCTCGGAAGAAATAGATGTGTCCACGCTTACTGCGAACATATTGTCTACCGATGCTCGACAGGTATTATATTCTAATAATGAACATTATTCGGTGCCCGTTGTAGATTATACCGAAAAAGATGGCAAAATAATATTTACCGTTGAAAAGTAATAAGCGATATAGTCCTTGCGGCTAAATGCAAGGACTATTTATTATTGCTTTAAAAAATCGTGATAAAAAGCGAGAATAGCATCCATATCTAATTCATCGCATACGCTCATAGGATTCTTCTTGTGCTTAAGCATAGCTGGGGCAACTTCAGCATATTTTTTATATTTCGGGTTGTTTTCTACTACATTGCATATGTGTTCTAAATGGATTAATGCACAACCGCTTAACTCCTCTTTGCATTCCAAAACACTCTTTTCCCAAGCAGTAAGTTCTGTTCGGTCCAGATAATCTTCAGGAGTTTCCCCCGATTCATCCGCATTTTTGTCTTTCTGCTTTAACCGAGCAAACCTTTTTGCGATTTCTGACTGCCGTTCATTATAAAGTGAATAGAAAACATCATGAACTTTAACATCTCCAAGTCCTTTTGCTTTTGCAGAGATGAGACGTAGCGTATTTCCGTGTATTTCAATGGGGTTAATTGAACACTCCATAATGCCCTTAATAATTCCCTCTTCTTTTCTGGTATAATTTTTCTTTACTTCATCAAGAGGAATATCTTCGCCATTTAAAATGGCTTTCATTTTTTCTTTTCTTCTTTTTTCAGCCTCTTGTTTTTTTAACTTAATCAACGCTTCAATGTCTGGAAGCAACTCTGTGTTTCCCTGTGATTTTATTTGGTCACGTAGTCTCCACAGGAAATGTCCATCGATTTCATCGACAGATAATTCTCCTCGCAAGAACTGACTCTGTTTGACGGTATACCCTGGGATACATTCATAGATTGGTTTAATTCGTTTCCTTGACATAATACAATCTCCTTTGTTCAAATTACACAGATAATATGTGAGTTCTAAAAAAATGAATTTTTAAATATACAAAAACAAATTCTGCATAATATTATTTTAAATTCAGAAGTTGTATTAGTCACCACCAACATATAAAAAAAGATGCCGGTGTATTTTTTATAAAAACACCAACATCTTTTATTTTGTTAAAATTTTTAAATCACCAAAACACCATCAGATTTGAGATATCCGGTATTGTCTGCGGCTTAAATTTATAATTATTAAATTTTATATTCCTGCTTTTTGTCTTAAAATATCAACCTTATCGGTGTTTTCCCATTTAACGCCGAGGTCAGTTCTTCCCATATGTCCGTATGCGGCAAGCTCTCTGTAAATAGGCTTTCTCAAATCAAGATAATCAATAATTGCGGCAGGTCGCAGGTCAAAGGTTTCTTTAACAATCTTTTCAAGCGTATCATCAGCTAAAACGCCTGTACCGAAGGTGTCAACCATAACGGAAACGGGGTGTGCAACGCCTATTGCGTATGCAAGCTGAATTTCACATTTCTTTGCAAGTCCTGCGGCAACAATATTCTTAGCAACATATCTTGCTGCATATGCGGCTGAACGGTCAACCTTTGTCGGGTCTTTGCCCGAAAATGCGCCGCCGCCGTGTCTGCCTATTCCGCCGTATGTATCAACAATGATTTTTCTGCCTGTAAGACCTGAGTCGCCTGCAGGGCCGCCGACAACAAATCTGCCTGTCGGATTAACATAAATAATAGTGTTATCGTCAAAAAGCTCTGCCGGTATAATAGGCTTGATAACATTTTCCATAATGTCCTTACGAATCTGCGCAAGCTCAACATCAGCGCTGTGCTGTGAGGAAACAACTATTGTATTTACTCTTACAGGCTCATTGTTTTCGTCATACTCAACAGTAACCTGTGTTTTGCCGTCAGCACGCAGATAGGGGAGTGTGCCGTCTTTTCTGACCTTTGTAAGCTGTTTTGCAAGCTTATGCGAAAGCGAAATGGGAAGGGGCATAAGCTCCTCTGTTTCGTCGCAGGCATAACCGAACATCATACCCTGGTCGCCTGCGCCATGGAGGTTATAGTCCTCTTGCTGACCTTCCTTTAATTCATATGATTTGTCAACGCCCATTGCAATATCTGCAGACTGCTTGTCAATAAGAGTAAGCACCTTGCAGGTGTTTGCATTAAAGCCTTTTTCGTCTGAATCATAACCGATTTCACAGACAACCTCACGGGCAATTTTTTCAATATCAACCTTGGCGGTTGTAGTAATTTCGCCCATAACAATTATCTGGTTTGTAATGCACATACTCTCGCAGGCTACTCTGCCTTCAGGGTCCTGCTTTAAGATTTCGTCAAGAACAGCGTCTGAAATTTTGTCGCAGATTTTGTCGGGATGTCCTTCTGTAACTGACTCTGATGTGAAAAGATGCTTTGCCATATTTTTCTCCTTTTTAAGCCTGAAAAGAGCGCCTTGCACAGACAGACAAGGCGCTTCATTATTGTTTAAGCTACCTTATCTCTCAGCTTTGCTGCGGGATTTGGCACCTTGCAAAATGCAGGTTGCCGTGACATCACAGGGCCTGTCCCTCCGTCACTCTTTATAAGGCTTAGTATTTAATTCGTCAATATTGTACAACCTCATTTAATGTTTGTCAATAGTAATAAGCATTTATCATGCTTTTTTACCTTTCAGAATGGGGGAGAGAGGTTTGTAAATCAGCAATGTAAATAATACGCACAGCAAACCTTTTACAAGCGTAAACGGCACATTGAAAATTATAAGTGCCTGTATTATTGTTTTCACACCCGGAAGTATTGCCTGGTACATACTGAGCACAGCTTCCGGCGGAAACCCTAAAATATTGTAATATAAAGGGTAAATTGCAAAATAATTTAAAGGAAGCGATACTGCAGCCATTACAGCTGCACCGACAATGCCCGCTATAATCGCAGTCTTTTTAGTTTTATGGTGCATATATATAAGTCCTGCCGTTGCCGAAAATACAGCGCCTAATACAAAATTGGAAAGCTCGCCGACAAAGCCTGACTGACTTACTGCCATATGAATAACATTTTTAACAAGCGCAATTACAATTCCTGCAACAGGTCCGTATGCGAATAAGTCAAGCTTAATAAAACTCGGAATAATGGGAATAGGGAATTCAATAAACTGAAGCACTACCGCTACTGCAATAAGCAAGCCGCACCCGGTAAGAATTCTTGTTTTTTTCATTGAACTGTTTGACATAATAAAACCTTCTTTCATATTTTAAAAAGCTGTCAAACAGAAAAAACGCCTTGAAAACTCAAGGCGTTAATGTACATAAATACATCTTCTTTCATCCGGACTTTAACCGTCGGTTTCGGAATTTCACCGAATCAGCATTACGCTCGCAGACTTTAACTGCCGGTGGGGACTTGCACCCCGCCCTGAAGACAACTTTTTAGTTCTTAAGTATTATATTACTGTTATCAGCTTATGTCAATAGCTTATAACAGTGAATCATATATTTTTATATTCACCGTTTCCTGCTCGCAGTTGTGTCTGTAAATACTCAGCACAAGTCCTATTCCGAGATAAACACAAAGGTTAGCAGAGCCGCCTGCGCTGTAAAACGGAAGTGTAATGCCGACAACAGGCATAACCATAAGGCACATACCTATATTGATTATTAACTGACCTGCAAGCATACCTGCAATACCGCAGCAAATAAGCTTGGTTGAGGTTTCCTGCGACTTTTTGCCTACCGTAATCACTCTTATAATAATAAGCACAAGCAGTAAAAGAGCGACAGCACAGCCTATAAATCCCGTTTCTTCGCCTATAACAGAAAAAATCATATCGTTTTGACCTTCGGGTATAAGCCCTGCCTGTGTGTACTGACCTTTAAATATGCCCTGACCCGTAAATCCGCCTGCGCCTATGGCATTTAAGCCGTATTTTTGCTGATAAATAATATCGGGGTATAAATCAGGGTAAAAAAGTGCTAAAAACCTGTCTCGCTGTAATTGCTTTAAAACATAAATCCATATAAGAGGGGAGGCGGCAGCTATAACTGCAAATATGCCTATAAAATAACCCCAATGAACGCCTGCGGCAAAAAGCATTACACCTGCGATTGCAAGGAATACCAAAGACGAGCCCATATCTCCCGTAACTGCTACAAGACCTGCAGGTATAAGCGCATGAACACCAAGCTGGATAATGCTGAAAATTTTATTAAGTTTATTTCTTAAAATCTCAAGATGTACGCTGAAGGTTATAATAAACCCTATTTTTACAAGCTCTGAGGGCTGAAAATTTACAGGACCGAATTTAAGCCATGTGTGAACATCGCTTCTCGCAGACGGGCCTGTACCGAATTTAAACAGCACAAGCATCAGCACAATGCTTACAACGGCAATTGCAGGCCAAAGCTTAGTAAACACCCTGTAGTCAAGGGCAGATATTATTAGCGAAAAAACAAGACCCATTCCGACAGCAATAGCCATTATAAGAAATTCTCTTGAAATTCTTTCATCCTCACCTAAGCTGTAACGGGTGGCGCTCATAACCATTACAAGACCAAAAACAGAGGCAAATATGCAAAGCATAAGAAGATAAACATCGGTTTGCTTTATAAAATCACGAACTGATTGAATTACGCTTTTCATATTTTCACCTCCGAAATCTTTTTTATAATTATATTATGTATCTTGTCTAATTTCAAGTAAAACTATTTACTCATTTCATTTTTAGTGATAAAATATTAAAGGTGATTTAATGCAGGTTTTTAATACCGAAAATTATAATCAGACCGTCGCTTTAGGCGAAAGGTTTGGCTCTAAGCTGAAAAAAGGTGCTGTTATTGCTTTTTTCGGCGGTTTAGGTATGGGCAAAACCGCATTTGTTACGGGAATTGCAAAGGGTATGGGACTTGACTGTGAGGTTTCAAGCCCTACATTTGCAATCGTAAATGTTTACGGCAAAAACTCAGAGCTTTGTCACTTTGATATGTACAGAGTAACCTCCTGGGAGGATTTGTATTCAACCGGTTTTTTTGAATATATGGACATGGGCAGTGTTCTGTGCGTTGAGTGGAGTGAAAACATTGAAAACGCCTTGCCCGACAATGCTGTAAAGGTCTATATTGAAAAAGGTAATAATGACAGCAGCAGAGTTATAAAAATTGACGGATGTGATTTTCAGATATGAGAATTTTAGCAATAGAGTGCGCAAGTGTTTCTGCAAGCGTAGCAGTAACGGAGGGGGACAGGTGCTTATGCTCCGATTTTGTAAAATCGGGGTTGACGCACAGCCAGACTCTTATGCCGATGCTTGAAAAAATGTTACAAGAAAATAAAATTGACATAAACAGCATTGATATGTTTGCCTGCACTGCAGGACCCGGCTCTTTTACAGGCGTCAGAATTGGAGTTTCGGCTTTAAAGGGTCTTGCTGAGTTTAACAAAAAACCTTGCTTTTGTGTGTCAACTCTTGAAGCTATATATTATCCTCACAGAAATTTTGACGGTGTTGTCTGTGCTGTAATGGATGCCCGTTGTAATCAGGTCTATACAGCCTCATTTTCGGGGCAAAACAGGCTTTTTGACGATGAAGCAATTCTGATTGAAGAACTCGGTGAAAAGCTTAAAAAGCTCAAAAAACGCATTATTTTTGCAGGCGACGGCGCAGAGCTTGTTTATAATAAGCTGAAAGACACGCTGGACTGCTGTATTGCAGATGAATCTGTACGATATCCGACAGCCGAAAGCGTTGCAAAACTTGCGTTTGAAAAAACTCAGTCGGGGGATAAGCCTTTTGATGCCGAGAAGCTTTTGCCTGTATATTTAAGGCTTCCTCAGGCACAGAGAGAATTAAATAACAAAAAATTAAAAGGAGAATAGATTATGCTTTATTTAGGTGCCGACCACGGCGGATTTGAATTGAAAGAGGCTATTAAAAAGCATCTTGACGAGAGGGGAATTGAATATGTAGATTGCGGTACACATTCTCCCGAGTCAGTTGACTATGCTTTGATAGCTAAGAAAACCTGCGATGAAATTATTAAGGATGAAAACAACAAGGGCATTCTTTGCTGCGGCACGGGAATAGGTATTTCTATGGCTGCAAACAAGGTTAACGGAATAAGGGCTGCGTGCTGTTCGGACTATTTCAGCGCAAAATACACAAGGCTTCACAACAATGGACATCAGAGAAGAATAGATCAGCTTACTGACATTGAAAACTCTCAAAAATAACTTGTATTTTATTTCGCTATAATATATAATTATTTGTGTAAAATTCTGTTTGGAGGACAAAATAATGGCAAATATTACAATTTCAAATCATCCGCTTATTCAGCACAAGCTCTCATTTTTGAGAGATAAAAATACCGGTTCCAAAGAGTTCAGAGAGCTTATTTCCGAAATAGCATCACTTTTATGCTATGAAGCAACAAGAGATTTACCTTTGGAAGAGGTTGAGGTTGAAACACCGGTTGCCAAGGCAAGAACAAAGGTTATTGCCGGTAAAAAACTCGCTTTTGTTCCTATTTTAAGAGCAGGCACAGGTATGCTTGACGGTGTGCTTTCACTTGTTCCGTCAGCAAAGGTAGGACATATCGGTATGTACCGTGACCCTGAAACTGCACTTCCTGTTCCTTACTACTGTAAGCTTCCCGATGATATTTCTCACCGTGAAGTATTTGTTCTTGACCCGATGCTTGCAACAGGCGGCTCAGCTATTGACGCTATAAATCAGATTAAAAAAGACAACCCGATGTCAATTAAGTTTTTGTGCATTATAGCTGCTCCCGAGGGAATGGAAGCACTCCAGAAAGCTCATCCCGATGTTGACATCATCTGTGCAGCTCTTGATGATCATCTTAATGAGCACAAGTACATTGTTCCCGGTCTCGGTGACGCAGGTGACAGAATTTTCGGTACTAAATAATTTGTAGTAATAAAAAGAAAAAAGCAGATTTCGGTCCGCTTTTTCTTTTTTGTTATTTTTTTAAAAGACCGGGTAGTACAACAATCTCTCTTAAGTAGTTTTTAACTACTGAGGAAGGGGAGACACGGGAATATAAACTGTAAGGCTTTAACCCGTATCTTTTTGCAAGTATCTGCGAGCGAAACTGATGAAAACTGCTCGTTATGATGACAGCTTCATCACTGCCGTTGCATTGCTCGAGTATTCGTTTTGAAAATATCATATTTTCTTTTGTGGTAGTAGAATTATCTTCCTTTATAAGCCTGTCAGGACTAACACCTTTGTCGGTAAGGTAATTAAACATTGCCTGCGCTTCGGAAAGTCTGCCGTCTGCGCCTTTACCGCCCGAAAGAATACAAACAGTACCAGGATTTTCCTCAAGATATTTTTTTGCCCTGTCACAGCGCTGTTTGAGCATATTGCAAGGCTCGTTATCAATCACGGGACAGCCGAGAACAATACTGACTGTGCCTTTCGGTATATCTTTGCTTTCTCTTATGCCTGAAATAATAAGCAAAAGACAAATCAGTATGTAAATAGCAAGTATTCCGAGTATTACATATACAACTGTCATAATTTCACCCTTAAACTAAAAGCCTTCGGATAAACGAAGGCTTTATAAATTTATCAACACATATAATTTATTCTGCTTCCTGCGCCCAGCCGAACTGATAATAAACTCTGTCCGTGCAGTTGAATTTTAAGTGCTGAACACCTATATGTTCAAGCGAGCCAACACCTGTAACATCGGTATTTATAATCATATTTTTGTCATAGGTTGCGCTTAAAATATTGTCTGTAACGGCATTGAAAGTTGCAGTAATAACACAACCGTTATATTCAACGCTGTAATCTTCAACCGTAAAGTAATCTGATGCTTTTTTCATTTCATCAAGCACCTTATCTTTTCCTCTGAGTGAAAACGCTTTTTTTATGGAGTCTTCGTCATTTTTAAGAGTAATCTTAATAATTCTTGTAGCACCCGTGATAACAGTCTCGTCGCCGACCTTCTGCTTGTCATACAGAACAGAGCTTATAACCGACTCAACATTTTCAGGGGAGAGTAAGCAAGCTTTATCTTCGCCGTAAAGGTAAATAATGTCAGTCAGGTCATCGCCCTGCTTTGTTTCACCTTTTTTGCCGTTTTTTTCGTCATTGAGATAGCTGCCTACGCCGTTTGTAACAAAGTACTCAAAGTATCTTGCAGCCTTGTCAATTTTACTGTCGCTTTCTTCGCCATTCTGTGTGAATTCTATTTTGTCTTTATCGGTCCAGAAACCTTCTGAATATTTAACAATAGGCTTTTCGGTTTTTACCGAATTGATTTTCTCAACAAAATATGCAAGCACTTCGTCTGCATTGTCGGTAAGCTGAGCCTTTTCTTCATCGGTAAGAAGTGCTATCATATTTTTATACTCGTCAGTGTCTTCGGCAAAATTAGTAGTTATATCGTTATAACTCAGCTCTACTGTAACTTCGTCATTAAGTTCGTCGAATTCAGAGAAAATTTCAGCAAGCTTGTCGGCTGGTATAATCTGTTTGAGTTCGCCGTATGTGTAGCTGAAAACAGCGTCTTTTAAATCGGTTTTAACGCTGACTGATTCAGGCACATCCTTATCTTTGTTTAGTACATCCTTAATACTGCAGGAGGAGAGCGATACAGCCATAATTATAAGTGCAAGTACAGCTGATAATAACTTAAAAGCTTTAATTTTCATTTATATCCCTCATTTTGCTTAATAATTATCTTTTAAACCTTGCTCGTCATACAGAAATGCTGTTTCAAGTAAAACATTCAGACCTGCTTCAACGGTTTTTAAATCAAGATTGTCAGGTGTATCTTCTCTTGTGTGATAATACTTTGCAGGGGCAGGGTCCATAGCACAGAGAGCAGCAGCCTTAATTCCGCCTTGCTGTGCTGCTGCTGCGTCTGACGCACCGAAGAATACCTTTGCATAATCAAGGTTTAAGCCTGCGTTTTTGCTTGCCTTTTTAAGCATTGCGGCTGCCTGGCTGTCAAGCTTAACCGTTCCGGACATATCTTTGTTGTAAACTCCCATATAATCGTAATCACGAAGCGTGTCTACTGCAATGAATACAGTCGGTATTTTATCGTCAGCATGCTTTTTTGCAAACGCTTTGGCACCCCTGAGACCTGATTCCTCGCATGCCGTTGAAAGAGCAACAACCTCCGTATTTTCAAAACGGATGTCATTTGCCTGCATATAGCGGATTACAGCCATTGAAGCGAATACGCCTGTTAAATTATCGTTGGCGCCGGGAACAACAAGCTTCCAGTTAATGAAAAAGGCGCACATAAATACAGGTATTACTGTTATGCAGGCTAGTGCAATGATAATAATGTTTACAACCTCAGGCAAATTAAAAAATGCAGCTATATCAAGTATAAGATTTAAAACTATTGAGCCTATGGCAAAAATTATTCTTCTCTTGGTTTCTGATGCAGCATTTCTTGTGCAGACTACATTGCAGGTCTTTCTCTTGGGAAGAAGCGGGTCTACAAACTGCTTATATAAAAGAAATTCTGCCGTTAAGACCAAAACTGCAAGTGCAGTTAACGCAACTGCCGCAATATTAAATACTGTATTTAAACCTTCGGCAACATTAAACTGTTTTAACAAAAGACATATGATTGACAAAAGCATGAGCACAACATCAATTACAACCCAGCTCATAAATGCCTTCGGGTGAACATCAAACTCCTCGACCTCTACGCTGTCGCATACGCTTTTCATTGATTCTGCAACATACGCCTGAGCTTTTCTTTCGCTCTCTTCACCTGATTCACGGGGACCTATATCCTTACAAACTCTTTTTACCTCTCTGACGGTGTAATTAGTCATTTCACGCAGTCTCGAGGGGTAGTTTGAATTGCTTTCGCTGGCTTTCATTTTTTATATCTCCTAACAAAAAGAAAATAAATTTATTTAATCCATTTTATCACATTTTTTATTTGTTGTCGATATAAAAATATGATATTTTCATTTGTAGAATGTATTGTTCAATTACTAGACTATTTTTAGTTTTTAGCTATATTCTAAGTAATAATATGAGATGATAATTTCTTGTATATGTGGATTTCGTGTTAATTTTCTTTTCCATTATTGCTACATAACTTATTGTTAGAACATTTTTAATATATTATAGATTGTTTGACAACTAAAAGCATAAAGAAAGAGCACAGAGATTTCTCTGTGCTCTTTTTACGATTTAAAATCAATAAGTAATTGAATAATCTTTCTGAAGTCCGAAAGGAATTGAAAGCTGGGCACCCAAAGCTTTAAGAGAGAGAGTCCATACAAAGTAGTATGTAGCGTTTGTAACATTACCTGTAGCTTTGTCAACAATAATTTTAACATAGCCATCTCTTGTGCCGGTTTTAACATCTTTAATAAGGCTTGAAGCAGGACCGGCGTTATCTGTTACAATTGAAGGACTTACAACAGAAAAAACTTTTCCGTTATGTCCTACATCGTGAGCAGTGCTTTCACTGGGATCGTCTGCCTTGATGTAAAGAGTAATTGTATAGGTACTGCCGTTATCAACAACTTCATGTCTTTCAACATCATCAGCGGTAAGATGGCTTGACCAGTTTTCATTTTCAACAGGGAATTCGCTTGCACTTGAAGGCTGATTTTCCGCTTTAACACCCATATTGTTCGAAATAAGGCTGTTAGCAATACTGGTAAGTGTGCCGGGAAGGTTACCTTCAATACCGCCGGCTTCACTATTTTCTTCTTTGACAAGAGTTATTGCTGATGCATTAGGCTTAACCTTGTTAATAGCTGTGTTGAAATAAGCAACAACATCCTGAACAGAGCTTGAAGCTGAAATTTCCGTAGCGCTTCCGCTGTTGTCTGCAGGCGTATTTGCATTTGTATTGTTATTCGCAGCCGGAGTATTAGAATCTGTATTGTTAGCTGCAGGAGTACTTGAGTTGTTGTTTGTGTTTGCGTTAGAATTTGTATTAGTGCTTGAATTGGTATTTGTGTTTACTGCAGTATTCTGAGAAGGATTGCCCTCAATTGTAGCTTCCTTCGGTTTGAAGAAGGAAATGTAACAAATAGAATATATAAGCAAAATCGAAAGGCAGATTGCAAGTGCAGGGAAGAAGGTCTTTGTGAAAGCCTTTCTTACTTCCTGCTTATCTTCAATCTTCTTTGCTCTCGTTTCCGGAGTTGAAGGAATTTTTTCTTTAGCCATTAAAATTTTCCCCTTTCAGTGTAAGAACACTTATACAAAAATATACATATATAATTTACAATAAAATAATAAAAATGTCAATGATTTATGTGTATTTTGTTTTAGCAAACTTCTTTTTGCAGCTATTTTTTTGAAGTTTTTAAGAATTATGCGTATTTTACTGTGCTTTGTCGAAGATTTGACATTTTTCACCATTTATGATAAAATCTGTCATATCGAGGTGATAAGTGTGAAATCTACAGGAATTGTCAGAAGTATTGACAAAATGGGCAGAATCGTTTTGCCTATGGAAACGAGAAAACTTTTAAACCTGACCGAAGAGGGTTCTTCAGTAGAAATTTATATTGAAAACGATATGGTTATTTTAAAAAAATACGCTCCTGCTTGCATATTCTGCAATAATGTTGATAATCTTGTTGAGTACCACGGAGTTAAAATATGCGAAAACTGTATTAACGACATGAGCAACAAGGCAAAGGAAATTCTGTAATAATAAAACAAATATATAAAAGGCTCTGACCTTTCAGGTCAAAGCCTTTATTTTTATTCTTCTATCATATCTTTCATTGAGTATAAGCCTGCAGGTTTTCCATTAAGATAAACAGCCGCATTTACTGCTCCTACGGCAAAAAGATTTTTACTGCGTGCGGAGTGGCTTATTTTAATGATTTCATCAAGTCCTGCAAAAATAATCTCATGCTCGCCGACAATGGTGCCGCCTCTGACGGAGTGAATGCCGATTTCGTTTTTCTCTCTTTTTGCCCGCTTTGAATGACGGTCAAACTCATATTCAGGGTCATAATCAAGTGAATCGGAAATGGCGTCCGCAAGCATTAAAGCGGTACCTGACGGTGCGTCAAGCTTCTGGTTGTGATGCGCTTCGACTATTTCAATATCAAATGAATTACCGAGCACCTTTGCCGCTTTCTGTGCAAGTGCAGAAATAAGATTTACACCCAACGACATATTTGCGCTGTAAAAAACAGCAACCTCTTCTGAAAGCTTATATAATTCGTTTTTCTGTTCTTCGCTTAAACCTGTAGTTGCAACAATTACAGGGCACTTTTTAACTTTGCAGTAGTTTATAAGCGAGCTTAAAACAGAAGGATGTGAGAAATCGACAACAACATCAGCGTCAACATTCAATTCATCAAAGCTCTTAAAAACAGGGTAGGGTGCATTGCCGTCAAAGATGTCAACGCCTGCAACAATTTCGCAGTCATCTCTCTGAGAAACGCATTCTGTAATAACCCTTCCCATTTTTCCGAAGCATCCGCTTAAAATGATTTTTGTCATAATTTTCACATCCCGTTTACTTATCTTATCAGATAAGCTTGTATTTTTTAAGTACACTTTCCAGCTTTTTGGTATTTTCCTCTGTCATTTCGCAAAGAGGAAGTCTTAAGCCGCCGACCTTCATACCCATCATTTTCATTGCAACTTTAACGGGTATAGGGTTAACATCCATAAATAAAGCGTCGCACAGCTCAAGATAGTCAAGCTGAAGCTTTGCGCTCTTCTTGAAGTCGCCGTCAAGAGCAGATGCAGCAATATCGTGCGCAACCTGTGGCAAAACATTAGAAAGTACCGAAATAACACCCTTGCCGCCTAATGACATTATAGATGTAATCTGGTCATCGTTACCGGAATATACATAGAAGTCTTCGCCACAAAGTGACATGGTCTTTGCTATTGATGAAAGATTACCCGTAGCTTCCTTTGTACCGTAAATATTAGGATGCTTTGAAAGTGCGGCATATGTTTCAGGCTTTATTTCACAGCCTGTTCTTGAAGGAACATTATAAAGAATAATCGGAAGCTCAACTCTGTCGGCAACATAAGTAAAATGCTTTATAAGTCCCTGCTGTGAAGCTTTGTTATAATACGGCGTAATCAAAAGTAATGCGTCTGCGCCTGCCTGCTGTGCTTCAAGCGAAAGGTGTAATGAATATTCGGTATCGTTAGAGCCTGTTGAAGCAATAACGGGAATTCTTTTATTTACAACATTAACCGTATGCTTAATTGCGGCAATGTGTTCCTCGTCGCTTAAGGTAGAGCCTTCGCCTGTGGTACCGCAAATTATGATAGCGTCAGTGTTGTTTGCAATCTGAAATTCAAGCAGCTCTGTCAGAGCGTCAAAATCCACCTTGTTATCAGCAGTAAAAGGTGTAACTATTGCAACGCCTGCGCCTGTAAAAATCGGTTGTTTCATTTTAATACCTCCAATTAGTCCATATAGCCTTCAGCGCAAAGCAATTCGGCAAGTAAAACTGCGCCGCCTGCTGCGCCTCTTAATGTGTTGTGTGAAAGACAAACAAATTTGTAATCGTACTGTGTATCTTCCCTGAGTCTGCCTATTGAAATTGCCATACCGTTTTCAAGGTTGCGGTTAAGCTTTGTCTGCGGCATATTATCCTCTTCAAAGTAGTTTAAAAACTGCTTTGGAGCAGAGGGGAGATTTAATTTCTGAGGAGCGCCTTTATATTCCTTCCAGATTTTTTTCATTTCTTCAACAGAAGGCTTGTTTTCAAACCTTACAAACACAGCTCCCATATGACCGTTTGAAACGGGAACTCTCAGACACTGGGCAGTAAAATTGGGTCTGTCGGAATCCTTAATAACATCACCGTCAACCTTACCCCAGATTTTAAGAGGCTCTTTTTCACTCTTTTCTTCTTCACCGCTGATAAACGGTATAACATTGTCAACCATCTCGGGCCAGGTGTCAAATGTTTTGCCTGCGCCTGAAATTGCCTGATATGTGCAGACAAGTACATCCTTTACCTTGTAACCTGCTTTATCAACAGGGAAAAGTGCAGGTACATAACCCTGAAGAGAGCAGTTAGGTTTAACTGCAATAAAGCCTCTTTTTGTGCCGAGTCTTTTTCTCTGTGAAGCAATAATTTCGGTATGCTCGGGATTGAGCTCGGGAAGTACCATCGGTACATCGGGAGTATGTCTGTGAGCGCTGTTATTAGAAACAACAGGGCACTCTGCTTTTGCATATCTTTCTTCAAGTGCTTTGATTTCGTCTTTCTTCATATCAACTGCGCAGAAAACAAAATCAACAAGCTCTGCAATTATTTCAACATCGTCGGTTGCGTTCATAACAACCATATTTTTAACACTTTCAGGGATTTCTTCTTCCATGCACCATTTTGCGCCGACAGCTTCGGTGTATTTCTTGCCTGCGGAACGGGGACTTGCCGCTAAAACAGTAATGTCAAACCAGGGGTGATTTGCCAAAAGGCATATAAATCTCTGGCCAACCATACCCGTTGCTCCGATAATGCCGACTTTATACTTCTTTTCCACTTGTAATTACCTCCAAAAAATGTTATTCTATTAAAAGTAATTTTAATTGCTACATATTGTGCTTTTGACATAAATCTATATTTATAATATAATACCACCTATACAATATATAGTCAATTTAATTTTCATTTTTATGAAATTTTAGGAGTTTTTCAATGAAAAAAAGCGATTTTTACTACGATTTACCCAAAGAATATATAGCTCAGACGCCTATTGAGCCAAGAGACGCATCAAAAATGATGGTTATTAACCGAAAAACCGATGTAATTGAAGACAAACATTTTTATGATATTGTTGACTATCTCAACGAAGGCGACTGTCTGATTTTAAATAATACAAAGGTATTGCCTGCAAGAATGTACGGCGTAAAAAAAGACACGGGCGCAGTTGTGGAATTTTTGCTTTTAAATCAGAAAGAAAACGATGTCTGGGAAGTTATAACTGGACCTGGTAAAAAGGCGAGGGAGGGCAGTCACTTTTCATTCGGTGAGGGTGTGCTTGAAGCTGATGTTATCGGTGTGCTTGACAACGGTAACAGACTTGCAAAATTCAGCTATGAGGGCAACAATATTTTTAATGCTTTTGACAAAGTAGGCGAAATGCCGTTACCGCATTATATTACCGAAAAATTAGAGGACAAGGACCGTTATCAGACGGTTTATGCAAAGGAATTAGGCTCTGCTGCTGCTCCTACTGCGGGACTTCATTTTACGGATGAAATTCTTGAAAAAATTAAAAACAAAGGTGTAAAAATCGGTTATGTTACTCTTCATGTAGGTATCGGCACATTCAGACCCGTAAAAACCGAAAATATTGAAGAGCACAATATGCACTCTGAACATTATTATTTACCAAAAGAAACAGCAGATTTAATAAATGAAACCAAGAAAAACGGAAAGCGTGTAATTTCTGTTGGCACAACAAGCTGCAGAACGCTCGAAAGCGTTGCTGCATTTAAGGGTGAAATATGCGAAGCAGAAGGTTGGACAAACATATTTATTTATCCCGGTTATGAATTCAAATGCATTGACGGCTTGCTTACCAATTTCCACTTACCCGAAAGTACGCTTATAATGCTTGTATCTGCTTTTTATGACAGGGAAAAGGTATTAAAAGCATATCAGCACGCTATTGATAATCATTACAGATTTTTCTCATTCGGTGACTGTTCATTATTTATTTAACACGGAGTAATAGTATGTATAAACTTTTGAAAACACAGGGAAACGCACGAAGAGGCGAGTTTGAAACCGTACACGGCACGGTCCAGACCCCTGCATTTATGAATGTTGCAACCTGCGGTGCAATAAAAGGCGCAGTTTCCGCTTATGATTTAAAGGATTTGGGCTGTCAGGTACAGCTTTGCAATACCTATCATCTTCATGTAAGACCGGGCGACGAGCTTGTTAAGGAGCTGGGCGGCATACATAAAATGACGGGTTGGGACGGTCCCATACTTACCGACAGCGGCGGATTTCAGGTCTTTTCGCTTGCAAAGCTTCGTCAGATAAAAGAGGAAGGCGTTAATTTTAACTCGCATATTGACGGCAGACATATTTTTATGGGTCCTGAGCAAAGCATGCAGATTCAGTCGAATCTCGGTTCAACAATAGCTATGGCTTTTGACGAATGTGTTGAAAATCCTGCAGAGTACAGATATGCAAAGGAATCCTGCGAGCGCACGGTAAGGTGGCTTATTCGCTGTAAAAAGGAAATGCAAAGGCTTAATTCTTTGCCGGACACTATAAATCCTCATCAAATGTTATTCGGCATAAATCAAGGCTGTACTTATGAGGATTTGAGAATAGAAAATATGAAAACCATAGCCGACTTAGACCTTGACGGTTACGCAATAGGCGGTCTTGCGGTAGGCGAGCCCAAAGAGGATATGTACAGAATTATTTCAGCTGTTGAGCCTTATATGCCGAAAGAAAAAATCCGTTATTTGATGGGTGTCGGCACGCCGGGCAATATTATTGAGGCTGTCAGCAGGGGAGTTGACCTGTTTGACTGTGTTATGCCCTCGAGAAACGCAAGACACGGGCATTTTTTTACCCATAACGGCATAATTAACATTAACAATGAAAAATACCGTAACGATTTAACACCTATTGAAGAGGGATGCAACTGTCCGACTTGTCAGCATTTTTCAAAGGCATATATAAGGCATTTGTTCAAAGCAAAGGAAATGCTTGCAATGCGTCTTTCGGTTATGCATAATCTTTATTTTTATAATATGCTGATGAAGGAAATCCGTGACGCACTTGATAACGGTACTTTTGAGGAATTTAAAAATAAAAATGTCGACTTATTAGACACAAGAATTTAACATTTATTACTTGCAATATTCATAAAAGCAAGTTATAATACATAAGTATTAAAATTTTGGAGGACTAAAATGTTTAATTTATTTACACTTGAAGCAACTTCAACACAGAGCGGCGCAACCGGCAGTCCCGTTACTATGATTGTTATGATGGCTGTTCTTTTCGGCGCAATGTATTTTCTTATGATAAGACCGCAGAAAAAGCAGCAAAAGAAAGATCAGGAGATGCGTGACAGCACTCAGGTCGGCGACGAAGTTACAACAATCGGCGGTATTATCGGCAGAGTTGTTACTGTTAAGGAGGACTCAATTGTTATTGAAACCGGTGCTGACAGAAACAAGATGAAGATTACCCGTTGGGCAATTCAGCAGAACAATACAGCTGTTGAAAAGGCAAGAGCTGAGAGAGAGGCTGCAAAGGCTGCTGCTGATAAAGCAAAAGAAGAAAAGAAAAATAAAAAAGAAGACTAAACAGTTATAAAACATCAATTCCCTTCATACCTATTTATCAGAGTATGAGGGGGATTTTTTATGACTAAAACCAGAAAAAACGAAGCAAAAACAGGAGAGAGTATTATGAATTCTCTTTTATACTGTGTTATAAGCGCTGTTATTGGCTACGGACTGTTTTTAATACTCAGCCTTTTGCTGAATGTTTTGAGTATAAATAATGCAGACCTGTTTTATAAATCGAACTACATACTTTATATTATTTTAGCTGTATCAGCACTGATCTCGGGTATTATAGCCATAAAGGTTTCAAAGCTTAAAGCAATAATCTGCGGCAGTTTAAACGGCTTATTACTGTCGATACTTATAGTTTTGCAGTTAAGTCTGTTCGGAAAATTAACCGTAAGTATAAAGCTTTTAATAATAATTTTAATAATTTTAATTTCATCAACAGTTTCGGCAATCATTTTTAAAAATTTCAAAAGATAATGTAAATTCGGAGGAAAAATGAAAAGAAAGAGATTTAAACTAAAAGCATATTCGGCAAAGAAAAATATGTTTGACGCAAAAATACTTAAAAATAATCAACGGCTTATACTGCTGACCTTTATTTTTATTGTAGGTTTAATTTTAGGCGCTGCTTGCGTTAAAAATCCAAGTGAAATAACACTTGCAAAAATAAATTTAAAGAAAGCTGCACAATCAATTCTTGTAAATTTCGGTTCATATTATTTATCAGACTTGATTTTTATTTGTATTGCTGCCGTATTTGCTTTGTGCATAATCGGTGAGCCGATAATATGGTTATTACCCCTTATCAGAGGTTTGGGAATAGGCATTACAACAGGTTACTTATATAAAAGCTTTAACACTAACGGTATGATTTACAGCATTTTATTTGTAATAATACCTGCATGTATTTCGGTAAGCCTTTTAATTATTTGCTGTAAAGAGAATATACTCTCACAAAAAGAACTCAGAAAAAAGCTGAAAGCTCAGGGCAACGAAAACAGTAATCAGTTTATTAAACTTTTTGCGCTGAGAAATTTGATTCTTGCGGCATTTACGGCTGTTTCATCATTAACGGCAAGCTTGCTTGTATATTTCTTTTCCGGCAAAATCACTTTATGATTCATTCTTTTTAGGCGGAATTTTCGGCAAATCCTGCTTTACATTAGCCAGAGGATTTGACTCTGATGCCTTCTTAAGCTGCTCGTCAACTATATGTGTATAAATTTCGGTTGTACCGAGGTTTTCATGACCCAGAATATCCTTCAATACAAGAACATCCACCTTACCGTACTGATACATAAGAGTTGCGGCAGTATGACGAAGCTTATGTACTGACAAGCCTCTGCCGCCAAGACCTGCTTTTTCAAGATAATCGTATACAAGATGCTGAACGGTTTT
>ONBD01000086.1 GCA_900315985.1 uncultured Eubacteriales bacterium | reverse complement strand
TCTTACAAGCGGTTTTACTATTCCCGTCGCCCATGCTTTCGGCGCAAATGACAGGCGCAGGATTTCGGAGTATTCGGGTTCAAGTATTTCACTTGCGCTTTTAATAGGATTTTTCACGGTTATTGTTGCGCATATTATATCGACCCCGATTTTAAAGCTTATAGGCACGCCGGCTGAAATTATAGGTATGTCCTCGGCTTATGTGAATATACTTTATTTCGGCATACCGTTTCAGATGCTTTCAAACAACTTCACCGCTATTTCAAGAGCTGTCGGCGAAAGCAAAAAGCCTTTATACTTTTACACTGTCAGCGTAATTGTGAATTTCATTCTCGATATGCTCTTTGTAAAGCGCTTCGGCTGGGGCGTCGAGGGTGCGGCACTCGCTACGCTGCTGTCATACATTGTGGCTATGCTGCTGTCGGGCTTTTATATAATTAAAATCAATAAGGATGTTGAGATACATCTTAGCGATTTGAAGCTGAGCAAACGCATTTCACTCAAGCAGCTGAAATTGGGCATACCCGTTTCGTTACAGTTTACAATTACCTCAATCGGCACAATGTGTCTGCAAAGCGCAGTAAACAGCTTCGGCGCAAATGTTATGGCAGGTCTTACTGCGGCGGGCAGAGTTGAAAATATTACAAACATTTCAATGAGTGCGCTCGGTGTTGCTACGCAGAGCTTTGTAGGTCAGAATTACGGCGCAAAGAATTACGAAAGAATAATTAAATCGGTTAAAAAGCTGTTTGTACTCGAAATTATAACCTCTGTATTTATGAGCTTGCTGTTAATTTCAATAGGCAGACCGCTTGTTTCCGTATTCACAACGCAGCCTAACGAAGAAATGCTCGCCGCTGCGAGCAGATATATTATTTCAATCGGAAGCTGTTACAGCCTTGTGGCAATTCTGTTTATACTCAGAAACACTTTGCAGGGACTTGGATTTACCTATGCAAACACCGTTGCAGGCATAGGCGAGCTTGCAGGCAGAATTTTTGTTTCATTCGTAATGGCGAAAATATTCGGTTTTCCTGCCGTGTGCTTTGCCGCACCGACAGCCTGGCTTATGGCAGATATTCCGCTTGCCGTCATTTACCTTAAAAAGCAAAAAGAATTCAAAGCTCTTGCGCAAGAGCAAAAGAAAAAAGCCGAAGCGGTATAAAATAAGGGGACGGTATAAAGCCGTCCCCTCTTCTGTTGCTTTTATTATTTCTGCTTACTGAAAATCCACTCAATAGCCTTGACTAAATCCTCGTTTGTCATCTCAAAAAATTTCTCTGAATCTATATGGCACTTTTCATAGCACAAATCCTCATACCATACGCTTGCTTTAAGCTTTTTGTCCTCGGGAGCAATTCTGTAACGAAATTCGTTACCCTTACAGCCTGTGTATATATTACCCTGCTCAAAATATGATATTTCGGGAAAATCATAACCGTTAATCATTAAAAACACCTCAAAAAGAATATGACTTATTTTAGCATTTATTAAAAAAAAAAACAAGACCGAAAAGCACAAAGCCTTTCGGTCTTTAATATTATTATTTAATCAGTTGTTTACACCGTTGAAGCCGTTCTGCTGCTGGAACTTGTCAATCTTGTCAATAACGCTGAGAACAACATCAAAGCCAAGGTTTACAGTTTCAGGCTCGAAACGCTCGGGCAGGTCACGCCATGTGTGATAGTAATATGTAAGCACGGGGTTCTGCGCCGCAAATGTAACTGACTTGATGCCTGCTCTTGTCATAGGTGTTGAGTCGCAGCCGCCAACGGGGTTATGAATACAGCCCTTTGTCTTTGACTCAATCTGAAGCTCTGAGAAGGTGTCCTTAAACATCTTTTCAAGGTCCTTGTCGAAACGGCACATCTGCCAGTCATCCTTAATAACAACCTCGAAATAATCTTTATCGGCAACAGAGTCGATATTGATATTCCAGCAGTTATCAAGCATACCATCTTTTTTGTGCTCTGCTGCAAATGCCATTGAGCCTCTGAGACCAACCTCTTCAGAACCGCAGTTGAGGTCGATTATACGGCAATTCTTGGGCATCTTGTCGGGATTCTCTTTAAAGTACTTGATAACGGCATAGCTCAAGCCAATACCTGTTGCATTGTCCATAGCGCCTCTTGAAGCGTTTTCCTCGTGAGGATCGTTCCACATTGCAACGAAGCAGCTGCCGATAGCTGTGATAATGGGAAGAACATAAAGAATTACGCTGAACACTTTAAATGACGCTCTCTCTGTAATTGCATGTCCCCAGTTGTATAAATTATATGCCCATTCGGAAGTGAACGAATAACCCGACTCGTCAAGACCGAGTGTAATTGCAAAACGCTGTGTACCGTAAATGATTGCCATAGCGATTGAAATGCCGACAATAAGGAAAACGCAGACTGCACCGAAGCCAACCTTACCGTAGGTTGCAATGATGCCCTTAATAGGCTTATCTTTATGTCTGTATGAATGTTCCGAATGTCTCCAGGTCCAGCTTGTGTCGGTATGACCCGAAAGAACTATTGTGTAATCATAGTTGCCGTCTTCGGGAAGAAGCTCACCGTATGTGTTCTGTGAAATCTTCTGCGGGAAGAACATATCAAACCATGTTCTGTAAAGGAAACAGCTTGAAACAAGCCAGAAAACGAATATAAGACCTGCAAAAGCCATTAAGAACCAGAGGAACTGATTGTTAAGCGCAAAGTAAACAAGTATGCTCATAATTACGCCGAAGTAGCCTGCATAAGGCAAACCGCCTATGCCAGCTCTCGGGGAAACCGCAAACTCCTCTTTAACAGGCTTAATGCCTATTTCACGAAGCTTGTCAGCCATATAGTCGTGAAACTTTCTCTCGCCCTCAGAACCAGGAAGGCGTGAGCCTATTTTGTGTGCGGCGTCGTTAACTATTTCATTAGCGGCGTCGTAATACTTTTTGTTTTCTTCGTTCATTTATCCTACCTCCATAGAAAAAAATATTACATACATAAATATATTGCATTTTACTGCAAAAATCAAGGGAATTATTAAAAAACAGACAAATAATTGCCCTGTGTTTTCTATTGTCCGTTTTATACTGCGCTGAGCACATTGAGATTTCTTATGTCGCTGTCCTTAATAAAGTCATTAACAGAATAAGCGTGCTTTTCAAGGTCGCCGCAGACAGCCTTTGTAATTTCGTCATTCTGAAGCTCTGCAATTACCATTGATGCTATATCTTCAATAATAAAATACTTGGTTTCTGCAGTTTCATTATCGTTTGCGCTTGTCAGTAAGAATTCAAAGCTGTCGGCTAAATTACCGAGCCTTTCAAGCCCTCTTAACGCTCTGAAGCTCCATTTGTAATAAGGCATATATTTTTTATTGAGTAAAAATACGGTTTTCATTGCGCTGCCGACAAATTCGTTTACGGCAAGCTGTGCCGCCGCAGATTCGCCATGGTCAAGACAGCGCTTAAAATTATACTGCCCCGACTGCGCCATTAAAAGCAGATTGCCTGCAAGCTTTTTGAGCCTTATATCCTCAGGCATATTCAAAAGCTTATTTCTTATAAGCGTAAATGCACCGCAGTCGTCACGGAACACCTCGCCGTTTGTAGCCTCGGCAAGATAAAACTCGGGTGTGGTAAGCCATTGCGATACGGTTAAATCACCGTTTGCGCTTCCAACCTTTTGAGTGTAAAAGTCGCTCATCCTTATAACGCCGTGGCGGTTGCTTCCGACAGGACTTAAAATACTGCGCTTTAAGCCCATATATTCCTTCGGGAGCTTTGAATATGCTCTTTCCAACTGAAAAGCCGTCTGTCTGTCAATAACATCCTCATCGGGAATAAACAGACAAAAGCCTGCTTCAAAATCATGGTCACGGGAGATTTCGTCGTCAAAGCCGAAGCACTCCGAGCCGCTTCCGACAAGACCGACTGCAATCAGACCTTCGTATTCGGGAAACTGCTCGTGAAGCATAGCTTTGCCGTACTCTTCATAAAAGCTTTTTGCAATTTCAAGCCCTTTCATATATACTTTTCGCCCTTTCCTTTAATTCCTCTGCAAATGCAAAATAACCGTAATACAAAAAGCTCGGCGCACATTTTTCGCACACAAAAGCATAATATCCGTTTCTTTCAAGCTTTTCGTCATTGATAAGCTCCTGCGCTTTGTCAACACATTCGGCAATGCTTTCTGCGCCGCCGTCAAAGCCGTCCCTCTCTCTGTAAAGGTCTGCCATATTAAGATATGTAATAGCCTCGTCAAGCTTGCCGCCGGGGATTTTTGACATAATACCCTTTGCCCTGTTATAGCAGTCCATAGCCTCGTCAAAACGCTTTAAATCAGCAAGCGCAAGCCCCATATTATTGTAAAGACCTGCGAACTTTGCGTCATCCTTTTCAAGTCTTTTTTCGTATGCCTTTTCAGCTTTTTTATAGTATTCAAGAGCCTTTTCGGACTCGCTGAAGGTCTTTAACACGGTAGCGGCATTTAAAAAGGTAGTGCCGTAAATTTCTGTACCCTCAAGACCTATTTCGTCAAGAAGAGATACAGCCCTTTCAAGACTTGCGTAAGCCTCTTCCTTTTTGCCGATTTTACGGAAAAGACCCATCTGTTCGTTTCTTATTAAAAGCTCGCCCTCTTTGTCGTGCCCGAACTGAGCTTCGGTAAGCCAGAATTTCAAATGCCTTTCTGCGCTTTCATAGTCGTTATATGAAAAATACTCGTCAAGCTTTTTTAACATTCTGCCTGCGTCAATTCTTGTAACCTTTTCCTCATCCTTTTTGTGCGCATCCATACACAAAACGCATCTGGGCTCCTCATAATCCTCTCTGTCGAGATATGTTTTGTCTGACATTATCTGACCGCCTTTCCATCAGAAAATAAGATTGGTGGAATATATTCAAAAGATGC
>ONBD01000003.1 GCA_900315985.1 uncultured Eubacteriales bacterium | reverse complement strand
CATTGCCTCTTGATTTGCTCATTTTAACGCCGTCCGGTCCTAAAATAAGTCCCTGTGCGGTACGCTTGAGATAAGGCTCCTTAAACGGAACAACGCCAATATCATAAAGGAAACGGTGCCAGAAACGGGAGTAAATCATATGTCTTGTAACATGCTCCATACCGCCGTTGTACCAGTCAACAGGTCCCCAGTATTTTAATTTGTCCATATCGGCAAGCGCCTTGTCATTGTGCGGGTCAATGTAACGCAGGAAATACCAGCTTGAACCTGCCCACTGAGGCATGGTGTCAGTTTCTCTCTTTGCATCGCCGCCGCATTTCGGGCACTTGCAGTTTACAAAGGAGTCAATCTTTGCAAGCGGACTTTCGCCGTCCTGACCGGGCTCAAAATTCTCAACCTGCGGTAATTTAAGCGGAAGCTCGTCATAGGGTACTGCAACAAGTCCGCAATTCGGGCAATGCACTATCGGAATAGGCTCGCCCCAGTAACGCTGACGGTTGAATGCCCAGTCCTTCATCTTGTACTGAACGCCGCCCTCGCCTATGCCTTTTTCCTGTAAGAAATCTATCATTTTTGCGATAGAATCCTTCTTGTTATCCATACCGTTGAGGAAGCCTGAATTTACCATTTCTCCGTCGCCTGTATAAGCTTCAACAGAGATGTCGCCGCCCTTGATAACCTCAATAATATCAATGCCGAATTTCTTTGCAAACTCATAGTCTCTCTGGTCATGAGCAGGAACAGCCATAATAGCGCCCGTGCCGTAGCCCATCATAACATAGTCTGATATGTAAACGGGAATATCTGTATTGTTTACTGGGTTTTTAGCAGTAAGTCCTTCAATTCTTACACCTGTCTTGTCCTTGACAAGCTGTGTGCGCTCGAATTCGGTTTTCTTGGCGCATTCTGCACGGTAGGCTTCGATTTCAGCCATATTGCCGATTTTGTCAGCGTACTTGTCAATAAGCGGATGCTCGGGAGCTATAACCATAAATGTTACGCCGAAAAGTGTGTCGGGTCTTGTGGTATATATACGGAGCTTATCGTCAATTCCGTTAATTGAGAAATTGACAAATGCGCCTCTTGATTTACCAATCCAGTTAATCTGCTGAAGCTTGACATTGGGAAGGTAGTCAACCTCTTCAAGACCTTCAAGGAGCTTGTCGGCATACTCCGTAATGCGCAGATACCATACATCCTTTGATTTCTGAACAACATCGGAGTGGCAGATGTCGCACTTGCCGCCCTGCGAGTCCTCATTTGAAAGAACAACCTTGCAGGAAGGACAGTAGTTAACAAGAGTCTTGTCTCTGAAAGCAAGACCGTGCTCGAACATTTTAAGGAAAATCCACTGAGTCCACTTGTAGTAACCTTCCTCGGTGGTGTCAATTACTCTTGTCCAGTCAAATGAGAAGCCTACCCTTTTAAGCTGAGATGTGAATTTTTCGATATTCATATCCGTGACCTTACGGGGATGAATACCTGTTTTTATTGCATAGTTTTCTGTCGGCAGACCGTAAGCGTCAAAGCCTATCGGGAAAAGTACATTCTGTCCCTGAAGTCTTCTCTTTCGGGTAACAACCTCAAGTCCCGAATAAGCCTTGATATGACCAACATGCATACCTGCGCCTGAAGGATAAGGAAATTCAACAAGAGCGTAAAATTTCTCTTTGTCTGAATTGTCAACAGCGTGAAATACACCTGCCTCTTCCCATTTGTCCTGCCATTTTTGTTCAACTTTTCTGAAATCGTAATCCATAATCATCTTCCTCTGTATATGAATAGTTAATTTTTATCTACTTAATATTTACTCGGTTACCCAAGCCGATATGTCAACCTCTTCGGCATCCTGCCAGAGCTTTTCAAGATTGAACACTTCTCTCTGATCGGGTGTGAAAATGTGAACAACCACATTGCCGTAGTCAAGCAAAATCCAGCCTGTTGCCCTGCCCTCAATGTGCTTTGGCTCCTGACCGAGTGCGGCAAGCTGATCCTCAAGCTCCTCTGCAAGCGCCTTGATATGTGTTGTGGATGTGCCGTTTACTATAACAAAATAATCTGCAACGCTTGTAAGGTCTGTAATTTTAAGCGCTTTGATGTCCATTGCCTTTTTGTTATCAAGTATTTTTACTGAATTTTCAAGTATTTCCTGTGTGAGCATTATTTAACTTCCTTTCTCACTTTATTTTCTGAAATTGCAACCTCGTTATATGCGTGTATGCTGTCGGGGTGTACTGCCCTGCCCTCAGCTACCATTTCGTTAATTGTGAACTGCAAGCCGTAGAGCATTGCTTCCTCTAAGCTTCGGTCAGCCTTTTCCCTCATAACATCTACATCGTCATAATTCCGTTCTGCCGAGGTGTAATCTGCAATATATAAAACCTTTTCAAGAAGGCTCATTCCCGCCCTTGCCGTTGTGTGATAACGGACTGCTTTGAGTATTTCCTCATCGGTTACATTTAATTCGTTGCGAAGGTACGCTTCGCCGCTCATAGCATGCCATGTTTTAGGGCTTTCAAGCTCAACGGGCGTAAGCTTTATATTATATTTTTCAAAAAGCTTTAACTGTTCGTTTTTTGGCGTGTCTTTCATAATATCATGCACAAGCCCTGCAGTATAAGCTTTTTCGGGGTCTGCGCCGTACTTCAGCGCAAGTCTTTTTGCCTCATCGGCAACATTTAATGAGTGGTAAAAACGGTATTCGCTGAGCTTCTTTTTTATTTCCTCAACAAATTCCTTATTTCTTCCCGTATCCATAAAGTCCTCTTTTTTTAATATAATCGTAAACCTCGGCGGTTAAAAATTCGCTTGCATCGTTTCCGCTTTTTATAATACTTCTGATTTCAGACGAGCTTGCCTTAAACGGCTTCATAGGCGAAATGATTATTCCCCTGCCCTCAAGCTCTTTTATATAAATCCTGAATTGCGAAAACGCATAACTGCGAAGCGCATAGATACTGTCCTCGTCATCCCGTGAAGCCACACACAGCGTACAGTTGTCCATAATAATTTGATGCTTATACCACTTGTGAAAGCACAGAAACATATCAGACCCGATTATAAGATAAAACTCGCCGTCGGGATACTGTTCCTTTAACTGCATAAGCGTATAAACGGTGTAGCTGTCTGAATAGCGGTCGATTTCCATTCGGCTGACCTCATACTCAGGCTCTTTAAACGCAAGACAGCACATTTCATAGCGCATATCGTCAATTACCAGATCCTCCCAGGTCTTATGCACGGGACGCTTGTCGGGAATTATAAAAACCTTATCAAGCGACAGACTTTTTGTAAATTCCTTTACAAGTCTTATGTGCCCCTTGTGGGGAGGATTAAAGGTGCCGCCGAAAATTCCGATTTTCATAGTATCACCTTTTATTTTTTCACAGGCTTTTTCTCGTGAAGCTTCTCGGAGTAGCGGTAAAGTATCATAACTCCGCCTATAACCGAAACAACCTCGCTGTTTGTTGCCTTTGCCAGAGCCTCGGCAGCCTCTCTGGGTGTGTCGGGGCAGGTCTCACGAAGCACCTTGAGCTTAATAAGCTCCCTTGCAGTAAGTGCGTCGTCGGTCTGCTTTATAAGCGTGTCGGATATACCGCCCTTGCCTACCTGAAACAGAGCTTCAAGGGAATTTGCCTGACCTCTTAATTTTGCTCTTTCTTTGCTTGTCATATTATTCTCAACTTTCGTTAATGTTATTTTGATTGACGGGCGATTCGTGAATCGCCCCTACAAATTTACAGATATTTCGGTAATTCCTCAACAAATTTGCGCAGGGCATTGCCTCTGTGGCTTAATTTGTCCTTTTCCTCGGCATTTAATTCGCCGAAGGTCTTGTCGCCTACAAGAAATACGGGGTCATAACCGAAGCCGCCGTTACCGTGCTTTTCGAAGGCTATAATGCCGTGACACTCGCCCCTTACGGTAAAGTGTCTGCCGTCGGGAAAACAGCAGCAAACTGCGCTTACGAATTTAGCTGTTCTTTTTTCTTTCGGGACATCCTTTAACTCTTCAAGCAGCTTTTCAATATTTTTTTCGTCATTGCCGTGCTCACCTGCAAAACGGGCTGAATACACGCCCGGCGCACCGTCAAGGTAATCTACCATAAGTCCCGAATCGTCTGCAACGCAGACCATACCCGACTCCTTACAGCCGCTGTCGGCTTTGAGAAAGGCATTTTCCTCAAAGGTTGTGCCTGTTTCCTCAACATCGGTAAGTGTAATGCCTGCCATTTCGGCTGTTTTAACATTTATGTCAAGCGGCTTTAAAATTCTTTCAAGCTCCGCCTGCTTTTTCATATTATGAGTTGCGATTAAAAAATCCAAAGAATTTCCTCTTTTCCTTCTTTTCTTCCTTTGGCTCTTCCTGTGCTTCTGCGGAATTATCTGCTTCAGCTGTTTCTTCTGCTTCAGCTGTTTCTTCAGAGGCTTCAGTCGGCTCCGTTTCGGTTATCTCCTCTTGCGGTTGTAATTCCGAAACTCCGCCTTCATCTGCGGCAGCGAGGAAATCCTCGACGACTTCTGCGACTGCCTGCTTGAATTCTTCCGCTTCTTCAAATGAGGACGAAACCTTTTCGGAAGGCTCTTTATTTTCGAGGTCGCTTCCTTTGTATCCATCGTCAGTGCTTCGTATGTCGCCCAGGATGTTTTGAGTAATTTTTTCAGTTTCATTTTCGTCCTCCTCTTCGTATTCTATCTTTTGGAACAAGCCGTCTGCAAATGCCTGAGGACTGAACGGCTGTAAGTCGTCAATCTGCTCGCCTACGCCTATGAATTTAACGGGTATTCCAAGCTCGTGCTTGATTGCAAGCACAACGCCGCCCCTTGCAGTACCGTCAAGCTTTGTAAGCACAATGCCCGTAATATCGGCAACAGCCTTGAATTCCCTTGCCTGATTAACTGCATTCTGCCCCGTGGTAGCGTCAAGCACTAAAAGCACCTCACGGTCAGAGTACGGAAGCTCACGGTCAATAACTCTGTATATCTTTGCAAGCTCGTCCATAAGATTTTTCTTGTTATGAAGTCTGCCTGCAGTGTCAATTATAACAATGTCGGTATTTCTTGCCTTGGCGGCATTAACCGTGTCGAATACAACTGCGGCAGGGTCTGCGCCCTCGGCATGCTTTACAATGTCAACGCCCGAGCGGTCAGCCCAAATCTGAAGCTGATCGATGGCGGCGGCACGGAAGGTGTCTGCTGCGCCCAAAAGCACCTTTTTGCCCTGCGCCTTATACATAGCGGCAAGCTTGCCGATAGTTGTGGTTTTGCCCACGCCGTTAACGCCTATGACAAGAATTACGGAAGGCTGTGTGATAAGTCCCATATCCTCGCCGCCGTAAAGAAGCTCGGCTACGATGTTTTTCATCTCTGCCTTGATGTCCTCTGACTTTTTAAGCTTTTTGTCGGCAACGCTCTGTTTTAATTTTTCTGTTATGTCAACGGCTGTTACCATGCCGACATCTGCCATAACGAGTATTTCCTCCAGTTCAGCGTAGAGGTCGTCGGTAATCTCCTCTGCTGAGTCGAACAAATCGTCAATAGCGCCCGACATCTTATTTCTTGTTTTGGTAAGACCGAAATTTATTTTACTGAAAAGTCCCATTGTGTTTTCCTTTCAACAGTTATGCTAAGCCTAATTTCTTTGCCATTTCGGCAGTCTTTAACTCAAGCAGCTTTGAAACGCCCTTTTCCTGCATTGTTACGCCGTAAAGGACATCAGCCTCCTCCATAGTGCCTCTTCTGTGAGAAATGAGGATGAACTGCGTGTTTTTGGTCATGCGTCTGACATAGTTTGCATATCTTGTAACATTTACATCGTCAAGAGCCGCTTCGACCTCGTCAAAAATACAGAACGGAGCAGGCGTAACCTTAAGAATTGCAAACAGAAGCGCAATAGCCGAAATAGCCTTTTCACCGCCTGAAAGAAGGTCAATGTTTTTAACATTTTTGCCCGGAGGCTGAACCTTGATTTCAATGTTACACTCAAGTATGTCAAGCTCATTTTCAAGTTTTAATTCAGCTCTGCCGCCGCCGAAAAGCTCACGGAAGGTTTCGCCGAAGCAGTTGTTGATTTTGTTGAAGCTCTCTCTGAACTGAGCCGCCATTTTACCCGTTAACTCATAAATAAGCTTTGTAAGCTCTGCCTTGGATTTTTCGACATCGCTTATCTGCTCACTCATAAACTCGTAACGCTCGGAAACCTCTTTGTACTCGTCGATTGCCGAAACATTTACTGAGCCTAAAGCTCTTATCTGGTTTTTAAGCTCTGTCAGGCGTTTTGATGCCTGAGTGTAATCCTCAATCTGAATATCGAGAGCCGCAGCCTCACGGCGTGTGAGCTGATATTCGTCATAAAGCTTTGCAGAAAGCTCATCATACTGTGTGCGCATTGAAATTTTCTTTTCTTCCAGTCTTGCAAGCTCACTGCCTAACTGCTCTCGCTCGGTTGTCTTTGAACGCTCTAAAAGTCTTAAATCATTCTGCTGCTTTTCAAAATCGTCTCTCTTTTCTATGAGTAAATCGATTTCTTTTCTTGATGAAGCTGAATTCTCTTTAAGCTCTTCTATTGTAAGCTTCAAAGCCTCAATGTCCTTTAAGCGCTGTTCATTCTTTTCTTTAAGCTCTGCAATTTCAGAATCAAGCACATCTGCCTTGTCGGTATGCCCCTGCTTTCTCAATTCAAGGTGGCGAAGCGTGTCCTCGTTGGTTTCAATGTCCTTGTTGAATGAAAGCACCTGAAGGCTTAACTCTGACGCCTTCTTTGAAAGCTCCTCACGGGAGCTTAACAGGCTTTCCCTGTCGCCTGTCAGCTTTTCAAGCTCCTGCTCTGTTGTCTTGATTAAGCCGTTTAACTCTTCAACTCTGACAACCGCATTTTTGGCGTTTTCGTTTATAGTTTCAATTCTTTTAAGTAAGGTTTCCTTTTCCTCTGACAGCTCTTTGACCGTACCCGATACCGTATCAAGCTGTTCGTTAGCTAATTTCAGCTCGCCCTCAAGTCTGATTTTTTCTTCATTCTGACGAAGCAAATCGCCCTGAGCGCCTTCAAGCTCGGCGAATGCCGCCGCCTTGTCCTCTGAAAGCTGTTTGAAATCAGCCTCCAGAACGGCGATTTCATTTTTGATTGACTCCAAGCCCTTCTGAAGCTTTTCAATCTCGTTGCCACGGCTTAAAATACCTGCGTTCTGCGTTCTTGAACCGCCTGTCATTGAACCGCCTGCATTTACAACCTGACCGTCAAGTGTTACCACCTTGAAACGGTAGTTATATTTTTTGGCAATGGAAATTGCACAGTCCATATCGTCGCAGACAACCGTTCTTGCAAGCAGGGATTTAATAATCTCAGAGTACTTTTTGTCGCTTTTTACAAGCTCGCTTGCAATATTTACAAAGCCGAACTGGTCGTCAAGTCCTTTTTCAGCAATCTCCCTGCCCTTGATAGCTGTTATGGGCAAAAATGTCGCTCTGCCTGCTCTTGCGTTTTTCAGATGCTCAATAGCTCTTTTAGCGTCATTTTCGTTTTCGACAACTATGTTCTGAACAGCCGCACCCAAAGCGGTTTCAATAGCAAGCGAGTACTTGTCTGCTACGGTTATAAGCTGTGAAACAGGACCGCAGATGCCACGCAAAGCGCCTCTTTTAGCCTCATTCATAACAGACTTGACTGCGCCGCCGTAGCCCTCCATACTCTTTTCGAGGTCCTGAAGAATTCTTACTCTGTCCTCTGACTTTTCGTACTCTCTCTTTTTCTCTGCCAATGACGCTTCGCAGGCTTCCGCCTTTTTGCCACGGGATTCAAAGCGCATTGTATAGCCGTCTATTGAATTTGTAATGCTCTGAATTTCCTCAAGACAGCTGTCAAGAGCCTTTTGTGCATTGTCCTTGTTTTCTTTGAATTTAAGGTAATTTTCCTGTCTGCCGCCCAGAGTTTCGTCAATGGCGGTAATTCTTGTATTGATTTCATCAACAGATGAGCTTGCGGTTTCTGCAACAACTCTGCTGTCGGCAAGTTCAACCGAATAAGCCGAAAGCTTTGACGAAAGCTCCTCAGCCTTGCCCGAATACTCGGCATTGCTTAAATTGAAGCTTTCCTCCTGCCGTGAAAGCTCGTCAAGCTGTTTTTGCAGGTCGGCTATCTGTTTATTTGCATTTTCAATATTGCTCTGAGCTTCCTTTATTCTTTCGTCGAGGTGCTGCTCAGTTTCGTTTTCGTCAGCCTTGTCCTTATTAAGTCTTTCAATCGTTTCGTTATTGTGCTCAATCGAAGCCTCGTCAACCCTTACCTGAGTTTCAAGAGCCGCAATCTGCTCGTCTGAGACAGAGGATTTGCCTCTTATCTCTTCAATCTGAATATTTATATCTCTTACGCCCTGAGAAGCGGCGTCAATTTTTTCCTCGATAGAAGCCAATTCCTCTTCAGCCTGCTTGTAATTTACCTCTGCAGTTGAAATTTTGTGCTCCTGCTCACGAAGTCTTTCGTTGGTTTTGTCAATGGTATTAAGCCAGATGCCTATTTCAAGATTTTTTCTCTCATCTGCAAGCACAATGAATTTCTGCGCTTTCTCGCTCTGTGTTTTGAGAGGTCCGATTCTTGACTCCAGCTCTGTTAAAATATCACGCAGGCGGACAAGATTTTCCTCCGCCTGATTAAGTCTTTTTGTAGCGTCTGCCCTGCGGTAACGGAAATGTGAAATTCCCGCCGCCTCCTCGAGCATATCTCTTCTCTCGCCTGTTTTTGACGAAACCATATCGGCAATTTTGCCCTGACCGACTATTGAATAACCGTCTCTGCCGAGACCTGTGTCCATAAACAGCTCGTTGATGTCACGAAGTCGGGAGCTTTCGCCGTTTATGAGGTACTCGCTGTCGCCCGAGCGGTAATAGCGGCGTGTAATTGAAACCTCGTCGCTGTCATTCTGAAGCGCCCTGTCCTTATTGTCAAGGCGCAGAGTAACCTCGGCAAAGCCCTTTGCCTTTCGGATGTCGGTGCCGTCAAAGATAACATCCTCCATCTTAGAGCCACGGAGATTTTTGGTCGACTGCTCGCCCAATACCCATCTCACAGCGTCGGATATATTACTTTTACCGCTGCCGTTAGGTCCGACAACAGCTGTAATGCCCTTATTAAATTCAAGTACCGTTTTGTCAGGGAAGGATTTAAATCCCTGCATTTCCAGCGCTTTTAAAAACATACTAAAATTCCTTCACACTTATTTCGTAATCTTTAAGAAAATCGTTACCCTTTATTATACAATAATAGCCTTGATTTTTCAATGTTTTTTCATTTATTTTTGACTGACCTTTTGCCTTTGAAACAGAGGATTTTGCCGCCTCAATCAAATACCGCTTTGATTTGTCCTGATTTTTGAGTGCGCCGAGCATTTTTTCAAGGTAAATTCTGCCCTCGCAAAGCTCACGAAATGCGGGGTGATATGCGCCTGCTATGTAGCCCTCGCAGACATTTCCGCCCGAATGAAGCCCGAGTCTTATAACCTTTATGCCGTTTTCGTGAAACATCAAAAGAAGCTTTGCACAAAGCTCTGTTGCATTTTCAAGGCTTTGTGCTTCATATTTTCCGTCTTTGAGGTAATCTGCAAGTTTAGTCCCCTCAAGCACGATGGTGGGGTAAATTCTTACAGTTGCAGGCGAGAGCTTTATAAGCTCGTTTGCGGTAAAAATGTCCTTTTCGTCATCAGAGCCATAGAGTCCTGTCATCATCTGCAAGCCTAATTCAAAGCCGTATTCCTTTATAAGCTCTGACGCATTTACAACATCCTCTGCGGTGTGCCCACGCTCGTTTAAGGCTAAAACGGAATTTACCATACTCTGTGCGCCCAATTCAATAGCCGTTACACCGTATTTTTTAAGAATTTCAAGCTTGTGCTTATTTATACAATCAGGGCGTGTGGAAATCCGCACACCCTTGAAAAAACCTTTGTCAATATACTGCTTTGCCCTGTCTAAAAGGCTTATCATATAGTCCTCGTCAATAGCGGTAAAGCTGCCGCCGAAAAATGCAATTTCAGAGCTTTCCCTGCTTGTTTTACCGCTTGACACAGCAGTTTTACAGGCTTCGTCAATGTCATCTAATTCAAGCGGCTTCAACGAGCCTGAAATAGTTTTTTGATTGCAGAAGCTGCACTGATGAGGACAACCCATATGCGTTACAAATAACGCTACATTTGCGTGCTTCACAGTCCCATCAGCTCCAGAGCCTGCTTCGCCGCCGCCTGCTCGGCTTTTTTCTTTGAGCCTGCGACTCCCCTGCCTATAACATTGGAATTAAGATGCGCTTCAACCTCAAAGTGCTTATCGTGGTCGGGTCCTGTTTCGCTTACAAGCACATATTCAAGCTTTTCGCCTGCGTTACGCTGAATAACCTCCTGAAGCATGGTCTTGTAATCCTTGAAGCTCGGCTGTTTTTCAACATAGTCGGCAATAAAACCGAGAACAAATTTTTTAGCCTGCTCAATTCCGCTGTCAAGATAGATTGCGGCAATCAGAGCTTCAAATGCGTCTGAAAGCACTGACGCTCTCTGTCTGCCGCCCGTTTTGTCCTCGCCGTGACTTAAAAGGATGTACGAGCCTAAATCTATCTGCTTTGCAAATTCAAAAAGCGATTTTTCACAAACGGCATAGGCACGTAGTCTTGTAAGCTCACCCTCGGGAAGATTTGAATGATTTTTAAAAAGATATTCGGCGGTTATAAAGCCTAAAACCGAGTCGCCCAGAAATTCAAGTCTTTCGTTGTCCTTATGCGTCTGACCGTGCTCGTTTGCAAAGGAGGAATGTGTCAAAGCACGCTCTAAAAGCTGTCTGTTTTTAAAGCTGTAACCTATTCTGCTTTCCAAGCCTGTCATTTCCGTTTTTCCTCCTTTAACGAGTCTGTAATAATATCAATAAAGCCGCTGTCAACAAATTTAACAGCCTGATTTATGGCATTTTTAAACGCATATGCGTCAGAGGAGCCGTGCGCCTTGATAACGCATTTCTGCACGCCTACAAGCGGTGCTCCGCCGTATTTTTTGTAATTCATTTTTTCCTTGAATTCGTCCATACCCGATTTCACACCGAGGTATGAAAGCTTTGAAAGGGTGTTTTTCATAAATACGGCTTTAATCTGATTTGTCAGGGATTTTGCAACGCCCTCGTACATTTTAATTATAACATTGCCTGTAAAGCCGTCTGCGACAACAACATCAGCCTTACCGAAGGCTATGTCCCTTGCCTCAATGTTGCCTGTAAAATTGATTTTTTTATTGTTTTCAAGCAATTTGTATGTTTCCTGAAGCAACGGTGTGCCCTTGGTTTCCTCTGTGCCTATATTGGCAAGAGCCACCTCGGGATTTTCTGTTTCCATAACCTTCTGCATATAAAGGCTTCCAAGCTCTGCAAACTGACAGAGCATTTCGCTTGTGCACTCTGCGTTTGCGCCCGAGTCAAGCAGCATAAACGGCTTGTCCGAAGAAGGCATAACAGCCGCTAAAGCAGGGCGTCTTATGCCCTTTATACGCTTTACAATAAGAGTGCCGCCTACAAGCACTGCGCCCGTACTGCCTGCTGACACAAGTGCGTCGCCCTCGCCCGAAGCCAAAGCGTCCATTGCAACGCCGAGTGAGGTTTTTCTGCCAGATTTCAATATCTCGGTAGGCGGTGCTGTCATACTGAAAACACCGTCAGCGTCCTTGATTTCAAAACCGGAAATGTCAAGTGAATTCTCCCTTGCACACTTTTCAATCTCGGCTTTACTGCCTGTTAAAATTATATCAGTACCATATTCATTTTTAGCTTCAATACAGCCTTTAATTATTTCAAGCGGCGCATTATCGCCGCCGAAAGCGTCAACTATTATTTTCATAAATTATTATCTCCGATAAACTTCTCAAGCGAAGCTATTGCCCTTTTTGCAAGCGTCATATAGCGTTCGGATTTATCTCTGATTTTCTCCTCAAGAGGAGGTAAAACGCCGAAATTTGCGCCCATAGGCTGGAAATCGGCAACTGCTTCGTCGCTTATGTAACGGGAGAGCGCTCCCATCATTGTGTCCTCGGGCAGAGTTAAGGTTTCAAGTCCTTTCAAGCGCCTTGCACAGTTAAGTCCTGCAAGTATACCTGCGGACGCCGACTCCATATAGCCCTCAACACCCGTAATCTGACCTGCAAAGAAAATATTTGGATTTTCACGCATGCTGAAATCGGAATTCAGAAGCTTGGGCGAATTTATAAAGGTGTTTCTGTGCATAACGCCGTAACGCAGAAATTCCGCATCGTGAAGCGCAGGAAACATTGAAAAAACTCTTTTCTGCTCGCCGAATTTTAAATTCGTCTGAAAGCCTACAAGATTATACATAGTACCCTGTGCATTTTCCTTGCGAAGCTGAAGATTTGCCCACGGTCTGTGCCCTGTTTTCGGGTTAATAAGTCCTACGGGCTTTAAAGGACCGTAACGCATGGTGTCCTTACCCCTTGAAGCCAGAACCTCAATGGGCATACAGCCCTCATAGACATCCTTCTTTTTGTCGAAGCTGTGTACGGGCGCTGACTCGGCATTTATAATAGCCTCATAAAATGCTTCGTACTGCTCCTTGTCCATAGGGCAGTTTATATAATCGTCCTCGCCGCCCCTGTCATAACGGGACTGCGTAAAGGCATATTCCATATCAATACTGTCGGCTGAAACAATAGGCGCAGCCGCATCAAAAAACGAGAGCGACTGACCGCACATTTTGCCGATAGTTTCCGAAAGTCCTTCGCTTGCAAGCGGCCCTGCCGCAATAATAACGGCATCCGCTTCGGGCAGCTCTGTTACTTCTTGGTTGATGACCGTTATATTCTCGCAGGCTTTAATATTTTCAGTTACAAGAGCAGAGAAAAGCTCCCTGTCGACTGCAAGCGCACCGCCTGCGGGAACAGCTGTCTTTTTTGCGGCATTCACGCAGACAGAGCCGAACTTCAGCATTTCGCTCTTTAAAAGACCTGCGGCGGAGTTTAAACGCTCCGCCTTCAGTGAATTTGAACATACTAATTCTGCAAAATTGTCGGATTTATGGGCAGGCGAATGCTTTTGCGGTTTTTGCTCATACAAATCAACCGCAATACCTGCAATGCTTAACTGCCAAGCCGCTTCACAGCCTGCAAGCCCTGCTCCGATAACTGCTGCTTTCATTTAATTAGTCCTCTTTTTTAGTTCTTTTCTTTCTCTCTGCCTTTTTCTCGTAGCCGCAACCCTCATTAAGACAAACAAGCAGGCCGCCCTTTCTCTTAAACAGTGATTTGCCGCAATCTGGGCAGATTTCATCAGTCGGTTTATCCCATGTCATAAAGTTACATTCGGGGTAATTATCGCAACCGTAGAAGGTATAGCCCTTCTTTGATTTCTTTTCAATTACCTTGCCGCCGCAAACGGGGCATTTTGCATTGGTCTGAACTACAAACGGCTTTGTGTTCTTGCACTCGGGGTATCCGGGGCATGCAAGGAATTTGCCGAAACGACCTACCTTGACAACCATCATTCTGCCGCACTTTTCACAGGGAATATCGGTAACATCCTCCTGAAGCTGAATTTTAACGCCGCTCATATCATCCTTTGCCTTCTGAAGCGTGTTTTCAAATCCGTCATAGAAGGTGTGAAGCATGGCGATATAATCAACTTCGCCGTTTTCAACCTTATCAAGATCGGATTCCATATTGGCGGTAAATTTAACATTTACAATATTGGGGAATTGCTTTTTAAGCAATCCTACAACAGCTTCGCCAAGCTCTGTTGGCTTTAATTGCTTTTTATCTCTTACCACATACTCACGGGCAAGAATTGTTGAAACTATTGAAACATAAGTACTCGGTCTGCCGACACCCGTTTCCTCAAGCTCCTTGATAAGCGAAGCTTCGGTGTATCTTGCAGGCGGCTGAGTGAAGTGCTGATTGCCGTCAAGGCTCTTCAGCTTAAGTGCGTCATTGTCCTTGATTTCGGGCAATACGCTCTCGCCCTCTTCGTCATCGTCAGTGCTTACCTCATAAATACGGGTATAGCCTTCAAACTTTATGCTGTAACCGCTTGCAGAGAAAATGCAATGCTTGCCGTTTGCTCTGTCCTCGGGTTTTGCAGCGCTTATTTCAACCTTAACAGTATCCTGAACGCACTCAGCCATAAGGCTTGCCATAAAGCGCTTCCAGATAAGTGAGTAAAGCTTATACTGGTCCTGAGTAAGGCTGTCCTTAACAGCATCGGGTGAAAGAGTCGGAATAGTAGGTCTTATAGCCTCGTGTCCGTCCTGTGCAGATGCCTTGGTCTTATAATATCTCGGCTTTGAGGGAAGGTACTTTTCACCGAAATTGCTTCTGATGTACTCGTTACCTGACTGTCTTGACTCCTCTGAAATTCTGAGAGAGTCCGTTCTCATATATGTTATAAGACCTGTTGTGCCTACGCCCTTAACCTCCATACCTTCGTAAAGCTCCTGTGCAACCTTCATAGTGCGTTTGCCCTGGAAGCCGAGCTTGCGGGAAGCCTCCTGCTGAAGCGTGGATGTTGTAAAGGGCGGCGCAGGCTGGCGCTTTCTTGTACCCTTTTTAACAGAATCGACAATATAATCTGCGCCGTCAAGACGGTTAAGATAAGCGTCTGACTGAGCCTTGTTTTCAATTTTAACCTTGCCGTTTTCATCAGCAGTAAGTGTTGCGGAAAACGCCTTTTTTGATGAGGGGGCAATAAGCTTTGCGTCTATTGTCCAATACTCCTCTGGATTGAAAGCTCTTATTTCCTCTTCCCTGTCAACAATAAGTCTTACGGCAACAGACTGCACTCTGCCTGCTGAAAGACCTCGTCTTATTTTCTGTGAAACAAACGGACTTAATTTATAGCCGACAATACGGTCAAGAATTCTTCTTGCCTGCTGTGCGTCAACTAAATCAAGGTCTATTTTTTCGGGGTTTTTAATTCCCTGCAAAACGCTTGTTTTGTTGATTTCATTGAACTTAACCCTGTTTTTGTCATTGATGTCAAGGTCAAGCACAGTTGCAAGATGCCATGAAATAGCTTCTCCCTCACGGTCCGGGTCGGTTGCGAGGTAAACCTTGTCGGCATCAGAAACCATATTCTTAAGCTCTTTGACAAGCTTTTCCTTGCCCTTTACTATTGCGTATTTCGGGGCAAAATCATTTTTAATGTCAACGCTGAGCTTCGCCGCAGGCAAATCTCTGATATGACCTACGGAAGCGGCAACCTTGTAATCCTTGCCAAGATATTTCTGTATGGTTTTTGCTTTTGACGGGGACTCAACAATTACTAAATTTGACATAATTTATCATCCTATTTTTATAATTTTTTATATTTTCTGCCTGCAAGTGTTTCGATGCAGGAATACATTTCAAGTTCTGTAATGCCCGAAAGCACGGCATGCACGGGAAGCGCCGTCTTTTCGGCTATTGTATCAAAATCCGTTTCGCCTGTAATTGCCTCATACACTGCCCTTGCGTTAGTGCTTGCTGTTTCGGGCATAGGCTTCAATACGGGTTTCGGTTCTTCTTTTTGTTTATTTTCTGATTTTTTCGCTTTGGGCTTTACAGCCGTCGACTGCACATTTCCCATAGGAATACTGTTTTGCTGTAAAGCGTTGGAAAGAGGAATATCACTGCCCTCTATATCAAGCTTATCAGGGTAATTGTAATAATATTCTTCAATAATATCTCTTGCGGTAAAAACAGGCTTTGCGCCGTCTCTTATAAGTCTGTTTGCACCGTTAAAGGAGCTTGCAAATACATCGCCGGGCACTGCAAAAACATCTCTGTTTTGCTCTGTCGCCGTTCTTGCCGTAATAAGCGAGCCGCTTCGCTCCCCTGCCTCTATGACTACCGTGCCAAGCGACATGCCCGAAATTATGCGGTTACGCTTCGGAAATGTTGTGCGTGATGCAGGTGTAAACGGAGGGTACTCGGTTATTATAACACCGCTGCGGCAAATTTCATGTCTTAATGCCTCGTTTTCATGCAAATAATCCGTACCCAGACCGCAGCCAAGCACACAGACCGTCTTGCAATCGGCATTGAGCGCACCCGTATGAGAAGCGCTGTCAATTCCGAGCGCACCGCCCGAAACTACGGTTAAGCCTGCCTTTGAAAGCTGATATGCTATAACCGTTGCAGCCCTTGTGCCGTAGGTTGATGCGTTGCGTGTGCCTACCATGGCAATAAACAGCTCATCTGAGAGTAAATCGGTATCGCCGTCTGCATACAGCACCGCAGGGAAATCACAAATCTGCCGAAGCAGCGGCGGATAGCAGTCATCGTCGGGAGTTATTATCTCCCAATTATTGCGCTGACAGTCGTTTATTATTTTGCCCGACTCGGAAGGACTGAACTGCGACAGCTTTTTAATCTGCGAAGCAGTAAAGATACCCGACACAAGCCAGTCATTTTTGCCTGCCTGATACAAATCTCTCGCTGAGCCGTAATAGTTTATAATGTCATCAATTCCGGCGCCGCAGCCTAAGGTCCGCTGAAGCCAGATCCAATACTCACAGTTTTTCATCGCATCATTTCCCACATAGCTATAACGGCGGCGGAGGCGGCGTTCAGGGATTCTGCCTCGCCCTTCATTCTGATTGTAGCTTTGTGCTTAACGGAATTTTTAATCTGCTCGGTTACACCGTTGCCCTCGTTGCCTATAACTGTTATAACTCCGCCCGAAAAGTCGAGCGCAGTAATGTCCTCGGCGCTGCTGTCGGGTACTGTAGCAAGGGTCAGCACACCCTTTTCGGCGGCAGATTTTAAAACTGTGCACAAGTCGTCGGTTTTTATTACGGGAATACGCAACAGGCTGCCCATAGACGCTCTTAACGCCTTGGGGTTATAGATGTCGCACCCGTCGCTTAAAATCAAGCCATTGATTCCCAGAGCCTCTGCCGTGCGTGCAACTGTACCTAAATTTTGCGGATTCTGCACATTCTCAAGAGCTATGTATTTTAAATCTGCTTTTACCTCTGCGGTAATTCTCTCTTTCATTTTTACAACGCAAAAAACGCCTTGGGAATTAACAGTATCCGAAAGCTTTGAGGAAATCCCGTCGGTAATCAAATACACCTCGCCTGCATCTGCAAGCAGCTCCGATAAGGCATCGGCATATTTTGACATAGCTGTGCGTGTTATAAAGCATTCGCTTATTTCATAGCCGCTTCTGTAAGCGTCAGCGCACAGTCTCGCTCCCTCGATTGCAAACAATCCCTCCTGCCTGCGAAACGGGGAGCTTGAAACGAGCTTATTTACATATTTAATTTTGTCATTGCTTTTGCTTGAAAGCTCTGAGTAGCTCATAAAAACACAACCAAAAAGTAACCACGCCTTTATATTTTCAGGCGTGGTTATAGCTTATTTAAGTGCTGCTTTTGCCTGCTCTGTAAGAGCTGTAAATGCTGCAGGATCTGAAATTGCAATCTCTGAAAGCATTTTACGGTTTAATTCAACGCCTGCCTTTGAAAGACCGTTAATGAAGGTTGAGTAATTCATACCGTTAAGCTTGCAAGCAGCTGAAATTCTTGTGATCCAGAGTCTTCTGAAATCTCTCTTCTTCTGCTTTCTGCCGATGTATGCATAATTACCTGACTTCATAACTGCCTGCTTGGCAGTCTTGAAAAGTCTTGCCTTTGAGCCATAGTAGCCCTTAGCGAGCTTTAATACTTTATTTCTTCTTTTGCGAGTCATCATCGCACCCTTAATACGAGCCATTATATATTACCTCCGAAAAATAGTAGTTATACAGCCTCAGCTGTAACAGTTTTAATTATTTATAAGGAATAAGACGCTTGATCTGTCTCTGGTTTGTAACATCAGCAACAGCTGTCTTACGAAGATTTCTTTTTCTCTTGGTAGACTTCTTATTAAGAATGTGTGACTTGTAAGCATGTGCTCTGATCGGCTTGCCGTTCTTTGACAGCTTAAAGCGTTTTTTTGCACCTGAATGTGTTTTGATTTTAGGCATTTTATTTTCCTCCTGATGAATAATTTACTTTGTTGACAACGGGGCTAAGAACATAAGCATCTGTCTGCCCTCAAGCTTTGCAGGCTTTTCAAGTGAGCAGTACTCACTGCAAACCTCTGCAAATTTCTTCATGGTTTCCTCGCCAAGCTGAGGATGCGCCATCTCTCTGCCTCTGAAGCGGATTGAAACCTTGACCTTATGGCCTGTCTTTAAGAATTTAATAGCCTGATTAGCCTTGGTATCAAAATCATGCGTGTCAATATTAAGAGAAAGTCTGATTTCCTTTGTTTCTATGATACGCTGGTTTTTCTTGTTTTCCTTCTCTTTTTTGGTCTGCTCAAACCTGTATTTGCCGTAATCCATAATTTTGCACACGGGCGGTGTCGCCTGAGGCGCAATTTTAACTAAGTCAAGGTTTTTCTTTTCAGCAAGCTTGAGAGCGTCTTTTGCGGACATAATGCCCAACTGTTCGCCTTCAGCCGAAATTAACCTGACCTCTTTGTCACGGATTTCTTCATTGAGTTGCACTTCTTTGATAGCGATGAATAATCACTCCTAATAAAAAATTAAAGCGTGAGCCTGACAGCCCACACTCAACACTGAGGGATAAAATCCCTTTAAGTATTGACCTGTTTCACTGACGCTCACAGGTGAGAACTGTCGGTTCTTCTTTGTTGTGAAAGTATAATACAACATTAAAAAGGCTTTGTCAAGAAAAATCTGACCGCCTCAATGTTAAGCTCCCGACGGCAGAGTGTACTGCCGCCGGAAAAGCCGTAATTACTGCTCTACTGCGTAAACGCTTACTTTTTTGCGGTCCTTGCCGAATCTCTCGAAACGAACAACGCCGTCAATCTTAGCATAAAGAGTATCGTCTGAGCCCTTACCTACATTCTCACCGGGATGAATGTGAGTACCACGCTGTCTTACAAGAATGTTACCTGCAGGAACAAACTGACCGTCAGCACGCTTAACGCCAAGACGCTTTGACTCTGAATCTCTGCCGTTCTTTGTAGAACCCATACCTTTTTTATGAGCGAACAGCTGAATGTTTATTTTAAGCATTACTAAGCACCTCTTTCAAGTTTGATATAATCGGGATACTGCTTTTCAAGCTCTTTCATATGAAGCTCAAAGCCTTTTAAAATATCCCCTGCCCTGTTTATTTCCTCCGCCGAAAGCTGAAGGCTTAAACAGCCGTCACGCTCTGTGAGAGAAGGCTTTAACATAAGTATGTCGGTAATTGTGTTCGCCGTCATATAAGCCGCTGAAGAAACCGCAGCGCAGACAATGTCGCTGCCCGTTTCCGCAAAGCCCGAATGACCGCTTACAACAAAACCTGCAAGCTCCTCACCCTGTCGGAGAAATCTGATGTTAATCATGAACCTTATGCGTTAATAGCGGAAATCTCAACCTTAGTGTACGGCTGACGATGACCCATCTTGCGCTTTTCGTTCTTCTTAGGCTTATAAGTAAATACTGTTACTTTTTTAGCCTTGCCTGTCTTTAATACCTTAGCCTTAACAGCTGCGCCCTCAACATAAGGAGCACCTGTCTTGATACCGTCGTCAGTACCAACTGCAAGCACCTTGTCAAAGGTTACTTCGGCATTGTCCTCAGCGTCAAGCTTCTCAACATAGATGATGTCGCCATTCTCTACCTTGTACTGCTTACCGCCTGTAACGATTACTGCGTACATGTTTTTACCTACCTTAATATAGTCTCGCTATCGAGGGCGGGAAAACCGCTTGTAGTATAAAAGGATATACTGCCCCCTGATATGCGGCAAAAAATATTTTAACAGAAAAGTAAATAGTTGTCAACGATTTTTTTTCTTATTTATAAATTTGCAATTCTTATGATTTTATTCGGCATTTTTTAATAATTCAGAATAAATTTAAAATTCAGGTCAATAATAAGGTAAACAAATGTAAGGAGTGAAAAAAATGCTTGACAGAATTGCGTTAATTATACTTGCCATCGGCGGAATCAACTGGGGTGCAATAGGACTTTTCCAGTTCGACCTTGTAGCATGGATTTTCGGCGGTCAGGGCGCACTTTTAAGCCGAATTATATATACGCTGGTCGCCCTTTCTGCAATCTGGTGTATTTCGTTGCTTTTCAGAGAAAACGAGCTTGTCGAGTCAATGAACGGAGATTGACGGGTTTTACACAAAAAGCGGATGGTTGCTTTACCATCCGCTTTATTTTCAATTCTGTGCTTCGGGTGATGTTGTCGAAGCTTCCTGCCCAGGAGCAGGCTGAGTTGTACTTTCTTGCTCTGCATGTGTTTCAGGCTCGGTTACAGTTGTTGCCTCAAGTTCCTTTTTAACCTTGTCAATTCTTTCAAGGAATCTGTTATGCATATTTTCGTTTGGCAAAGCCGCAACTGCCGATTCTGCCGCCGCAAGATTTTCCCCGTTGGGCGTTGCTTCAAGCGCTGCAACAGCCGCCTCCGCCTTGTTGAAGAGCTCCTTTTCACTGTCATCCGTTATGAATATTACATTTTTGCCTATATTTGACATATCAGTACGGTTCTTGTAATCGTAAAGTGAAATATTGACATCAACTCTGCCCGAAATGCCGTTGATAGTGCCGCTTGAGGTGTACTGCCACATTCTGTAAGGACTGAAAGTAGTTACACTTGATGTATAGTGAGCAACCCAGATTTCATATTTAGAAATGCTTGAAAATACAAGCTCGCTGTTAAAGAAGGATTTACTTGCATAAACGCCGACCTTATAGCCTGCTTTTTTAACCGTTTCGCAGAATGCTATTGCACACTGTGTTCTGGTCTGCTTAGAAAGCTTATCAGCTCTGCCTGTTCTATCGCCTAAAGCAAATTCCGTATCGTAATAAACAGGATACTGCAAGCTTCTGCCCTTTAAGGTGTTAACAACAAGACTCGCCTCCTGAACAGCTTCATCAACAGTTGTAGCCTGGCTGTAAAAATAAACGCCTAAATCAATGCCTGCAGCCTTTGCATTTTTGTAATTCTGCTCAAATTTGGCGTCAATACGCATATTGCCTGCGCTGCCGTAGCCACGAAGCCCGAGTCTGAGTATGGCATATTCAACACCTGCAGCCTTTACTTTAGACCAGTTTATGTCGCTCTGCCATGAAGAAACATCAATGCCGATTTTTGATGCCTTTGCTCCGTATTTGTTGAAATAGTATCTTATTCCGCCTATAATCTGATGACCTGTAATCGGATTGCCGTTGGCATCAAAATAAAACAGATTGCCCTCTATGGTTTTAAGCCCATTAAGTCCCTGTTTGGGAACAAATATGCTGTTGGCATCACCTGCATTGTTAACAGTCTGTACCTGAGCGGCATTTTTTATTTCGTTATTGTTTACCGCAACAGCAGGCGCATTTGATGACGAGGTTGAAGCGTCCTTGGATTTTTTTGCACCGGCATCCTCATCAACCTTTGCATTACCCGTTGCTACGGGAGCTGTTACAGTTTTGTCGACCTTAAGCTTGGAGGTGTCAACAGCAGGTACGGTTTCCTCCTCTGTGGCGGACTCGGTTTCTGTCGGTGCCTCGGTTTCAGGCTCGGTTTCGGGCTCTGTTTCAGGCTCGGTCTGTGTAACCGTTGCGTATGCGGGAATTTCCTCCCTTTCGCCCTGCGCCTCGCTCTTTATTATTGCGGGCACAATGGATGCCGTGAAAAGCATAATAAGCGCAACAAAAAAGCCCATTACCGACACAGCGGCAGCGTGCTTTATATTTTTGCTTTTGATTGCAGTTATCAGTTTCTCTTTCATTTTTCCACCTTTATTTTTCACACACTTAATTTATATCATAATTAAAATTTTTAGATAATTTTAAACTATTATAATGCAAAAAAACGGGACAGTCAATACTGTCCCGTTAAAATTATGTTGATTTTTCAACGATTTTTGCCATTTCTTGCGTTTTTTACCGTTATTTTACAAATACGAAGAAGAAAAGTGAAAAGAAATGTAAAATTGAGCCTAAAAGCACGAAGAAATGAAATACCGAATGGAAATACCGTTTTTTTGCGCCTATGCCGTAAAGAATTGCGCCTAAAGTGTATGCTATTCCGCCAGAGAGCAGAAGCCAGAAGCCTGTTCTGTCAAAGCAGGTCCAAAGGATTTTTATTGAAAAAATAACCATCCACCCGAGCGCAAGATAAAGTATCATCTGCACAACCTTGGTCTGATTAAAAATTACAATCGTCAGCGGAATTGCAGCAGCTACAACCACCCAAGCAACAATAAGAATTATAAGACCGAAGGTTTTATTTACAGGCATTATTACAAACAGCGCATAAGGTGTTATTGTGCCTGCAATCATAGGGAATATCATTGCATGGTCAACCTTACGCATTGCTCTTTTACCGTTGTTCGGTCTTAAAGCGTGATAGACTGACGAACAGCTGTACATTGCAACCATACAGAAGCCGTAAAGCACCGCTACTGCGGCAAAAGCCCAGCTTCTTGCCTGATAAGCTCTGAAAAGACACAAGAGAGTAGCTATTATCGAAAGTCCTCCTCCGACCATATGACTTATTGAGTTAAGCCAATCCTCTTTTCTTGTGTAATCGGGTAATGCAATTTTTTCGAGTTTTGACATATAAATTCCTCCTTTTCCTGATTATATGTCCTTACAGAGCTTAAGCTGTTCGGGTCTTAAAATTCCTTTTTCGGTTATAAACGCAGTAATCAGCGAAGCATCGGTAACATCAAAAGCAGGGTTTAATGCCCTTGCCTTTTCGGGCGTCATTCTGCTTTTGTACCACATTTCAGAGATTTCGGTTTCGTTACGCATTTCAATAGGAATTTTACTTCCGTTTTCACAGTCAAAATCAACCGTGGAAAACGGAGCGCAGACATAAAACGGGATTTTATAATAATTTGCGAGTACAGCCAGTCCCGATGTGCCGATTTTGTTTGCGGTATCTCCGTTTAAGGCAATTCTGTCTGCTCCTACAAGCACTGCGCCGACAAGCCCCTGCTTCATTACATACGAAGCCATATTGTCGCATATAACCGTTGTGTCAATGCCTGCTTTTGTAAGCTCATATGCCGTCAGCCTTGCGCCCTGAAGCAGAGGTCGGGTTTCGTCTGCATAAACCTTAATGCTTTTTCCCTGCTCCTTTGCAACATAAACTGGCGAAAGAGCTGTGCCGTATCTGACACAGGCAAGCCTGCCGGCATTGCAATGGGTTAAAACAGCGTCCACGCCGCTTAAAAGCTCTGCGCCGTGCTTGCCTATTGCTTTACAGGTAGCAATATCGTTATTTAAAATCTCTAAAGCCTTGATATTAAGCGCTTTTTTGATATTGTCAAGGGGTTCGCCTTTACAGGTAACAATTACCTTTTTCATCTCATTTAACGCCCAATAGAGATTAACTGCAGTAGGTCTTGCTGACAAAAGTCGGTCATAATTTGAATTAAATTCATTAAAAAAGCTGTCAAAGCTGTCCGCCCTGCTGTCATTTGATAACACTGCAACGGCAATAGCTGCGCTGACGCCTATACAGGGTGCGCCTCTTAATTTCAGCTCTTTGATTGCAGTAACAATTTCGTCTGCAGTTTTAAGGCTGAATATGACCTCTTCATCAGGAAGTCTTGTCTGGTCAATAATGACAAGAGCATTATTTTCGGTATCAAAGCCTACGGTCTGTCCGTTTAAACTAAACATATTAAAGCTGTCCTATTATTTCCGTAATGAGCTTCTGCATTTCTCTGCCCTTTTTGGCACCCGTTTCAAGCACCTCTTCCTCGGTTAAGGGCTGTTCGAGAATTCCCGCCGCCATATTGGTTATAAGCGAAAACGCAAGCACCTTGAAGCCGAGATGGCTTGCGGCTATGATTTCGGGTACTGTGGACATACCAACCGCATCTGCGCCGAGCATTCTGAAGGCTCTTATTTCTGCAGGCGTTTCATAGCTCGGTCCCGTGCATGCAATATACACGCCCTCTTTGATTTCAACGCCTGTGCTTTCAGCGCATTTTTTTGCAAGCTCACGAAGCTTCGGCGTATAAGCAAAGCTCATATCAGGGAAACGCAAACCGAATTCGTCCTCGTTTTTGCCTATAAGCGGATTTGTACCCATAAAATTGATATGGTCAGTTATGAGCATTATATCGCCTGCATTAAAGCTTTTATTTATTCCGCCTGCGGCATTTGTTACAAACAGATACTCTGCGCCGAGCATTCTCATTACTCTGACGGGAGCAATAATCTGTTTCATGGTATAGCCCTCATAATAATGAAAACGCCCCTGCATACAGATGACCGTTTTGCCGTTTAATTTACCGTATACAAATCTGCCTAAATGGCCCGGCGCTGTTGATACGGGGAAGCCGTCAAGCTCTTTATAATCAATATAAACGGGATTTTCAATTTTGTCTGCAAGCTCGCCTAAACCCGAGCCTAAAATAATTGCGACCTCGGGCGGCTCCGATATTTTGCTCTTTATATATTTTACAGCGTTTTCAATCATTTGGTTACCTCTTTTACAACCTCTCTGACTATTCTGTTACATTCAAAGCCAACCTTTTCAACATCAATGTACTTAAATTCACCGTTGCGGTAAAGCACTTCGCCGTCAACCATTGTCAGCAGTACATCGGAGCTGTTGGCTGAGTATACTATATTATTTATGACATCAAAATCGGGGTACATATTGGGCTTATTGAGGTCAAGCACTATAACATCTGCCTTGAAGCCCTCTTTTACAAGTCCGCAGTCCTCCCTGCCCTGTGCAAGTGCGCCGTTACGGGTTGCCATTTTAAGAATTTGCTTCGGTGTTATAATATCTGCTTTATTGTTTATACCCTTGGGAAGAATTGCCGCAAGGTACATTTCACGAAGCATGTCAAGCGAATTGTTGCTTGCCGCAGAGTCCGTGCCTATTGCAACATTTATGCCGTTTTCAAGCAAAGTATATGTATCGCACACACCGCTTCCGAGCTTCAAGTTGCTTGCAGGGCAATGAGCCACGCTTGCGCCTTTTTCTTTAAACAGCTCAATGTCTGACAGCTCAATCCATACGCAATGAGCGAATAATGTCTGTGCGTCCATAGCGCCTGCATCATAAAATACCCTCGCAGGAGTTTTGCCGTATTTCTGCTTGCAGTTTTCGTGCTCAGACTTTGTTTCTGAAAGATGAATATGATTTATAAGCCCTTTATCTTTTGTGTATTCGCCGAACTGTTCAATGAATTTAAGTGTGTTTGTGTACTCTGCGTGCAGGCACATATCGACTTTAATTCTGCCGTTTTCGGTTAAATGGTATTTTTCAACAGCTTCAAGAGCCTCTTTCACTCTGTCATTATGATAAAAATCGTCATCGCCGAAGGACACTAACGAACGGCTGAAATTTGTTTTTGCCTTTGCGTCTTTAACGGCTTTCAATACGCCGTCCTGGAAGAAATACATATCGCTTGAGCTTGTTGTACCTGATTTTAACTGCTCTGCTATTGAAAGCATAGTGCCGTAATATGCCCTGTCGCAGTTAAGTCTGTCCTCAAAAGGAAAAACTCTTTCATTGAGCCAACGGTCAAGAGGCAGGTTTTCGGCATAGCCGCGAAGCAGAGTCATAGGCGAATGTGTATGGGCATTTACAAGTCCCGGCATAAGCATCTTTCTGCTGCCGTCATACTCCTCGCCGTAATCCTTTGCAGGCTTCTCTTTGCCTATGTACTCTATTCTGTCGCCCTGAACGCCGACATACATATTTTCTTTATAATCGAAATTTTCATCAACTAATCCTATATTGCAAAAAAGCATACTGTCCTCCTATAAACATGGCGGCAGTATTTAAACCGCCGCCCCCAAAATCAAACTGTTTCTATTGCAATGCTTTCGATAATAACATCGTTAAGCGGTTTGTTCATAAAATAGTCAACCTTGACCGCCGCAATGCTGTCAACAACATCCATACCCTCAAACACCTGGCCGAAAACTGTGTGATGATAATCAAGCCACGGCGTACCGCCGAGCTGTTCGTAATTTTCAATACAGTCAGTGGGATAGTATTTTTCATCGGCTACTCTCAGCTGGTCAAGCATATCGTCGGGGACTGCCTTTGCCTGAACTATAAAGAACTGACTGCCGTTAGTGTTGGGTCCTGCATTTGCCATTGAAAGAGCACCCCTTAAATTGTGAAGCGCAGGGTTGAACTCGTCCTCAAAGCTGTCGCCCCAGATGCTTTCGCCGCCCATGCCTGAGCCTGTCGGGTCGCCGCCCTGAATCATAAAATCATTTATAACACGGTGGAAAATAAGTCCGTTATAATAGCCCTCTTTTGCGTGGGTAATAAAATTCTCACAGGTTTTGGGTGCAAATTCGGGGAAAAGACGGATTTTGATTTCACCATAATTTGTTTTCATAATTGCAATTTGTTCCTGAGCCTGAGGCTTGTCCAGCTGATTAAACATATATTTCTCCTTTAAAATTATTCTACACTCTTTAATGACTCAACCATGTTAATTCTCTTAAGCTTGAAGGACATAAGAATATTGACTATGGATGAGAATACCGCAGTTAATAGCACGCTTATAAGGAAGCTGTACCATTTTATCTGAATACCGAACATTGTGGTGTCAGTTTCAACGGAATGCATTACAAATATGTGAAGCACTATGCCTATTAAAATACCGAGTATTATGCCGAAGAAGGTCATAATTGCATTTTCACGGTAAACATAGCGTTCAAGCTCATCCTTATAGAAGCCGAGAACCTTTAAGGTTGCAAGCTCCCGTTTGCGCTCGGTGATGTTGATGTTGTTAAGATTATAAAGTACAACAAATGCAAGCAATGCCGCAGATATAATCATAAGCGCAACTATGAGTTTAAGGTTGTCCATAGTTTCGTCAACCTGCGCCTGAGTAACGCTGTTCATTGTAACTGATGTAACACCGTCAATGTGAAGGATTTTCTTTGCAAATTCACTGTCATCCTCGGCATTGCTTCTTAAAAGAATTGTATTAAGCGAAACCGTCTGACCGAAAATGCTGTTATAAACAGCGGGCGTCATATAAATATAATGGTATAAATAGTTTTCAGTAATTGCGCCAACGGTTATTTCTGCTGTGGGCTGAGAATTTTCATCAGCCTTGAAGCTTATGGTGTCGCCTACGCCGACGCCCAGAAGCTTTGCAAGCTTTTCCGTAATAATAACGCTGTTGTCGTCAAGCGCATATTCTGTTTTTGTAACTCTGTTTCGCAGAGCTATATAATCATTGACTATGTCTGCCGACTGAGGCACAAGAATATAGGCATTCTGCTCCTCCTCGCCCTTGACTGCAAGGGTGGGCGTGCGGTAGGTCTGAAGGTAATCGGTCACGCCAACTACGCTCTGAAGCTCTGCAAGCACATGGCGTCTTTCAGTTCTTGTAAGACCCTCGTTAACAGTAACCGTGCCCTGATAATTCCAAATTTCGTTAAACTGTCTTTCTGTCATTGACGCTACGGAATCACGGATACCGAAGCCCAGCAGCAGCAGAGCCATACAGCCTGCCACACCGAAAAGGGTCATAAACAGACGCTTTTTGTACCTTACCATATTACGAAGCGCCGCTCTCTGTGCGAAGTTAAGCCTTATCCAGAAGAATTTAATTTTTTCAAGGAATATCTTTTTACCTGATGTCGGAGCTTCGGGACGCATAAGCGATGCAGGCGACTGCTTAAGATTTCTTCTGCCTGCAAAGTATGCCGCACCCGTAGTGCATGCAAGGGCTATTGCAGTTGCAATAAGCGCATAGAATATATTAAACGGAACAACCGTCTGCGTCAGGTTAACATAAACTATTTTGTATGTTTCAATAACTATTGACGGAATTACGCTCTCGCCTACGCCGACACCGATTACGGCGCCCAGAAGCGTTGCGAAAAATGCGTAGAATATATATTTTGAAGTGATGGAACGCTTTGAGTAGCCCATTGACTTGAGCGTACCTATCTGCATTCTCTGCTCCTCGACCATTCTTGTCATTGTGGTAAGGCTGACAAGAGCGGCAACAAGGAAGAATATAATCGGGAATACCGTACCTATTGCGCTGATGCCCTGAGCGTCATTGTCAAAGGAGGCATATGTGCCGACAGCCTCCCTGCCCGTAACATGCCACTTAGGTACAGGCGTATTTTCGATTTTGTCTTTATAGCTGTCAAGCTTTGCCTGAGCGTCGTCAAGCTCGGTTGCCATATCCTCTTTTGAAAGCTCGTATTCCTCTTTGGCTTCGTTGAGCTTTTCCTGCCTCTCGGTAACCGTGCGCTGAACATTTTTAAGCTCATCCTCGCCCTGCGCAAGCTTGTTTCTTGCGTCGGCAATGGCTTCGGGGCTGCCGTTTAAAATCTGCTCGGCTGATTCAACTCTCTTGTTTGCCTGGTCAATGGCAACTTTCAAGCCGTCAAGCTGTGTTTGGTAAAGCTGACCTGTTGCCTTCCAGCTGTATATGGTAAATGCCGCTTCGGCATATTCGCTGGCTTTCATTCTGGAGGCACTTTGCCTTAACTCCTCCTCCATTTTTTCAACAACCGCATTTGCCTGACTTAACTGCTGACTTGTAGTATTGTACTGAGCTGTCAGCTCAACAAGAGTTTTCTTGGCTTCCTTAATCTGCTCTTTTCTTTCTGGAAGAGAGGATTCCTGCAAGTCAAGCAAATCCTGCGCATCTTCAATTTCCTGCTTTTTAGAGTCAATTTCAAGCTGAGCCGCATCAAGCGCCGCCTGTGCGTCAGCCAGCTCCTGATAGGCCGATTCATACTGGGCAATAGCCCTTTGCTTTTGAGTTTCAAATCTTGCTTCCGCCTGTGTTACAAGCGAAATTGCCTCTGCCCTGAATTCGCTGTAACGGACATCACAGCGGGTTTCGGCTATGGCTTCAATGTTTTCTTTGACATTTTTAATTAAATTCTTATATCTGAGCGAAAAGCAGTTAAGCTCTTCGGCACCGTCAACCTTTACAAAGATTTTTGAAAAGGTAGGCTGAACAAACGCCTCCTTAGGCACAATAAGAAATGCGTCGACAACGCCGCTGCCTATATCGGTAGTGCCCCTGTCGGTGCTGAGGTAATAGGCTGTTGAGCCTACGCCGACAATGGTAAATTTGTTTGTTGCAAGCGTGTCGCTGAGAAGCGAGCCGTCGCCTGTGTAAAGAGTTATTTCATCACCGATGGCATAGCCCGATTTTTCGAGGAACTGTCTGTCGGCAATACACTCGTCATAGCTTCTCGGAAATCTGCCCTCGGTAACCTTGGCAAGATTTAAGCGGTCTGTAAGCGAAATTACGCTTGTGATGACCTCTGCCTCGGGTGAACGGCACAAAAAATCAGCCGAATATGCACCCTCGGCATCTCTGACATTTTCAATTTTTGAAATTTCATAGATATCCTTATCGGTTACGCCCAGGGTACCCTGAACCATAATATCCATAAAATTCTCATTGTCATAGGTAGCGTCTGCAGAGGCTCTCATTGCAGGCGGTGTGGATTTAATACCTGCAAAAAAGGCAACGCCCAACACTACTATGAGCATTATTGAAAGGAATCTCGTAAGGCTGTTTCTGACTTCCCGACGAAAATCCTTTTTCATTGATTTAGTCATATATTACATCCTTACCATTCGATATACTCAACGGGAGTGGGTTTTTCATTTAAAAGAAGCTTGTCAACTCTGCCGTTTTTAACCTTTATAACCTTGTCAGCCATAGGCGCAAGCGCAGAGTTGTGGGTAATTACTATAACTGTAACGCCTTTTTCACGGCAGGTGTCCTGCAAAAGCTTGAGTATTGATTTACCCGTGATGTAGTCAAGCGCACCCGTAGGCTCGTCGCATAAAAGAAGCTTCGGGTTTTTCGCAAGCGCCCTTGCTATTGATACTCTTTGCTGTTCGCCGCCCGAAAGCTGTGCAGGGAAATTGTCAAGTCTGTTTGACAGACCTACCTCTTTGAGAATATCAGCCGCATCAAGCGGATTCTTTGCAAGCTGGGTTGACAATTCAACATTTTCAAGAGCCGTAAGATTGCCCACAAGATTATAAAACTGAAAAACGAAGCCCACATCATCACGCCTGTATGCTGTAAGCTGCGTTTCATTGTATTTTGTAATATCAATATTGTCTACATAAATGCTGCCCGAAGTAGCAGTGTCCATACCGCCTAAAATATTAAGTATGGTCGTCTTACCTGCGCCTGACGGACCAACAATTACAACGAATTCACCCTTGTCAATGCCAAAGCCGATTTCGTCAACCGCCTTTATTTCAATTTCACCTGTTTTATAGGTTTTTGTAACATTGCGCACCTCAATAAATGCCATATTAACAATACCTCTTCCGCAAAAAAGTAAATATAAATTATTTTACCATAAACTAAAATAAATTGCTATACAAAATGTAAAGTAAATGTTACCTAAATGTAAATTTAATAAGTAAATCCGCTTTTCACTTTGCCTGACGGCGAAGCAAAGCGCCCGGCTTCAGATTAAGCTCCGATTTTATTTTTGCCTTCATCATAGGGTGCGGTGTACTCTCAATGGTATTTCCCTCTTCGTCAAACAACTGCTCAACAGTAAAGCTTACAGGCTTCTTGCCGAATTCAAGTGCTTCAAGCTCGTCGCCGACAGAGAATTTATTTCTCTGCTCAACAAAAATAAAGCCGTCCTCGCACCTGTCAACAACAGCCATAACATCCCATTCCCTGCGGTAACCGCCCTCATAGGATACATTGGCGTTTACAATAGGCGCATCAAAATAAAAGCCTGTGCCGTATTCACGGTAGCTTACTTTTCTTGTTTCGTCAATTATCCACTGCTCAGGCACATAGCTGTCAGACGGATTTTTAAGGTAACCGTCAACAGCCATACGGTAAGCATTGGTTATTACGGCAGTATAATATGCAGACTTTGCCCTGCCCTCAATTTTAAATGAGTCAATGCCTGCTTTGACAAGCTCGGGTATATGCTCAATCATACACATATCCTTGGAATTGAGAATATATGTACCGTTTTCATTCTGGTCTACGGGGAAGAAGCTGCCCTGTCTGTCCTTTTGCATAAGATAGTATTCCCAACGGCAAGGCTGAGCGCACTCGCCACGGTTAGCGTCCCTGTTTACAAGGTAGTTTGACAAAAGGCATCTGCCCGAAAAGGAAACGCACATTGCGCCGTGGACAAAACATTCAATTTCAAGCTCCTTTGGAGTTTTCTGACGAAGCTCGGCAATGTCGTCAAGTGAAAGCTCCCTTGCAAGCACTACTCTTTTTGCGCCGAGATTGTAAAATTCGTTTGCCGAAAGATAATTCACTATGCCTGCCTGAGTGGAGATATGAACATCAACCTCGGGCGCATATTTCTTGCAGAAGCTCAGCACGCCTATGTCGGCTACAATAAAAGCGTCAACGCCTGCTTCGGCTGAATTCTTTATATACTCGGGAAGATAAGGAATTTCACTGTTTCTCGGCAGAGTGTTGAGCGTAAGGTAAATTCTGACGCCCTTTTCGTGCGCAAGCGTGCAGATTTCCCTTAAAGCAGTATTGTCGAAATTCTGCGGCGCCGCACGCATTGAAAACATAGTGCTGCCTACATATATTGCGTCTGCCCCTGCTGAAAGTGCGGCATCAAAGCGTTCCCTGTCGCCTGCAGGCGCTAATAATTCGGGTCTTGTAAACATATACTTCTCCTAAAAATATGGCGCAGAGTAGCTGCGCCATTTAGTGTTACGGGTTGTTTTGTTTCTTTTTGCTTGCGGCATTAACCTTGAGAATTTCAAAGTTGTTCGCCTGTCTTTCGGCATCGTTTGAAGCAAGGTAAATCTTCTTGTTGGCATCATGCGCAAAGTAGTAATAACCTGAGGAGCTTGGGTTGAGAGCCGCATTTATGGCGCCGTTACCCGGGTTGCATATTGCGCCCACGGGCAAGCCCTCGCACTTATAAGTGCTGTAATTCTGCGTATGACGGCTGAGCTCTGCCGAGTCTGTAACATTCTGGGCTATATAGTCGTTAATATAAGCCGTGGTCGAATCGCACTGAAGCGTTGGGAACAGACCGGGTTTATTGAGTCTGTTGTGAAGTACCGAGGAAACAAGCGGCATCTGCTCGTCACCGTACGCCTCTTTTTCAATTATTGAAGCGAGTGTGATAACATCGTCAATGCTCATACCCATCTGCTGTGCCTTCTGAGCGTACTCGTCAGTCCATTTTTCCTTGAAGTTGTTAAGGAATTTTCTGATTACCGCCGCACCGTTTTCGCCTATATAGAATTCATAGGTGTCGGGGTACAGATAACCTTCAAGCACACGGTAGCGTTTGTCCTTGTTATCCTCCTCGGCTATAAACGAATACTCCGTGCTGAAGTCGACATCCTTAATAGTCGCATAGAACGCAGTCTTTGTGCAGACCTCATATTTTTCGAGTTTTGCGGCTATCTGGTCAATGTTATAGCCTTCGGGGAAGGTAAGCGTAACCGTTTCACCCGAAACCGTCGGCTTTTTAAAGGTCGACAGCATATTTTCAAGTCCCATTGACTCTGTGAGATAGTAAATACCTGCAAGGTAGTTGTCATCTCTGTAATCCATAAACTTTGCAAAAAGAATACAGATATATTTATGCTTAATAAGCTTATTGTCCTTGAGTATATCGATAGCCTTTTTTGTATCAACATCCGACGGCAGATTAACGGTTACAACCTCGGGGTCATCTCTTTTAATGGCAAGTATGTCGTTCATACAGCTTATGCCGTAGCTTGAAATGATAACAGCCGCTACAATGCAGATTAAAACTGTAATCCACGCTTTTTTACTGCCCTTGAATATGCTGAAAATATCTTTTTTAGGCTTCTGTGTGTTGCGTTTTATAATAACTGCACCGTCTGCAGTATGCCTTATTTCCTCTGTCGGCTGTACGGCAGGTTTCTTAGGCTTGTTGATAAGTCCTGCAAGAATTGCCGCCGCCCCTGCCTTTTTAGCAGGCTTTTTAACCGGCGCTTTTTTCCTCTGAGGCGCAGGATTTTTAGCGGCTGTCTGCTTCTTGTAAACGGGCTTGACTGCGCTCTCATCCTCCTGCTTATTGCCTGCAAATCTTTTGTCGTTTTCAAATGCAGGCATAAGACCTATATCATCCTCGGGCTCTGCCTTTTTCGGCGCTTCCTGCTGCGCAGGCTTATAGCGTCTTATAGGCTTTGTGCGGTGCTCGCCCTCATTGGTTCTGTATACAGTTGACCTTGCAGGCTGTGAGGCAGACTGCCTTTTTGAAGAAGCCGAAGAATTGAATTCGCTGTCAAGGTCCTTTATATTAAGCTTGAAAGCTTGTGTCTTTTCGTTGTCGGTATCTTTATATGAAGGCATAGGCGAAATACCGGAGCCGAAGTACGAATCCATTAAATCGTCATATGCGTCAGGCTCTCTTTGAGCTTTCGGTCTGTTGGTATTGCTTTTCTTACTCAAAACACTGCCTCCCTTCTACCGAGCGTTAATAATTTCGTTTTGCGTAATTATAATTTCAACGGGTATATCGTGAGCCGATACAGGTAAAAAATCAGCTATAAAGGAATTATAACACAAACCCACGGTTTTTACACCCGTATTTTTTAAAAATTTATCGTAATATCCGCCGCCGTAGCCTATGCGGTAACCCTGCCTGTCAAAAAGCAGTGCAGGCACTATGCACAGAGCATTTTCCAAGCTCTCCTGCTTTGTGCAGTTTTCGGGGTCAGGCTCCAGAATGCCGAAGGCTGTTTTATGAAGCGGCGTCGAGCCTTCAATGACATAAAAGCTCATTTCCCTGCCCTGACAGACAGGTACGGCAACAGTTTTGCCGTCTTTAAAAGCCTGCTTTATAATTCCGTCGGTGCCGACCTCGTTCCCGACAGAGATATAGGTGAGTATGACATCAGCCGCATTATACTGTTCAAGGCTTAAAAGCCTGTCGGCAATCTGTCTGTCATATTCACGCTTTATAACAAAATCGAGCTGCGCTCTTTCAAGCTTTGCCGTCCTGCGAAGCTCTGATTTTTTCGCTGTTATACTCTCTGCGGACATAATCATAAGGACTGAATCTGCCTTTTAAGCGAAGCTGCTTTTTCCTCGCCTAAAAATGCGGCTACTATGGCAAGTCCGAATTCAGTAGCCACGCCCATTCCTCTTGCGGTGATGATTTTGTCATCTCTTACCACATATTTGTCTGAAAGAACTGCGCCCTCAAGCTCATTTTCAAAGCCGGGGAAGCAGGTTGCCTCCTTACCGCTTAAATAACCCTTATGCCCTAAAATTGACGGGGCGGCGCAGATAGCACACAGAAATTCATGCCTTTCATAAGCGCTGTCAATAAAAGCCTGAACTGTTTTATTCTTTTCAAGGTTTACAGTGCCCGGCATACCGCCCGGCAGAATAACGCCGTCAAGAAACTCGGGCACTTCAAGACCTGTTGTTGACATATCGCAAACCACGGTGATACCGTGTGAACCTCTTATAAAATTGTCGCCTACGCCGACAGTTTTGACATCAATTCCCGCTCTTCTGAGAATATCGAGCGGAGCCAGAGCCTCAACCTCTTCAAAGCCGTCTGCAAGAAACATATAAATCATAGCTGTACCTCATTCCATTGTCAGTCCCATATATGCACTCCTGATTTCAGGAGCAGTATCGCTTATCTTTCTTATCATACCCGTTTTTTTGCCGCCGCTGTCAGAGGGCAGACAGACAAGCAAGCTTTTGTCGGGAAATTCCTTTTTTATTTCATACAGAAATGCATTAGCCTGCCCGCTTACAAAATACTTTACAAGTATGTGATGCGCTGTCTTTTCAATTTGGGCAAAACCAAATTTGCATTTATAAAAATCAGACCCCTGAAAATCGCAGTCAAGCATTACCATAGCTTCGTTCCAATTCACGAAGCTGTACGGGGGAATATCTTCACCGTCATATTTTTCGAACTCTGCACTTTTATAAAATGCCGTCTTAAAGCCTTGCTTTTCATAGTAATTAAACAGTTTTTCGGTTTCGGGGCAAAGAAATAAATAATCAATATTTCTCTCGCCTGCAAGCCTTGCGCTGTACTCAAGAAGCTCTGCCATAAGCCCTTTTCTTCTGTGGTTTTTTCTTGTTGCAGCAGCGTAAATATAGTAAGCGCTATGACTGCTTGTGCTGTTTACAATCTCCGTTTCAATAAGATACAGTACAGAGAGAATTTTGCCATCATCAGCAATTACGGGGACATTGTCAAATTTCACCGCCGTATCAAAAAATAAATCCATTGTATCGTTGCCGTCGCCGAAGGCTTCGTTCCAGAGAGAATACAATTCCTTTCTGTCAGCTTCGGTTGCTAATCTCAATTCCATAATCAACCCTTATAAACAGCTCTGAATTTAGGCAACAGAATTGCAGGGTAATATGACTGCTTCGCCTGCCTCAAGCCCTCGTCGCCCGTATCATCCTCACGGTTTATATATTTATAACCCATAAGCTCGTTAAGGCAGAACTGCTGATTTATCATAGGATATGCGCCTCTGATGTCAGCAAATGCCTTTTCAACATGGGTGCAGAACACCTTGTCATTTATAGGCTCGCCGAAGGTGTATGCTACAACCCTGCCGTCTACACGGATAAGTCCGCCGACAAAGCCCAGCTCGTCAAAATTCTTAAAAGCTCTTGTTATAGCGTCAAGCTCGTCGGTAAGACTGCCGTCATCATATTCTTTATTTTCCTTTTCCCATTCCTCATTCATCCTGTAACAGTCGCAGATATTATCCTTTGTGATTTTCTCGTACTGCCAGTTAAAAGTCTTTTTGAAATAAGAAATGTGATTTCTTTTCGCATGGTATTTTCTGCCGGCAAGATTGCCTAAATCCTCGGAAAAATACAGGTAGTCAAAGTACTCACGCATTTCAATATAATCAAATTTGTCGGGAAACATCGAGTCAAGCTCCCTCACGCTTTCGGGCGTAAGGCAGTAAAGCTCAAGCGGCCAGCCGTCATTTGCAGAGTACTTTATAAGCTCCTCAATTGCAGCCTTTTTGTCGCCCTCGCCGCAGGGATAAAGGTACATGGGTCTGTCTGTGCCGTCACGGGCTATGAACACACCGTTGTAATTTGCAACAGTATTTTCATATATTTCTGTCCACATATAAAGATTTCCGAAGCAATACTCGCAAGCCATAGCATCAGAATCATGCATAGCTTCCTTTATCCACTCCATATCCGAAAGTTGAGGCTTTTTAAACTCTATCACCTATTTGCTCCTGATTTTTCTTTTTACTTCTTTATATATTGCATTGTTTATTTCTTTAATTGTAAGCGGTTCGCCGTCCTCAGAGCATTTAATAACCGTCCAGCCGAATTTTTCTGCCGCAAACATAGCGGCGGTACGGCATTTCAGAAGATACTCGACATTTGCCTCGTGAATATCCTTTTTGTCTTCATTGCCCTTATACCGTTTTGACATAAGTCTTTGTGAAATTTCAACGGGCATATCGAGGTATATAACGCAGGTGGGTTTGGGTATGCCCATTTTGTTGTACTCATAATCAGTCAGCCAGTCGAGATAGGTATTCCACTGCTGTGCAGGGAGCTTTACGCTCTGGTGAACTGCATTAGAGGTGGTGTAGCGGTCTGCAAGTATAACCGTACCCGAAAGATAATCCTCCTGCCAATGTCTTTTATAGCTTGCAAAACGGTCTACCGCATAAAATGAAGATGCCGCATAAATGTTGACATCATCGGGATTTTTACCGAATTCGCCGCCTAAATACATTTTGACAAGCGTGCTTGATTTGTCCTCATAATCGGGCAGCTTTATCTGTCTTACGCTGACGCCGTCATCTGTAAATCTTTGCTTGAGAAGCTCAATCTGCGTTGATTTTCCGCTTCCGTCAAGTCCTTCAATTACAATAAGAGTGTTTGCCATACCATATTTCACCTATTTTAATAATACAATTAAAATTATTATAACAGATTTTTTTTGATATTACAACAATAATATAGCGTTTCTTTTTGCCTCCGTATTTTTTGTGAAATTTTGTATAAATCAAAACTGTACAGGAAAAATATTTGTAAAAACGCACAATTATGCAATAATTTTGAATATTTATGCATTTTAGTATTGACTTTATGCAGAAATAGTGTATAATTCTTTCCAGTTACTAAATTTCGTTCACAAGGAGCAGACAGAAATGAACAAAGAAAATATAAAAAAGGTAGTTTTAGCATATTCAGGCGGTCTTGACACCTCAATTATAATTCCGTGGCTGAAAGAGAATTACAACAACTGCGAAATAATTGCCGTTTCGGGCAATGTGGGTCAGGCTTCCGAGCTTGAGGGACTTGAGGAAAAGGCTCTTAAAACAGGAGCTTCCAAATTATATGTTGAAGATTTGACCGAGCAGTTCTTAACGGAAATTGCCTTCCCCTGCGTTCAGGCAGGCGCAAAGTATGAGGATTATCTTTTAGGCACGGCTCTCGCCCGTCCCGCTATTGCAAAAAGGCTTGCAGAAATCGCAATAGCCGAAGGCGCTGACGCTATCTGCCACGGCTGTACGGGTAAAGGCAACGACCAGGTTCGTTTTGAGCTTACCATCAAGGCTTTTGCGCCCGATATGCCTATAATTGCCCCCTGGCGTGAATGGGATATTAAATCCCGTGAGGAAGAAATTGACTACGCCGAGGCTCACAATGTTCCGCTTAAAATCAACAGGGAAACAAATTATTCCAAGGACAAAAACATATGGCATCTTTCACACGAAGGACTTGATCTTGAGGACCCTGCAAACGAGCCTATGTATAATAAGGAAGGCTTTCTTGAAATGTCCGTTTCTCCCGAAAATGCGCCCGACAAGCCTACATATATTACAGTTCATTTTGAAAAGGGCATCCCCACAGCTGTCAACGGCAAGGAAATGGGAGCTGTTGAATTAGTTGAAACGCTCAACAAATTCGGCGGCGAAAACGGCATAGGACTTCTTGACATTGTTGAAAACCGTCTTGTAGGTATGAAATCAAGGGGACTGTACGAAACTCCCGGCGGCGCAATTCTTTATAAGGCTCACGAGGTGCTTGAAACAATTACGCTCGACAAGGAAACAATGCACTACAAGGCACTTATTGCTCAGAAGCTCGGCGAGCTTGTATATAATGCACAGTGGTACACACCGCTTACAAAGGCAATACTTGAATTTGTAAAGAGCACACAGGAAACAGTTACGGGCGATGTTAAATTAAAGCTTTACAAGGGCAATATGATTAACGCAGGCGTTACCTCCCCCTATTCGCTTTATGACCCCGAAATTGCAACCTTTGACGAGGATGACGTTTACGACCAGACAGATTCCAAGGGCTTTATCAATCTTTACGGTCTGCCGATTTCGGTTAAAGCAAAGCTTGACGCTAAGCTCGCAAAATAATATAATATTACTTAAGGCGGGGGCAAGCCTCCGCCGTATTTGTATTAAAGGGTGATTTTAATGCAGCTCTGGAATGGCAGATTCAAAAAAGAATTAGACGAAAAAACCAACGATTTCAATTCCTCGATTTCGTTTGACAGCCGTATGTATAAGCAGGACATTGACGGCAGTATCGCTCACGCCTCAATGCTTGCAGCGCAGGGCATAATCTCAGCTGAGGATTTGTCTGAAATTGTAAAGGGACTTAACGAAATCAAGACGGAAATTGAAAACGGTCAGCTTTTGATTGACCCGAACACTGAAGATATTCACACCTTCGTTGAAGGTGAATTAACCAAACGGATAGGTGCGGCAGGCAAAAGACTGCACACCGCAAGAAGCCGTAATGACCAGGTTGCTCTTGACATAAGGCTGTATCTTCGTGACGAGGTTGACAGCGTTTATGAAATGCTTACAGAGCTTATAGGCGTAATCACCGACAAAGCCGAAAAATACGCTTCGTGCGTTATGCCGGGTTACACGCATATGCAGAGAGCGCAGCCTATCACCTTCGGGCATCATCTTTTAGCCTATGCCGAAATGCTTTTAAGAGATAAACAAAGGCTTGCAGACGCTAAAAGCAGAATGAACTGTTCCCCTCTCGGCTGCTGCGCTTTGGCAGGCACAACCTATGACACAGACAGGGAAATGACTGCAAAGGCTTTGGGTTTTGACGGCGTTTGTCAGAATTCTCTCGACGGCGTATCAGACAGAGATTTCTGTATTGAATTAGCTTCTGCGCTGTCAATAATAATGGTGCATCTTTCCCGTTTTTCCGAGGAGATAATTCTCTGGTGCTCATGGGAATTCAAATTCATAGAGCTTGATGACGCCTTCTCAACAGGCTCGTCAATTATGCCGCAAAAGAAAAACCCCGACATAACTGAGCTTGTCAGGGGTAAATCGGGCAGGGTTTTCGGCGACCTGACTGCCCTTTTAACTATGATGAAGGGATTGCCGCTTGCATACAACAAGGATATGCAGGAAGATAAAGAAGCAATTTTTGACGCCTTTGACACGGTTAAAATGTGCCTTAAAACATTTATACCGATGCTCGACACAATGACGGCATTACCCGAAAATATGAGAAAGGCGGCGGCAGGCGGATTTATAAACGCTACGGACTGCGCCGATTATCTTGTAGGTAAGGGCATACCGTTCAGAGATGCATATAAGACAACGGGCGAGTTGGTAGCGCTTTGTATTGACAAGGGCACCACTCTTGAGGATTTGCCTTTGGAGGACTACAAAAATATCTGCACTGAATTTGACGAGGGCGTGTATGATGCAATAAACCTTGACAACTGTGTAAACAACCGCACCTCTTTGGGCGGTCCTGCTCCCGAAAATGTGTTGAAGCAGGTTGAGAGAGTAAAGGAATTAAATAAATAATTTGTTTCACAAAAACAGACAATGCAGAATTTGCATTGTCTGTAATTTTTTATTTTATTTTACAGAAAAACGGACCGATACCGCCCGAATCCTCATGGGTTTTGACATAAGTCCACTTAAAATCTTTATCAACGATGTAAATATCCGAGCAGTTATTTTCCCATTCCTCGTCAATTTCCTTTGCAGATGTTTTTAAAATGCTTGAAACATCATCAATCAGAGTTTTGCCGTTTTGGTCCGTATATCCGTTATGGAATTTTACGGCATAGGTGTAATTCTCGCTGTCAAAGGCTTTTTTTGCAGCCTCACCCTCAAGGCATCTGACCTCGCCCCAAGTAAAAATGTGCCACAGAAAATTGCCGTAAGCAAGTACATTTTTATTTATAATCCTTGTCGGCACTCTTTTTGCAAATGCCTTAAGCCAGCTTTTAACAAGTTCATCCTTGATATTTTCTTCATTAAGCGAGGAATGAAGAACATCGAGATATTCATTTAAAAGCTCTGTGTCGGCGGCAATATATTTAATATCGTCGCTGTTAAGTTCAGCCTTTGTGAGCATATCGGGTCTGCGCTTCAGAGTGCGCCGTAATGCTTGCTGACGGCGCCATTTGTCAATCTTTTCGTGGTTGCCCGACATAAGCACCTCGGGCACATCCTTGCCGTGCCACTGAGCAGGTCTTGTGTACTGCGGGTATTCGAGTAAGCCGTCATAGTGGCTTTCAAGGCTCTTTGCCTCGTCATTTGGTAGTACGCCGTCTATCATACGGGAAACAGCGTCGCAGACGATAAGAGCCGGCAGCTCGCCGCCTGTCAGCACATAATCGCCGACAGAGATTTCCTCGTCGACAATCTCCTCAAGCACCCTTTCGTCAACGCCCTCATAATGACCGCAGAGTATAACAATTTCGTCAAGCTCTGACAATTCCTTTACTCTTTTCTGTGTGAGCGTTTTGCCCTGCGGAGACATATAGATAAGGTGCGGCTTTTCGGCTTCTGATTTTTCACAGATTGCCTTGTAGCAGTCAAAAATAGGCTGCGCCTGCATAAGCATACCCATTCCGCCGCCGTAGGTTGCGTCGTCAACATTTTTATGCTTGTCAGCGGTGTAATCTCTGATATTTACAGGCGTTATTTCAACTATTCCCTTTTCTCTTGCTCTGCCGACTATGCTTTCAGATAAAACCGCTTCACACATTTCGGGGAAGAGCGTCATTATGCTAATTTTCATCCTCAACAACACTCTCCTCGTCCTCGAAAAGTCCTTTTAAAGCCTTGATATAAACGGTTTTATTCTTGAGGTCAGCGTTTATGACAACCTCTTTTATGGCAGGTACAAGTACAGTTTTGCCCGAATCGGTTTTAACTGTCCACACATCATTTGCAGGGTATTTCTGAATATCGGTAAGAGTGCCGTAAACGGTATCGGAGTTTATTTCCTGCACCTTACAGCCAAGCAAATCCTCAACAAACCATGTGTTTTCGGGCAAATTATAATCCGCCTTGTCAATATAGAGAATTTTTGTTTTAAGCGCCTGAGCCTTTTCCATAGTGTCAACGCTGTCAAGTTTAAGCAAAACAACATTGCCGTGCACTCTTGCAGAGAGCACAGCCACGCTTTTTTCGCCCTTCGGGTCAAAATAAAGGGTTTTAAATTTTGTTGCAAAATCGGGTGTGTCGCACCACGGATTAAAGCGCAGCTCGCCCCTTACGCCGTGAGTACCGACGATTTCACCTAATTCAAGAAATTGTTTTTGCATAATTAAAACAGCCTTAAATATAACATACGGGCGATTCGTGAATCGCCCCTACATTATTTTGTTATACAATCAGTCAATATCGACCTGTACCTTTGCGCCGTCTTTTGTGGCACGAGCCTTGATAACGGTTCTTATAGCCTTGGCAATTCTGCCCTGCTTACCGATAACTCTGCCCATTTCACTCTCTTCAACATGAAGATGGTAAACGACGATGCCTCTTTCGTCAGGTTCGTCAACAGTGACATAAACCTTGTCGGGATTATCAACAAGGCCCTTTGCAATAATTTCAAGAAGCTCTTTCATTATAAAGACCTCCTAAAAATTATATAATGCCGTTTTCTTTAAGAAGTGCTTTAACTGTGTCGGTGGGCTGAGCGCCGTTCTTAATCCACTGAGCAGCCTTTTCAGCGTCAATTTTAACAACCTTAGGCTCCTTCATAGGATCAAAATAACCGATTTCCTCAATGCACTTACCGTCACGGGGTGATCTTGAATCTGCAACGATAATTCTGTAGAAGGGAGCTTTCTTTGCGCCCATTCTGCGAAGTCTGATTTTTACTGCCATTTTGTTTTCCTCCAAAATATATGAAAATTTAATCTATACCAATCACTAAAAAGTGCTATTGGATACTGTTTACATCGGGAAGCCGCCGAAGCCGCCCTGTGAGCCGCCGAACCTGCCGAGCTTTCTTCTCATTCCCTTGGAATTGAGCTGCTTCATCATCTTCTGCATATTTCTGTACTGTGCTAAAAGACGGTTGACATCCTCAACCTGCATTCCGCAGCCTGCCGCAATTCTGCGCTTGCGTGAGGGATTTATAATGTCGGGGTTTGAACGCTCCTTTAAGGTCATTGACGAAATGATTGCCTGAATTTTGTCAAGCTGTCTGTCGTCAACATCTATGTCCTTAATTTTACTGCCTACGCCGGGAAGCATTGAAAGTAAATCCTTCATTGAGCCCATCTTTTTAACCTGCTGCATCTGCTCAAGCAAATCGTTAAGGTCAAACTTGTTTTTACGGAGCTTTTCCTCCATCTCTGCAGCTTTCTTCTCGTCAAGAGCTGTTTCAGCCTTTTCGATAAGTGAAAGCACATCGCCCATACCGAGTATTCTTGAAGCCATACGGTCGGGGTAGAAATAGTCAAGCTCGTCAAGCTTTTCACCTGTGCCGACAAATTTAATAGGCTTGCCTGTAACTGCCCTTGCCGAAAGCGCCGCACCGCCACGGGTGTCGCCGTCCATTTTGGTAAGCACCATACCGTCAATTCCGAGTGTTTCGTCAAAGGTGCTTGCAACGGTAACTGCGTCCTGACCTGTCATAGCGTCAACTACGAGCAGTATTTCGTGCGGATGAACTGCAGCTTTGACATTCTGCAATTCCTCCATAAGCTCTGCGTCAATATGCAGACGGCCTGCTGTATCTATAATGACATAGTCAAAGCCCTTGTCCTTTGCATAGGAAACAGCCTTGGTTGAGATTTCAACGGGATTGCCCTGACCCATTTCAAAAACGGGCACATCAACCTGCTCGCCTACTACCTGCAGCTGCTTGATAGCGGCGGGTCTGTAAACATCGCACGCTACGAGAAGCGGTCTGTGGTTTTCTTTTTTTAATTTCAATGCGATTTTTGCACAGTGGGTGGTTTTACCTGAACCCTGAAGTCCGCACATCATAATTATTGTGGGCGGATGAGCCGCATAGGCAAGTCTTGTCTGTGTGCCGCCCATCAGGTCAGTCAATTCCTCATTGACGATTTTGATTACCATCTGCGCAGGGGTAAGGCTTTCCATAACCTGTGAGCCTATCGCTCTGTCGGTAACTCGCTGTGTAAAATCCTTGGCAACCTTATAGTTAACATCCGCCTCTAAAAGTGCAAGACGGACCTCACGCATTGCCGCTTTAACATCATTTTCATTAAGACTGCCCTTGCTGCGAAGCTTTTTAAAGGCGGCGTCTAATCTGTCAGATAAGCTTTCAAATGCCATAACTTAACCTCATTCAATAACGGACAATGCCAATGATTTAATCTTAACGGTAGTTTCATTGACCTCACGGGACAAATCATGCTCAAGATTATAAGCTTTGATTTTGTCGGCGCAGTCAATGATTTCGTTCATTCTTTCTGAAATTTCCTCAAATCTCTTGGCAAAGCCGAGCCTTGCCTCCATATCGTAAAGCTGAGCCTCGGCACGCTTGATAGCGTCTCTTACGCCCTGACGGGTTATGCCCTCATTTTCGGCAATTTCGGATAAAGAGAGGTCGTCATTGTAGTAGAAATTAAGAAAATCCCTCTGTTTCTCGGTCAGCATATCGCCGTAAAAATCGTATAAAATTGTGATTTCAACATTATTTGCCAACCTAAAAGCCTCCCCTTTGAACAAATTTAATGCGTAAAAGTAAAGCACACCCTGTAAAGTGATTTACTTTACAGGGTGATATTATACTAAAAATATACTGCTTTGTCAAGTGAAAATTTGCCGTAAAATCAACATTTTTTCACATTTAAAAAGCGGCAACTACATAATGTGTTTTATATTAAAACACCGCTTATATTTAGTGTAACTGCTTTGTCATTAAAACGGCATTTTCCGTAGGCTTGGAGTAAAAATTCTTCCTCTCGCCTACCCTTTCATAGCCGTTTTTTGAATAAAGGCTTATTGCATTTTCATTTGACGCTCTGACCTCAAGGGTAATGAAATCGGCATTTTCAAGCCGTGCAGTTTTTTCGAGCTTGTTTAAAAGAGCTGCGCCTATGCCGTTTTTTCTGAATTTCTCTTTAACGGCAACATTGGTGATTGAAACCTCACCTAAAACATTGAAGGCGCCTATATAGCCTGCAAGCTCGCTTTCAACCCTTGCAACCAAAAACCTTGCGTGCTCATTATAAAGCTCGTCTGTCAGGGCGGCTTCACTCCACGGGGAAGAAAAGCATTCTTTTTCAAGGCAGGCAATTTCAGCTATATCGGAAGCCTGCATTTTTTCAATTTTCAGCTCTTTTAAATTCATAAAATCAGCCCTTTGCCTCAAACCAGGTCTTGCCTATATGTGCGTCGCTTTCAAGCTTTACTTTCATAAGGCATGCGTTTTCCATTTCCTCTTTTACAATACGGCAGGCTTTTTCGGCTTCTGCTTCGGGAGCTTCAACTATAAGCTCGTCATGCACCTGCAAGAGTAATTTTGACTGCATATTTTCATCTTTAAGGCGGTTATATACTCTTATCATAGCTATTTTGATAATATCAGCCGCCGTGCCCTGAATAGGCATATTTCTTGCTACCCTCTCGCCGAAGGCTCTTAACATTCCGTTTGAGGAGGACAGCTCGGGCAGGTATCTTCTTCTGCCGAAAATTGTTGAAACAAAGCCGTCTGCCTTCGCCTTTTCAACTATTTTTTTCATATAGCTGTCAACGCCTGAATAGTGGTGAAGATAGTCCTTGATGTATCTGTCAGCCTCGGCTCTCGAAACGCCGATATCCTTGCCCAAAGAGAAGGCGCCTATGCCGTAAACTATGCCGAAATTTACAGCCTTTGCCCTTGTACGCATCAGCGGTGTTACCGTTTCAACGGGCATATTGAACACCTGCGAGGCGGTAACGGTATGAATATCGACCTCAGAATTAAAGGCATCTATCATATTGCTGTCACCTGCAATATCGGCAAGCACACGCAGTTCAATCTGCGAATAGTCGGCATCAACAAAGGTACAGCCGTCCTTTGCGACAAAAAATTTTCGCATCTCTCTGCCAAGCTCTGTTCTGACGGGAATATTCTGTAAATTAGGCTCTGTTGAGGAAATTCTGCCCGTTCTTGTTTCGGTCTGATTAAAGCTTGAATGTATTCTGCCGTCAGGCGAAATCTTGCTTAAAAGCCCGTCACAGTACGTGGATTTAAGCTTTGCATAGGTGCGGTACTCGAGTATGCACCTTACTATTTCGTATTCGTCAGCCAAGCCCTCCAAAACCTCGGCATTTGTTGAATAGCCTGTCTTGGTCTTTTTCTTTGTGGGTATTTTAAGATGCTCAAAAAGAATTTCACCGAGCTGTTTTGGTGAATTTATGTTGAATTCCACACCTGCAAGCTCATATATTCTCTTTTGCAGCTTTTCAATTTCAGCTGTGATTTTTTCGTTAAAGCTTTCAATACCCTGTCTGTCAACCTCAATGCCGAGGACCTCCATTGACGAGAGTACCTTTGCAAGCGGCATTTCAATTTCGTCAAAAAGATTTAACTGACCGAGTCTGTCAAGCTCGGAATGAAGCTTGTCGCAAAGCACGGTAAAGCCTGCAGTTTCGGCGGCGTTTTTGTCGTCATACTCCCCTGTAGGAACACTCATTTCCGCAAGCAGATGCGAAAGCTCGTAGTCCTTTGCAGACGGATTTAAAAGATAAGCCGCAAGCATAATGTCAAAGCTGAAATCGGGCAGGTCAACGCCGTTTTTCAGGTAATATGAATATATAAGCTTTGAATTGTAGGTGTATTTTTTTATTGCCTTGTCGCTTAAAGCTTCACCCAATTTCAATATGTCGGATTTTTCCGAAAGCCTGTATAGACAATTTTCATCTACGGCATAAATTACGCTTATTTCCTCGCCGTCAAATACTGCATTAAAATACAGCTTGCCGTTTGCTTTGGCGGAAGAAAGCAATTCATCTATTGCATTTTCCTTTATTTCAAGTGCTTTTATTTTTTCTGACTTCGGCTGTACCTGTACGCTCTGAGCCGACAGATTCAGCTTTTCGAGTATTTTATACATTTCAAGCGAGGTAAGCAGCCTTGCCGCCTTTTCAGTGTCGGGCGCAGACTTCTTATATGAGTTTATGTCTGTGTCGACAGGCGCATTTGTGTCAATTGTGCCGAGAGTATAGCTGAGTCTTGCCTTCTGCTCGTCAGTTTTTAATTTCTGACGGAGCGTATCTCTTATATCGATAGTGTCAATATTTTCGTAGATATAATCAACCGAGCCGAATTTTACAATCAGCTCCTCTGCGGTCTTTTTACCCACGCCTGCAACACCGGGAATATTGTCCGAGCTGTCGCCCTGCAATGCCTTAATATCTTTAAGCTGAGGCGGAGTTACCTTGTAGTCCTCAAAAACCTTTGCTTCGTTATAAACGGTGGTTTCGGGTCTGCCCTGCTTGGTTGAGGCAAGCAAAACCGTAACATTCTCCTTGACAAGCTGTAAGGAATCCCTGTCGCCCGTTGCAATAAAGGCTTCATTACCCTCACCGCAATGATGTGCGAGCGTACCTATTAAATCGTCAGCCTCATAGCCCTCTTTTGTAAGCAGAGTATAGCCGAGATAGCTGAGTAATTCCTTTAAAACGGGCATCTGCTCGGCAAGCTCTGCGGGCATAGGCTTTCTGCCTGCTTTATACTCGTCATACATCTTATGTCGGAAGGTCGGCGCTTTTAAATCAAAGGTAATTGCAACGCTGTCGGGCGAAACATCCTCCTCAAGCTTTAAAAGGATATTCATAAAGCCGTAAATAGCGTTGGTATATCTGCCGTCCTTTGTAGTAAGAAGCTTAATACCGTAAAAGGCACGGTTTAATATGCTGTTGCCGTCTAAAATCAGTAATTTCATAATAATCACCAAGCAAAATTATTTTACAGATATATTGTACCACATACTTTAATAATTTGCACTATTAAGTTGTGCTGAATAAAAATTTATGATAAAATAATTCTAATATATATCCGAGGAAAAAATTATGAATTTTGGTGAACTTAAAATTGAAGGCTATGCAGGTCTTGCGCCTATGGCAGGCGTTGCTGACAGAGCATTCAGAGAGCTTTGCAGAGAATACGGTGCGGCTTACACAGTCAGCGAAATGATAAGCTCAAAGGGTGTTTCCATGGGCGACAGAAAGTCAAAGTCGCTTATGCAGTTAAACGAAAAAGAACGCCCTGCAGGCGTGCAGATTTTCGGCAGCGAGCCGCAGATTATGGCACAGAGCATTAAAACCGTGCTCGAAACAAAGCCTGATTTTATTGATATAAATATGGGCTGTCCTGCGCCTAAAATTGCAGGCAACGGCGGCGGTGCAAGTCTTATGAAAAATCCCGATCTTGCACAGAGTATAATCAAGGCTGTGGTAAACTCGACAGAGCTTCCCGTTACAGTCAAAATGAGAACGGGTTGGGATTTTGAAAATCTTAACGCTCACGATTTGGCTAAAAGAGCCGAAAAGGAAGGTGCAGCGGCTGTAACCGTTCACGGCAGGACAAGACAGCAGATGTACGCACCGCCCGTAAATACAGACATAATTGCCGAAATTAAAAGAGAGCTTTCAATTCCCGTAATTGCCAACGGCGACATTGTTGACGGTCAGAGCGCCGCTTTGATGTATGAAAAGACAAATTGCGATTTTCTGCTTGTAGGCAGGGGCGCATTGGGCAGACCGTGGGTATTTCAGCAGATTAACGCCTACCTCAACGACTGTATTGTAATTCCCGAGCCGCCCGTTTCAGAGCGAATGAGGGTAATGGTAAAGCATATTAAAAAGATTTGCGAGTATAAGGGCGACAGGGTCGGCATAAGAGAAGCAAGAAAGCATGCCGCATGGTATATGAAGGGTATAAGAGGCGGCGCAGAATTCCGCCGTCAGGCGGGTATGCTTGAAAGCATTGAACAGCTTGAAGAGCTGGCATATAAAATCTGCAAGGAAAATATGTAAAAAAACAGGTGATATTATGACACAGGCTGAAAGACGGTTGTGGTTAATTAAATATCTTATTGATGAAAGCCCGAGGTACAGAGAGCTTGAAATCCCTTCTGACAAGCTTGAGCAATTCAAGCTGTACCGTTCGCTTGTAAATGTCAGGGAGCCAAAGCCTGCAAGCGAGGAATACCTTAAAATTGAGGACGAATTTCTGAAAACTGAAAATGCAGAAAAAGGAATTGTAAGCATTTCGCAGGCAAAGGATTTCGGAGACGGCATTTATTTATGGCAGGGCGATATAACAAGGCTTGCGGCTGACGCAATAGTCAACGCCGCAAACTCGCAGCTGCTCGGCTGCTTTATGCCGTGCCACAGCTGTATAGACAACGGAATTCACACATATGCAGGCATAAGATTAAGGCTTAAATGCAATGAAATTATGTCAGCGCAGGGTTACCCCGAGCCTACGGGCAAGGCAAAAATCACACCTGCCTATAATCTGCCGTGTAAATTCGTAATTCACACGGTAGGACCTATTGTTGACGGCAGGCTCACACAAAGCCACGAAAATCTGCTTGCAAGCTGTTACAGGGAATGTCTGAAGCTTGCAGACGAAAACAGACTTGAAAGCATAGCCTTCTGCTGTATTTCAACGGGTGTTTTCAGCTTTCCGAATGAGCGTGCGGCTGAAATTGCAATAAAAACCGTAAAAGACTATAAGGCTGAAACAAAAAGTAATATAAAGGTGATTTTTAATGTTTTCAAAGACACAGACCTACACATCTACAATGCCCTACTCCGAAAAAATTAAAATGCTCAAAGCTGCTATTGACGGTGCTGACGCCGTGCTTATAGGCGCAGGTGCAGGACTTTCGACTGCGGCAGGCTACACCTATTCGGGTGAGAGATTTGAAAAGCATTTTTCCGATTTCAGACAGAAATACGGCTTTGACAATATGTATTACGGCGGCTTTTACCCCTACAAAAGCGAAGAGAAATTCTGGGCATTCTGGTCAAGATACATCTACATAAACCGTTACTGCGAAATTCCGAAGAATACCTATTCAAAGCTGTTGGAGCTGGTTAAGGGCAAGGAATATTTCGTGCTTACCACAAATGTTGACCACTGCTTTCAGCGTGCAGGCTTTGACAAAAACAGACTGTTTTATACACAGGGCGATTACGGACTGTTTCAATGCTCTGTTCCCTGCCACAAAAATACCTATGACAATGAAGAAATTGTAAAGAAAATGTATACAGAGCAAAAGAATATGAAAATCCCGTCAGAGCTTGTGCCGAAATGCCCCGTATGCGGTGAGCCTATGACTATGAATTTGCGCTCTGATGACAAATTCGTTGAGGATGACGGCTGGTACGCCGCAAGCTCAAGATATACGGATTTTCTGACAAACTACAAAAACACAAACATAGTTTTTCTTGAGCTTGGCGTAGGCTACAACACACCCGTCATTATAAAATACCCGTTCTGGAATATGACGGACAAAAACAAAAAAGCAACCTATGCCTGCATAAATTTCGGCGAGGCATCTGCGCCCGTTGAAATTGAAAAAAGGTCAATCTGCATTGACAGCGATATTGACAAGGCGATGGATGATTTATTAAAAGTATAAATTTAAACAAAAAATAAAGGCGGCAGCAGCCGCCTTTTTCTTATGCTTTAATTAAATTTTGGTAAGCTTTGTTTTGTCGGTTTCAAGGTATTCATTGCCAAATTCAAAGCCCAACGCATTACACTCGGGGAACAAATCGTGTAACGGCACAAGCACAAAATCCCTTTGCAGAATAAACGGGTGCGGAACTGTAAGCTCGTTTGTTTTGATGCTTTCGCCCTCATATAAAAGCAGGTCAATGTCAATTATTCTGGGTCCGTTTTTAAACTGCCTTACCCTGCCCAAAGCCGCTTCAATTCCGAGGCATGCGCCTAAAAGTGCAGACGGGCTAAGCTCGGTTTCTACAAGTACCGCACAGTTTAAAAAGCGTGCCTGCTCGGTGTATCCCCATGGCTCTGTTTCATATACAGCTGATTTTTTAATCAGCTTTGTTTTCGGCAGAAGTTCAAGGGATTTCAGGGCGTTTTCAAGATTTTCGGACCTGTCGCCCATATTGGTGCCAAGACCTAAAACAGCTTTTTTAATCATTCTGCCTGCTCCTTGTAATTTCAACCGCCACAAAGTCAAATTCAGCCTTCATAGGTGCAAAAGGCTTTTTTAAAGTAACGGTAACGCTGCTGATTTTCGGGTATTCGTCAAGTATTGCGTCTGCCGTAACCTGAGACGCTTTTTCAATTAAATCGTACTTTTCGGCTGTAAACACACGCCTTACGGTTTTAATTATTTTAGCATAGCTTTCAGTTTGGTTAAGGTCGTCTGTATTGCATGCACCCGAAAGGTCAATTTCAGCGGTGATATCAAATTCAAACTGCTGACCTTCCTCTTTTTCCTCGGGATTTACCCCGTGGTAAGCGAAAAGCTTTAAGCCCTTTATAATGATTTTATCCATAATTACCTCACAATTTCGTCAGCCATTTTTGCGGAAAGTACGGCTTCTTTTACATGATGGACTCTTATAAAATCAGCGCCGCCTGCAATGGCAAGTGTGTCTGCCGCTATTGTGGGGTAAAGCCTGTCCTCACCCTCGGCAGAGGTCGGAATACCCGTTACTCTTTTACAGGAAAGCGCACACAAAAGCGCACGGTTTTCTTTTTTTAAAGCTTTCATATTTTTAATAAGCTCAACATTGTCCTTATGAGATTTGCTGAAGCCTATGCCCATATCATAGCATATGCTTTCGGCATTTACCCCGTAATCGCAGAGCCTTGTCTGCATCTCGTTAAAAAAGCTGTTTACGGAATTTACCACTCCGCCCTGCTGTGAGTAATCGGCAATTTCAGACGAAGAAAAGGCAGGATTGTGCATAACAATATAGCCTGCGTTATAATCTTTTATAAGCTTTGCCATATCGGGATTAAATCTTCCGCTGACATCATTTATGATATTTACGCCGTTTTCAAGTGCGAATTTTGCAACGCTCGGGTAAAAGGTATCTACCGAAACAGGCTTTAGACATTTTTTAACTATCAAAGGCAGAAAGGCTTTTATTATTTCAAGCTCTTCGTTCTCTGTCAGAATTTCAGCCTTCGGATTAGTTGAATTTGCGCCTATATCAATTATGTCTGCGCCCTGAGCCTGTATTTGCTCACAGCGGGACATTGCCGCTTCGATAGTATTATATCTACCGCCGTCAAAAAAAGAGTTAGGGGTAATATTGAGTATGCCCATTATGTATGTTCTTGTGTTAAACGGAAATTCAAAGCCGTTGCCTTTAAATGAAAACATAATTATTCACCTCGAAGTAACAGGCTCATAGCCTCTGTTCTGGTTCTTGCATCTGAACGCATAGTGCCTCTTAACGCTGAAGTCTGCGTCTTTGAGCCGGCAGCTCTTGCGCCCCTCATAGTCATACACAGGTGCTCGGCTTCAATTACAACCGCTACGCCCTTTGCAGAGAGATTTTGTTCAAGAAAATCTGCAATCTGACTTGTCAGCCTTTCCTGAAGCTGAGGGCGCTTTGCAAAGCTTGACACTATTCTTGCAAGCTTTGAAAGACCTATAACCTTCCCGTCAGTTGAAATATAAGCAATATGAGCCTTACCGTAAAACGGAAGCAGGTGATGCTCGCACATTGAGTAAAGCGGAATATCCCTGACAACTACCATTTCGTTGACATTGCCCTCGTTGAATATTTTTAAATGCTTTTTAGGGTCCTCCTCAAGTCCTGCAAAGATTTCCTCGTACATTCTCGCAACTCTTGCAGGCGTTTCGAGAAGTCCCTCTCTGTCGGGGTCCTCCCCTATTGCAAATAAGATTTCTCTTACGGCATTTTCAATTCGTTGTTTGTCCATAATTTACACCTCCGTTAAGAAAAAACAAAGCGTATATAATAAGCGTTCTGATATTTCATATACTCAACCTCTTTGAATTTGGCTGAACTCCTTTTATTTGCAGAGCTTAAAATATCAAGAATAACGCTGTTGTCTATAAGCTCGGAATAAGCCTTGTTAAAGGTCTGCTCGTCGGTAAAATACATTTCACATATGCTTTTACCGCCCCTTAAATTCTTTATAACTGCATTTTCAAGCCTTGTTCGCTGTGTGTTGTCATAGCTTGTATAAAGAGCATTGTTTACATTGTAATAGTTATATTTATAGCTGTTACAGCCGTTGTCGGCAGGCTCAATTTCAAAGTGGTCACGCCTTATGACCTCCTCGGGAACATTGAAATAGAGGTAACAGCCATCAACGCCCTCTGTCTGCTCGTCAATATCGTCCCAGGTAACATCAAGGTAGTAATTCTCACCGCCGACAGTTACGACATTCCACATATGGCCCGTTCTGCCGCTGTCTGTCATATCGGACTCGCCGATAACAATATAGTTAGCTATGCCCGAAAGATTTAAAAGCAGCTGCGCAGTTCTCGCATAACCCTCGCAGACTGCTTCGCCGTTCACAAGCAAATCGTATGCGCTTACCTTCAGATTTTCATAGTCATCTAAAACATACCTGCTGTTGTTACAGATATAGTCATGTATGGCAAGCTCCTTTTCAAATTCACTGCCGTTTTTGGGTATTGCGCCAAGCGCCTTGTTAAGCGCCTGATTAAACTGCTCCTTACAGCTCTGACACTGCGACTTGTCGTGGGCATAAAACGGTATGAAATAATACTTGCCGTGGTCCATAGTCATTTCACAGCTTCTGCCGTAGCAAATCATATCGGGATTATCGTATGAAATTGCATACATAAGGCTGTCAAGCTCATCCTCGGTAAGCTTCGGAATTTCAATTCGTTCGGTATGCTCAGCCAATTCGGGTAAAATCAGGGTGTATGCAATTTTACCGTTTTCCGACAGCCTGTTATAATAAAAGCGCTGTGAATCGGACTGCGAATAACTTAAATCGACATCCGAAAAGTCTGTCGGGAACATTCCTAAATTCTTTGCGGTGACGAATGCGCTGAAAATTATAATAATTATAGCAAAAATACCTGAAGCCTTACGCAACTGCACTCACCTCGCTTAAATCGCCGTAGGTGATTTCACCCTGCGCCGCAACAAATAAGCTGAGCTTTTCGGCGTCGGTCTTGTAGTCCACAATAGTTATATTTGTTTCGGAATTGTTTGCCGCATATGAAAACAGCTTGTCAAGCGTGTTTATATGCTTTTCGCTGAAAAGCACCTTTAAAAATTCGGAAAACGCATATGCCTTCTGTGCATCATCACAGTAATTCATATATTTTATAAACAGCTCTGCGGACAGGCTCTGCCCGCCTGCGTTGAGAATAAGTCCGTTTGAATTGACATCACGGGGTATATTAACCGTAACATCCTCAAGCTTTGACAAAAATGAGCGAAGCTGGGACTCCGTAACCTTTATATAACGGTCAACAGTAACGCCTGTTGCCTGCTCAACTGCCTTCTGCACACCCGTAACGCCGTACTGTGTATAATGCCCGTTAAGGTTGCCCGAAACATTGCCTATATTGACAGTAAGGTTTAGAGGCACGGCATATGCAGTCATTGTCTTTGTGCTGAAATCGGTGTCTACAAGTATTACAAACGATAAGGCTTTCTGTGAATTCTCACACATAAACACAATTTTTGAGCCGCCCTCAATTTCAACAGGCTCGGTGGTGGTTTCGCTGACTGCCTCGGTAGTGGTTTCGGCTGAAGATATAAGATTGCGAATATCAAAATCAAGCGCTTTCATAAACATAAGCAATGAAACACAGCCTAATACTACAACGAAAGCCGCAAATGCAATTATAAAGCTTCTCAGCCTTTTGGAATTGCGTCTGCGCTCGTTTGAAAAGTCGAGCTTGTTTGCTTTTCTCATATCTTCACCTCCGCATATTTTTTAAACATAAAAGCCGACTGTCTGACAATCGGCTTTTTTCTGCTTAACTGACTGACTTCGGTAAGCCGTCTGGTCTTTTCAGCTTTCTTTCCCCGCCTGCCCTTTCGACAATGGGGCTTTCGCCGTCAAGCACACATTCTTTAGTTATAATAATCTTTTTAATGCTGTTGTCAGAGGGTGCTTCATACATAATGGGAAGCAACGCATGCTCCATAATTGAACGAAGACCTCTTGCGCCTGTCTTTTTCTCAAGCGTAAGCTCTGCAATGGCGTCAAGCGCATCATCTGTGAATTCCAATGCGATTTTGTCCATATTAAACAGCGTTTCGTACTGCTTGATAAGCGCATTTTTAGGCTCCTTAAGTATTCTTACAAGAGCCGCCTTGTCAAGATTGTCAAGCGCAGTAATTACAGGCACTCTGCCCACAAGCTCGGGAATAAGCCCGTACTTTACAAGGTCCTGCGGAATAACCTTTGAGTAAACTCTTGCAGTGTCAAGGTTTTGCTTGTCGATTATCTTGCCGCCGAAGCCTAAGGTGGATTTACCCGTGCGCTTTTCTATGATGCTTTCAATTCCGTCAAATGCGCCGCCGCAGATAAACAGAATGTTTGTTGTGTCAATCTGTATAAATTCCTGCTGCGGATGCTTTCTGCCGCCCTGAGGGGGAACATTTGAAACTGTGCCCTCAAGGATTTTAAGAAGAGCCTGCTGTACGCCCTCACCGCTGACATCACGGGTGATTGACGGGTTCTCGGACTTTCTTGCTATCTTGTCGATTTCGTCAACATAGATAATGCCCATCTGCGCTCTTTCGACATCATAATCAGCCGCCTGAATGAGCCTGAGCAGTATATTCTCAACATCCTCGCCGACATAGCCCGCCTCTGTAAGAGTTGTGGCGTCTGCTATGGCAAAGGGTACATCAAGAATTTTTGCAAGCGTCTGCGCAAGCATTGTTTTGCCTACGCCCGTAGGTCCTAAAAGTACAACATTGCTCTTTTGCAGGTCAACATCATTACCGCCGTTGAAATATACTCTTTTATAATGGTTATACACCGCAACACTCAACGCTATCTTCGCTGCGTCCTGCCCGACAACATACTCGTCGAGCTTGGCTTTAATCTCAGAGGGCTTGGGAAGAGGCTTTGCCGCCTCTTTCTTCTGGGCAGTATGTCTGTGCTTGACTGCCTCCTCCTCTTCAATTATGCCCACACACAAATCAACGCACTCATTACAGATACAAACTCTCGGACCTGCAATAAGCTTGCTGACCTGATCCTGCGTTTTACCGCAGAACGAGCAACGCATAAGCTTTGTGTTGTCTGTTTCTCTCGGCATTTTAGCCTTCCTCCGAATTGTTTCTCTTATAAAGCACCTTGTCTATAAGACCGTACTCAAGTGCTTCCTCTGCTGACATAAAGTTATCTCTGTCAGTGTCGGCTGCAATAACCTCAATAGGCTTGCCTGTGTTTTCGGCAAGTATTTTGTTGAGCTTTTCCTTAGTCTTTAAGATATGCTTTGCAGTAATCTCAATTTCGGTTGCCTGACCCTGAGCGCCGCCCGAAGGCTGATGAATCATTATGTCAGAATTGGGAAGAGCATATCTCTTACCCTTTGCGCCTGCGCTTAAAAGGAATGCGCCCATAGAAGCAGCCATACCCATGCAGATGGTCGAAACATCGCACTTGATGTACTGCATTGTGTCATAGATTGCCAGACCTGCGGTAACCGAGCCGCCGGGGCTGTTGATATAAAGGCTGATATCCTTTTCGGGATCCTGCCCCTCAAGGTACAAAAGCTGTGCTACAACAAGTGATGCGGTAGCGTCGTTAACCTCGTCTGACAAAACAATAATTCTGTCGTTTAAAAGTCTTGAAAAAATGTCGTATGAGCGTTCGCCTCTTCCGGTCTGCTCAATAACATAAGGTACTAATGCCATAAATTTAACCTCCAAAAAATAAATATTCCCTTTTCTTCTTTGGATTAAAATACCTGAATAAATTATTGAATTAAATTAAAAGAATTATTCAGCGTCTTTCTTTGCTGTCTTTTTTGCAGGAGCTTTTTTTGCTGCGGGCTTCTTCTCTGCAGGCTTCTTTTCAGCCGTCTTCTTTGCGGCAGGCTTCTTTTCAGCCTTTTCCTCCTTAGCTTCGTCGGCGTCTGCCTTCTTAGCCTTGGGAGCAGTGAACTTTGCATTTTCAATTACAAAGTCGATAGCCTTGCGGTTGAGAAGCTCGGGCTTGAGAGTTTCGGCAGGGATTGCCTTTTTAATCTGCTCAACATCCATATTATATGCTTCTGAATACTTCTTGTATTCTTCCTCAATGTCGCTGTCTGCAACCTCAAGCTTTTCAAGCTCAATAATCTTTTCAATAGCAAGGTCAAGCTTAACCTGCTTTTCAGCCTGGTCCTTATACTGCGCACGGATGCCCTCTTCGGTCATGCCTGTGTACTTCATATAAGTCTTGTAGTCGATGCCCTGCATCTGAAGTCTGTATGAGAAATCGTCAATGTCCTGATCGATTTTGCTCTCTATCATGCACTCGGGGATAACTGCCTCAACTGCGTCTGCAACCTTGTCAAGAACAGCGTTATTTGCAGCTGAGTCAACAGTCTGCTTTTTCCTGTCCTCAAGCTCTTTTTTAACGCTCTTCTTAAGCTCGTCAACTGTGTCAAACTCGCTGACATCCTTAACGAATTCGTCGTCAAGAGCAGGAACCTCTTTAACCTTGATTTCGTGAAGCTTGATTTTGAAAGTAGCGTCCTTGCCTGCAAGCTCCTTTGCATAGTCCTCGGGGAATTTAACATTGATGTCGAACTCCTCGCCTACCTTGTGACCGATAATCTGCTCTTCAAAGCCGGGGATGAACTGATTTGAGCCTATGGTAAGCTCATAATTTTCGCCCTTGCCGCCCTCGAAAGCAACGCCGTCTGTAAAGCCTTCAAAGTCGATAACAGTAATATCGTTCTTCTTAACCTTTCTGTTTGTTTCAACAGTTACAACTCTTGCGTTCTGCTCAAGCATGTTGTTGATATGCTCTTTAACCTCGTCAGCCGAAACCTTAACAGCTTCCTTCTCAACCTTAACGCCCTTATATGTGCCAAGCTTGATTTCAGGCTTAACGGTTACCTTGAGCTTCATCTCAACGCCGTCTTTGCCCATTTTCGGAATTTCCTCAATAACAGGTGTGTCTACGATGTCAAGCTTAGCCTCTTCAATAGCGGCTGAAACTGCGTCGGGATATACGATTTCAAGTGCATCCTCATAGAAAACGCTCTCGCCGTAAATCTTTTCAATAAAAGCTCTGGGTGCCTTACCCTTTCTGAAGCCGGGAACATTTATCTTTTTTCTCTGCTGAAGGTATGCCTTGTTAACAGCTGACATAAAGGTTTCGCCGTCAACGGTAACCTCAAGTTCCCAAATATTTTCTTCAGTTTTCTTTGATGATTTTAAACTCATTTAATTCTCCTCCTGAAATTTAAACACTATCTGGAGTATTATAACAGATATGTGAAAAAATTTCCACTATTTTATTATAATTTATTATATTTCTTATAAAATCGCACTTTTTCGACAAATTTGAGTTAATGCAGCCAACGCTCACAGCTGTATCGGTTTGGGGCAGAATTTCAGATAATCCGCCGAAAGCAATTCGTATTTAATGCCGTCCATTTCACCGTTAAAGGAATTATATGCTGAAGCGGAATGTAAATGCGCATAATAGCAATGCTTTATATTCTCTTCTTTAAGCACATCAACTATCGGCTGACAAATCTGCGTTTTGCTGACAGGCGGGTAGTGCAGAAAAACCACAGGCTCGCCGCCAAGCTCCCTGCCTGCCTTAATTGAGGTGCGAAGCCTTGCCGCCTCACGAAGAATAATCTTCTCTGTGTTTTCGTCATTTTCGGCATCATAAAACCAGCCTCTTGTGCCGCAGACCGAAATTCCGTCGCAGAGATAGGCGTTATTAAAAAGAAATTTGATGCTGTCAAAGGAATTTTCTTCCAGAAAAGCATTCATTTTTGTCATGGTGTTCCACCAATAGTCGTGATTGCCTTTAAGGATTATCTTTTTCCCTGGCAGAGCATCGATAAAAAGGAAGTCCTCCTTTGTCTCCTCGATACCCATTCCCCAGCTGATATCGCCGCAGATGACGGTGAGGTCGTCCTCCCCGACTATCGAAAAGCCGTCCTTTAATTTTTGCGCGTGGTTCTTCCACTTTTCGCCAAAGATGTCCATGGGCTTGTCTTTTCCGATGGAAAGGTGCGTGTCGCCGATCGCGTAAAGTGCCATGTCTTTTCCTCGTATAATCAGATTTCGGTTTTCAAAAAATAGGCTTGTATCCTATTGGGAAAGGAGAAGCATCATGTCTGAACAAAAGCACGAGATCCTCCCCGGCGTCGGCTGCAGTGTGACGGGCTGCAAGTACAACACCGTCGAC
>ONBD01000054.1 GCA_900315985.1 uncultured Eubacteriales bacterium | reverse complement strand
TATTGACAGTGCTAATTTGTTGTGCTATAGTGATTACAGAACAAAGAAAGAAACACGAAACAGCAAGCCAGAGTTTCAGCACTACTGCAAATGCTTCCTTATGAGTTCAAATAATTCGAATAAAGCGAATCATAATGGCAATAACTATTAATGGTGCTTTTGAAAGGAGCGATGACTTATGTTGCCTAGCGTATTCGGAAGAGATTTATTTGATGATTGGTTTGATTTTCCGTTCTTTGATGATTCGGAAATGAGGAAAGCAGAAAAAAGGCTTTACGGACATCACGAAAAAGGAATTATGAAAACTGATGTTCAGGAAAACGACACAAGCTATAATCTGGTTATGGATTTACCGGGCTTTAAGAAAGAGGATGTTAAGGTTGCTCTTAAGGACGGTTACCTGACAATTTCAGCTGAAAAGAACCATGATCATGATGAGGAAGAAAAGAAAAACGGCAAATACATCCGCAGGGAGAGAGTTTACGGTTCCTGCTCAAGAAGCTTTTATGTTGGCGAGGATATCACCGATAAGGACATAAAGGGTGAATTCAAGCACGGTATTCTTAAGCTGACTATACCGAAAACGCAGCCTAAGGAAATACCGAACACAACAAAATATATTGAACTCGATTAATCACAGATAAACGGCCCCGATATTATAGGTACACAATCAATATTTATGACGATAACGGCGTTGACAGAGCGATGTTATCGCCTGCTTACACAGATGAATCGAATTGACAACTTCTGATTTAACGAACAGAAAGCACCTTGCTTTTGCAGGGTGCTTTGTCATTTTTGCGGCGTTTATTTCAAAGGTTGAGAACAATCCCCGTAATAACTCCCTTAACCGTGAGTCCAAGCATCGCCTGATGGCGTCTTGTTTCGGCAAGCCAAACCCCGCCGAAGTTCGGGCAGGTGCCCGCGCCCACTAAAAATAAAAACGGGCTTGAAATCAAGCCCGTTCTTATTCTTTTACCGTTTAAGGTTTATTCTCCCAAAATGTATCATAATAAAAATCCATTTGCCAATAATTAGATTCATCTTCGCCTTGTTGATAATACTCAACATTTAACTGTAGATTTGCAAAATACATTAGAGGTATTTTATATCCTTTTTCACAATTTCCTATAAATATTCCTATATAACTATAACGATATTTTGTTGTGTAACAATCCGTAAAATTGTCTAATATGAGTGCTTTTGCTTTTTCATATAATTCCTTTGCCTCGGCTTCGTTTACTGTTGTAATTATATTTTTTCCATCAACAATTTTAATGGGAGTTAAATAATAATTAAGATATGGAGAGCCTCTGTCGGTTTTAACTATAGCAAGATTATTATCTTCTGCGAATTTAACAACTACACTATCAATGTATTCGCTGTATTCTTTAGCATTAAGTTCTTTAAGTCTTTTTTCAGTTGTATCTGTCGGCTCAACCGTAGTGGTTTCTTTTGCAGTTGTAAGATTATCTTCTTTGTTATTTGAAGTAGTAACTACAGATTCCCTTGGTGATTTCACATTGTTATTGTCGGGAATTATTGAGCCTATAATAACTAATAACCAAAACAACCCTGATATAACAATTGCCGCTACTGATAATCCATGCTTTTTTAGTTTTGATTTGTCAGATACTATATCAACAATACCAAGTACTAATCCAATAATTGATAGTGGACCTAATAAAGAAAAGATTAAAGCCACGATACTGATTGAAGAGTGCTTTTTTACTTGAGCATTGTTAAATATTTGATTTGCTTGATTATTAGGAACACTACCATAAATTGCATTATTAGGGCTTGTCTCAGGCTTTAACTCTGCTCCACAGTTAGGACAGAATTTTGTATCCGATTGTGTTCCACAGTTTTTACAGTACATATTACTACCTCACAAAAAAGTTGATATGTTTTTGCTTACAGGTAGAGTATATCATTGATAAAATACACTGTCAATAATCGTAACAGTTACGAAAAAATAAAAATAAGACTATCTCACATAAAGCGAGACAGTCCCGTTTTCTTAATTGAGTTTTAGCCAAGATTATTTGATTCTTTGCCGTCAGGTTTTCCGCAGGGTGTATCAAGACCATTAATCTTACGAACATAATAGTCTTTATAATTACCGGCTTTGATTTCTTTTACAAACTGAATCCTTGTCATCTGACGACCAGAACTTGTATCAAGGAATCTGTTATTTCTACCTGAATCAGATTCTTGGGTAACAATTACTCTTTTGCCCATATTATATCTCCTTTCTGATCGGTGCATATATTTGACAAAGCAAACTATATGTGATAACATATCGTTGCATTGGGAATATGATAGGATTCAACCGATCTGTATTTCCTATTTGCGGATGAGAAGTGATGATTCTTGTCCGCATTATTCATTCATATGGGATTTAATACACAATGTTGTTTAGTCTCACTGAATGATCACAATATAAAGTATATCTAAATAGAATTTTTATGTCAAATCTAGTTGTGACATGTATTTGTAAACTTTATACAAAAACAATATACATGCGTTTTTTACAATTTGAAATAATTTTATCAAAATGTATAATTTTCAATACAATGATAATTGTATCAATATTTTAAAAGCATCCAATTTTTGTTATTTTCAACGAAAATAATATGTTTTTTAAATTGCTTTCCCGTTGCAACTCGTCTGCACTTCTGCACCGAAATAGAAAACACTGTAATACACTGTTTGACACAGGATGAAATATGGGCGGATTTTATTCGCAGGATTGACGGCGGAAATGCAACTGAATAAAGCTGAATACAACAGAAAAAGCAGGATTGAAAGTGATTTCAATCCTGCTTTTTGGTGCGGAAGTGGGGTAACTTACGACTGCCATTCCCACTATTTCAAGCCATTTCGGGCTTTCAGTTTTATTTTACGGCGGTATCGATATACAAGCAGGATAAAGCCGCGCCCGTTGCGGCAGTTCACACCGCACGGCAACGCCGAGCGGCTTTCGTTTTATAGGGAAAACAATCACCGTAAAAACTCCCTTAACCGTGAGTCCAAGCATCGCCCATAGGCGTCTTGTTTCGGGCTGCCGCCCGCGCCCAGTTTTGATTGGTAGCCGAACAAATAATTAAATGAATATCAAAGCCTAGAATTAAACCATTTCCCATGTGATATTATATTTCATTATAGTTTATTCCGCCTTCAATGGATCCCATATAATCTGTTATTTCAGGATATAAAATAGTGGCACTAGATGCTCCCAAATGAAGATATGAAGAGAATAGTTTAAAATGAGCATATGTATTATCTGACGGAGTAATAAATCTGTTTTTCAAATTTTCTTTTATTACTGGATACATTAAAGTCTTATCGTTCTTGTCATAATAAGCTAACAAACCATCGTCAATAGATAAAATAAGATTGTGTCTATGCCTAGGTTCAGTTGTACCATACATTTTATCAAGTTCATTTGGCAGATTCTTATAGTTGAAATCAAGCTTTTTACAAATTAAAAATGTGAACACTTGATCGTATGGATTAATAACAGGGTTGAATATTCCAATATGATGATTGCTAATGACGACTGGAGTTTTAATCTCCTCCCTTAAAACTTTTATTTCGGATAGTTTGACGATAGCATTTTCAAACAGTTCCTTGCTCAATTTGGATTTAACTTCTCCAACAGCGGCAACACTTTCAATCGGATAAAAAAACTGATTGTCTGTAGAAACCAGTGGTAGCGAAGAACTTTTATCATATATAACTATATCGCATTGGTGGCTGATATGATTGTAAGTATTTATAACAAAGCCTTGTCCAATACCTAATTTAGAGGGAATTATTTGTCTAATAAAGCTCATGCAGCTTTCTTCCCTATACCTTCCAAATTCGCCTGGATGGATCAACGTACCATCATCATTAAAAAATAATTTTTCTGATGTTTCGGAAAAGGATAACTTAAAATTGTCTATCTTTTCTTTTAACAGGGACTCGAAAACATTTTCTTTCATAACTTTTCTCTCCTATAATATGCAATTCTTTAAGATTATCACATTTATTCATATTATATCTCATTGTAATTAATTATCAACAACTAACTTGAAATAATAGCCAAATGATGTTTTTGGTGAGGCATTTTGTATGGCTTATAGTCTCACCGTTTCGGGCTTCCGCCCGAGCCCACTGATTAGTCCTATAATGCGGACTTTAACACCACACGAGCCTTTTAAGGCTCGTTTTTTTATTGACTTAAACTGTCTGAAATGTTAGAATGAAAATGCCAAAAGTACAACTGAATAAATACACCTATTATGTGGCATGCTGTTTTTATCAACCCGATAAAAATGCATGGCTCTTTTTCAGCATCCACTTTAGGTGTAATGTTGTACTTTTGGCGAAGTTAGAGTCTGTGTTTTTTGGCGCAGCTCTGCTGCGCTTTTTTTATTTTTATCGGGAGTGATATTATGCCAAAGAAAAATGATACTTTAAGAAGGGCAGACAAGAATCAAAATGACGAGTTTTATACTCAGTATGAAGATATTCAGCGTGAGATAAACGCATATTTGGAATATGATCCTAATACTTTTAAGGGTAAAACAGTGCTACTGCCTTGTGATGACCCTGAATGGTCTAATTTCACACGTTTTTTTGCTCAAAATTTTGATATACTTGGACTAAAAAAACTGATTAGTACCAGTTATGCAACAGCAAGCAAAAAAACACATGGTTGCGCCCAATTATCATTTGATGATTTTCTTACTGATTTTGAAAAGACATCTCCAAATTATGATGAGGAAAAATCACAAACACAAGGAAAAATATTTATACTTGAAAACGATATTAATAATTCAGGAACCATTGATATAAATGATTTACAGTGGAATTATTTGGATGGCGACGGAGATTTTAGAAGCGAAGAAGTTACCAAACTCCGTGACGAATCTGATATTATTGTTACAAATCCCCCATTCTCACTTTTTCGTGAATTCCTTGCATGGATAATGGAAAAAGAGAAAAAATGCTTAATCATTGGAAATGTTAATTGCATTTCGTATAAGGAAGTTTTTCCCTTACTAAAGAATAATAAGTTGTAGACGGGTTGTCGTTTCAACGAAAGGGTAAATGGAAAAAATCAAATATTTAGAGTTCCCGATAGCTATCCTTTATCTGGCACTGAACTATATATTGGAGACGATGGAAAAAAATACATAAGTGTTCCTGGTACAGGATGGTACACAAATCTTGAACATGGCAGAAGGCATCAACCTCTTTCCTTAATGACAATGGCTGATAATTTGAAGTATAGTGCTCACAAAGAGATTAAAGCTAATGGTTATCAAAAATTTGACAACTACGATGCAATTAATATTCCGTTTACAGATTCAATTCCATCTGATTACAATGACCTTATGGGTGTTCCAATTAGTTTTATGAAATACTATTGCCCTGAACAATTTGAGATTATTGATGGAATAGGCAGATATAGTGTTTTGCACAACGAAGAAACGAAAAGGGTTGGTAAGTACCTTTCTATGGTAAACGGCGAGGCAAAATTCTTTAGAATAATCATAAGGAGGCGAATTCAAAAGTGAACACAGAATTGAAAACGGATCTTACTGTTAAACAAGTTTGCGAAGGCTTTGTCTATAACGAATATGAGGGTAAAGGACTTTTTGGGCTTGCAGGCAAACTGACAATTCAGCCCGAATATCAGCGAAATTATATTTATGCTGACGGTAAGAAAGATGTTGCCGTTATAGAATCAATCCTAAAAGGATATCCAATCGGTCTTATATATTTTACAAAGGTTGCGGAAGATAAATACGAGGTGCTTGACGGTCAACAGAGAATTACAAGCATAGGGCGTTTCTTAACCAACAAATTTCCTATTGTTGACCAGAACGGCGTTCAACAGTATTTCAGAGGATTGGCTGATGACCTGAAAGCTAAAATACTAAATACAAAACTTACTGTTTATGAATGCAGCGGAACAGAAAGCGAAATTAAGGAATGGTTCAGAACAATAAACATTGTCGGCGTTCCTCTTAATGAGCAGGAACTGATGAATGCAATTTACTCGGGTCCGTTTGTTACACTTGCAAAGGCGGAATTCAGTAACAGTCAGAACGCCAATATTCAAAAATGGTCTGCTTATATCAAAGGCGATGTTAAAAGACAGGATTATCTTCATACAGCTTTGGAGTGGGTTAGCAAAGGCAATATTGATGATTATATGAGCCGCCATAGATTTGATGATAATATAAACGAATTAACAACATATTTTAATAGCGTTATTGATTGGATTTCAAGCGTTTTTCAGGATGTTGAAAGCGAAATGCGTGGCTTGAATTGGGGTGAGCTTTATGAAAAATATCATGCAAATGCCTATGACCCTAACGCCGTTCACACAAAACTGAAAGATTTATATGCCGATTATTTTGTAAAAAACCGCAAAGGCGTTTTTGAATACATTCTCGGCGGCTGTGTTGATACAAAGCTTCTTGAAATTCGTATTTTTGATGATGTTACAAAGAAAACTGTATATGAACAGCAAACACAAGAAGCAAAAGATAATAACACTTCTAACTGCCCGCTTTGCGCTATTGGTAATGACAACAATAAACAGCGCATATACAAGCAAAGCGAAATGGATGCTGACCATGTTACCGCTTGGAGTAACGGCGGAGCAACAGACATAACTAACTGTACTATGCTTTGCAAAACGCACAACCGAGCAAAAGGGAACAGATAAATATCCAACGCAAAATCAAAACATTTATGAAACGCAAAAAACGCAAGCAAAAAACACAAAATAATGTGATTGTCGCATTTATAGGTTGACAAACAAGCGAATTGCATATATAATAATAGACATAAGGAGTGTGATAAAATGTCAATGTTAGACGGGTTTAAGGCATTTGACTTTAATGAAGGCTCACCATATCTTTCGGTGACTAAAAATGGCATTACTTTTAACAAATCGGTGATTTTAAAATTGAATAAACCTGAGTTTGTAGTTTTTCTTATCAATAAGGAAACAAGGCAAGTGGCTATTCAAGTTTGTGAAAAAGAAACTCCAAATGCCACAAAATTCTTTAAAGAAAAAAAATCAGGAGTCTTGTCAGTTCGTTGGAACGGTAAAGATTTATTAAATACCGTAAACGAAATGATGAGTTGGGATCTTGATAAGTCCACATATCGTGTGGATGGAGTAATGCTTATTGAAGATAATGCTATGCTTTTTGATTTGTCAAAAGCTAATGAAATCCCATATTAGTATGTTAAGAGCTTGCTCTTTTACATAAAAAAAGAAGCCTCGCCAAAGGCGAAACTTCTTTCTTGAAAAGCATCTGCGATGAAATCGCTTATACTGTTCAAGTGCAATTATCAGTATACACATTTCGGATGCTTTTCGCAACATTTTTTCGGATTTGCCGAAAAAAAATCTGCGAAAGGAGAACAATTGTTATAAAAAAAGTATGACAATATGTCGGATGATAGAACATTTGTAAAATCCGACAATTGCGTTTATTACATTAAAAAATGGTAAGCGCATATACGCACGCAATTATGGGCTGAAGGCTTTTTGCTTTAAGAAAAAGCAGTAATTAGCATATAAAATCAGGTAAAGAGGTCAGGGGTGTTTGCGATTTGGCTCCTGACTTTATTGTTTTTTTATTCATATAAATAGATTGGAGGTGAAAGAATGACAGAACAACAAGGAAAGCATTTAATAAAACTTATCATTGATAATGGTTTCCCGAAATTAAAAAAATCGGAAAAGGAGGCATACAAATTAGAAATTGATAATGCCGATAATTTCGATAAATTGCTTTTAATTACTAACAGCATTATACAATTATCAAATAGTAGAAACTGATTTAAACAATTAGTATTGAGGTGATAATTATTAATCCTCCATATAACTATCCCCGTTGCAAAGCGTATGCGGTTTGGGACGAAAATAGAAAGCATTAGATTGCTCTGTATGACACGCAGTTAAATCTTTGCGGTTTCGGCGGTGCGGTACTGCCACAGTTTATGCGACTGCAGACAACCAAATACAACAGAAAAAGCAGGATTGAAATCACTTTCAATCCTGCTTTTTGGTGCGGAAGTGCGCACCTTGCAGAAGCTGTCGCTTAGAGCGTTCAAGCTTTGTTCGTTTTTTGGTTGGTTGGCGGTTGTGGTTAGCAAGTTTTACGCCGTATTCAAACACAATACAAAAAAGATAAGAGCATATCCAAACGGATATGCTCTTACTTGGTGCGAGAGTGGGGGTATAATGCCCTGCTCTTGTTTACTGTTTCAACGCTTTTCACTTCCGTCGGTTGCAAAGCGGTTGCGTTTGAGCAATTTTCCGTGTGCAGACTAAAAATAAAGGAGCTATCCTCACGGATAGCTCCTTTGCGTTTTGAGAATTATTTTATAAACAACTCGTTCAGCTTGTTTCTGTCAATCTTTCTTGCGTTTTCGTTGTCGGGTATGACACGCAGAATCTTACCTGCATACGAAGCGACAATCACACGGCATTCAAGGCCGTCAACGGTTACGCTTTGAAGTGAATACTCCTCTTTGAGAGGAACCTGCTTTCTGAGCGCGGACTTTTCGGTCAGCGCGCCTGTGGGACAAAGCTTTACGCAAAGTCCGCAATTTGTGCATTTCGTTTCATCAAGCGGAAGTGAAAATGAGGTTGCAACTTCGGTCTTGAAGCCTCTGCCGAGAAGTCCCCATACACTGAGCTTTTCGGTTTCATGGCAGGAGCGTACGCACAGCCCGCAGAGAATGCACTTTGCGGGATTTCTTTCAATAAATGCGTTTTCGTCGTGGGTGTATTCCTGCGGCATTTCGCCTGCAAAGCGCTCGGGATTGATGTCATACCTTTGCGCAACATTGAGCAGACGGCATTTGAAATATTCACGGCAGCCGCATTCAAGACAGCGCTGAGCTTCTTTCTGAGCTTCTTCTGCCGTCAATCCGAGGGAAACCTCGTCAAAGCAATTTCTTCTGTAATTTGCTTCAAGCACCTTTGCTACAGTTCTCGGCTGAAATTCTCTGTCGGAAACATCAACCCTGTCCTCATCTCTTTTACTGAGATAAGGCTGCGCAAGGCTTAATTCTTCGCCGTTAAGATATGCGTTTACAACCTGTGCGCATCTTCCTGCTTCGCCGATAGCCTCAATGGCAATTGAAGCACCCTTGTTAGTAGCGTCTCCTATGGCAAAAACTCCGTCAATATTTGTTTTAAAGCTGTTTTCGTCAGCAAGAATATTGCCTCTTTCATTGAGAGTTACTTCACCGAAATCACTTGCGTCAAGCTTCTGACCTATTGCCATTATGACACTGTCAAGCTTAATATATTCGGTTTTGCCTTCAATCGGGACAGGACGCCTTCTTCCGCTTGCATCGGGCTCACCGAGCTCCATAAGCTGCAGCGTCATACCGCAAACCTTACCGTCTTTACCGTGAATTTCAACGGGATTCGTAAGGAATTTATAAATTACGCCCTCTTCCTTGGATTCCTTTATTTCAATTTCCTCGGCAGGCATTTCAGCCTCGGTTCGGCGATATATTACATATACCTCTTCTGCACCGAGTCTGACTGCAGTTCTGCAAGCATCCATAGCAGTGTTTCCGCCGCCGCAGACTGCAACCTTTTTGCCGATGTCAACGGGGTTTTCTTTTATAACGCTACGTAAGAAATCAATTCCGCCGTAAACGCCTTCAAGCTCTTCTCCCTTGACTTTCATCGGGCTGGATTTCCAGGCGCCCGGAGCAAGAATTACGGCATCATTATAAGCTTTCAGACCTTCAAGAGTGATGTCCTGACCGAGTTTGAAATTATTACAGAGTTTAACGCCTGTTTTTTCAATCAAGGCTATTTCGCTGTCGAGGATCTTTTTTGGAAGTCTGTATTCGGGAATTCCGTAACGCAGCATACCGCCCATTTTTTCCATCATATCAAAGACGGTAACATCATGACCTTCTGTACGCAGGTAATATGCGGCAGAAAGTCCTCCAGGACCTCCGCCGACAATGGCAATTCTTTTGCCGGTGTTTTTCTTAACTTCGGGAAGATAGCTTTCACCTTCGAGATCAAGATCTGCTGCAAAGAATTTTAACTGAGCTATGTTAATCGGCTCTTCTGCCTTATTTCTGCGGCATGCCTTTTCGCAGGGATGCGGACATACCCTGCCTATTGAAGCGGGAAGCGGTATTTTATTTTTAATCAGCTTTAAAGCTTCTTTGAATTCACCGTTGGCAATAAGCCCTACATAACCCTGACAGTCAGTGTTTGCGGGGCAGGCAAGCTGACACGGTGCGATGCAGTCGCCGTCATGTGCGGACATAATAAGCTCCATGGCAATTTTTCTTGCCTTTACGACTCTTTCACTTTCGGTGTGAATAACCATTCCGTCCGAAATCTTAGCCGAGCATGAACGAAGAAGTTTTGGCACACCTTCAGCTTCGACAACGCAAACTCCGCAACCGCCGTAAGCCTCGAGCGAACTGTCATAGCAGAGCGTAGGAATATCAATGCCTGCGCTGCGCGCAGTTTCAAGTACGGTGCTGCCCTCAGGAGCTGTTATTTCTTTTCCGTTGATTGTTAATTTTATATAGTTCATAACCGCTCCTCCTTATCTTTTAATAATTGCGTCAAATTTGCATGACTGATAGCATTTACCGCATTTAATACATTTTTCGATGTCTATTTTGTGCGGAGTCTTAACGCTTCCGCTGACAGCGTCAACGGGGCAGTTCCTTGCGCAAAGCGTACAGCCCTTACATTTTTCGGGAATAATGTAATACTCAATCAGCTCTGAGCATTCGCCTGCAGGACAGTTTTTACTGTTAATATGAGTTTCATATTCGTCACGGAAATATCTGATTGTTGTCAGCACGGGATTCGGAGCAGTCTGACCGAGACCGCACAGAGAACCGTCCTTAATGCCGTAGCAAAGCTCTTCAAGAAGCTCTATGTCGCCCTGTTTGCCGTTGCCGTCAGTAATCCTTTTCAGGATTTCCAGCATTCGTGTTGTACCGATACGGCAGGGCACGCATTTTCCGCAGCTTTCCTTGGCGGTGAAATCGAGGAAGAACTTTGCCATGTTTACCATGCAGGTGCCCTCGTCCATGACAACCATACCGCCTGAGCCCATAATAGCACCGGTTGCACCGAGTGCTTTATAGTCAATAACGGTGTCAATAAGATCTGCGGGAATACATCCGCCTGAGGGACCGCCCATTTGTACGGCTTTAAATTTCTTGTTATCCTTTATACCTCCGCCGATGTCAAAAATAACATCACGCAGCGTCTTTCCCATCGGAATTTCAACAAGACCTGAGCGCTTGATTTTACCCGTTACGGCAAAAACTTTTGTACCCTTTGAACCCTCTGTACCCATAGCGGCAAAAGCTTCGCCGCCGTTGCTGATAATCCAGCCGACATTCGCAAAGGTTTCAACATTATTTATGTTTGATGGCTTTCTCCAAAAACCGCTCTGAGCAGGGAAGGGCGGCTTGAGTCTCGGCATACCTCTGTGTCCCTCAAGGCTCTCAATAAGCGCTGTTTCCTCGCCGCACACAAATGCGCCTGCTCCTGCTTTTATGGTCATATTGCAGGTAAAATCCGAGCCGAAAATGTTTTTGCCGAGATAGCCTGCTTCGGTTGCCTGCTTAATAGCCCTTTTAAGTCTTTTTATTGCAAGCGGATATTCAGCTCTGACATAAACAACTGCATTCTGAGCACCTATGGCATATGCGCCGATAAGCATACCTTCAATCAGATTGTGCGGATCGGATTCAATAACCGCTCTGTCCATAAATGCACCGGGATCGCCCTCGTCGGCGTTGCAGATAAGATATTTTTCGTCACCTTCTGCCTGACGGGCCGCATTCCATTTAAACCATGTCGGAAAGCCTGCACCGCCTCTGCCGGCAAGGCCGGAGGTTTTGATAACTTCAATAACCTCTTCGGGAGTCATTTCCGTAATTGCCTTTTTCAGAGCGGAATAACCATCGGCTTTTTCATAATCTGCAAGCTCCTCGGGATTGATTATTCCGCAGCGGCGAAGCGCAATTCTTGTCTGCTTTTCAAGAAATTGAGCATCCTCAGCGCTGACAAGTAAATCGGCAATCAGCCCGATATTTCCCGTTCTGACATATTCCGCAATTTTGGGTGCGTCCGTTTCGCTGACCTTGACCAGTCGTTTAACATCGCCGTTATCATCATAGATGTCAACAATAGGCTCAAGATAGCACATACCTATACAGCCTGCTATTGTAAGCTCGGGGGCGGAAAAGCCTTCTTTTAAAAGAGCCTGTCTGACTTTTTCAGCGCCGGCAGCTATGCCGCAGGAGCCCTGACCTACTACTATTTTCATATTATTCAGCCTCCCTTAATTGCTTCAGTATTTTCTTTGTCTTATCGGGAGTAAGTGAGCCGTAAGCGTTTTCATTTATCATCATAACCGGTGAAAGAGAGCAGCAGCCGAGGCACGCAACGCATTTCAGCGAAAACAGCCCGTCCGCTGTCGTTTCACCGTCGTCTATGCCGAGCTCGTCTTTAATTGTCTGAAGAATAAGCTCGCTTGAATTAACATGACACGCAGTACCCTGACAGAGCATAATGAGATATTTGCCTACGGGAGTAAGACGGAATTGGGTATAAAATGTCGCTACGCCCATAATTTCACTGATTTCAATTCCCGTCCTTTCGGCGATATATTCAATCGCTTCCTTCGGCAGATAACCGTAAATCTCCTGAGTCTGCTGAAGAATTGTAATGAGTGAGCCTTTGACCTCGCCGTATTCGTCAAGAACAGGCTTGATAAGCTCCATATCAATTTTGTTGTCCATATGTTCTTCTCCTATGTATGTTCCTGAAAATCTTTTCTCTAATAATACTAAAAAACATATATATTTTCAACTGTTTTTAATTGAAATAAACATGTTTTTTTAATGTGTGCCATAGTGACTGACAGCTTAAATATAGCTACAATGGACAGAGATTATCCGACAGCATAAAAACAAATAATACTAAACCCCGAATCGATTACCGATTCGGGGTTCTGCTTTTGATATTCGTATTCCTACACTGCTAAACCGACTTGATTCAGATAACTGTCAGCTTTCTCTACGTTTACGGATTGGAAGTTGTCAAATACATCTGCGTATGTGTCGAGCGTTATGTCAACGATTTGCAGAAAGTTTTTTAAACAATATAAATTGTTAACAATCATTGCATAAATTGTTAACAATCATTGCATAAATTGTTAAATTAGCACTCTACTATTGACAGTGCTAATTTGTTGTGCTATAGTGATTACAGAACAAAGAAAGAAACACGAAACAGCAAGCCAGAGTTTCAGCACTACTGCAAATGCTTCCT
>ONBD01000024.1 GCA_900315985.1 uncultured Eubacteriales bacterium | reverse complement strand
TCCACAACAGTAAATCTCGGTAATATTAAAGGCGCAGACGGTCAGAACGGCACCAACGGTAAATCCGCTTATGAAATCGCAGTTGAAAACGGCTACACTGGAACCGAAACCGAGTGGCTTGCTTCTCTTATCGGTGCTAACGGTACTGACGGCACAAACGGAACTAACGGTACAGACGGAGTAGGCATTGATACAATTACCGTTGATACAGACGGAAAGCTCATAGTAACCCTGACAAACGGCTCGACAGTTGACCTTGGAGTCATCAAGGGCGAAAAGGGCGATAAAGGCGATAAAGGCGACAAAGGTGAGGACGGCACCAACGGTACAAATGGTACTAATGGTACAAACGGTGCTGACGGTAAATCGGCATTTGAAATTGCACAGGATAACGGCTATACAGGTACAGTAACCGAATGGCTTGAAACGCTTAAAGGTGCAGACGGTACAAACGGTACTAACGGTACTGACGGTATAGGTATTCAGACTGTTGAAATTGAAACAACAGGCAATTTGAAAGTTACTCTCACAAACGGAACAATCCTCAACCTCGGAAATATTAAGGGTGCTGACGGCTTGGGAATTTCCGCTTCACAGATTAACGCTTCGGGTGAACTTGTACTTACATACACGGACGGCACAAGCACAAATCTCGGCAAGGTTGTCGGTGACAACGGAGCCAATGGCACAAATGGAACCAACGGTACTGACGGCAGAGGAATACAAAGCTGTGAAATAGTCAGCGGTGATTTGATTATTACCTATACTGACGGTACGACACAGAATGCCGGAACAGTTGTTCCTTCTTCAGGCGGAAGCGGTTCAAGTAGCACATTTGACACGAATTTATTTGATTTTTATTATTTATCTGATGGAACACTTTCTGTAGGAATAAGAAACGGCTGTGAGCCACTCCTTAATGAAGAAATCATTGTTCCCGATATTGTTAATGGAAAGACAATAACAAGATTTGCTTCAGATGAGAAAATATACACCAGTTACACGAAAAGATTGATATTGCCTGATACTATGTTAAGCATTGATAAAGGTGAGGGTTCTAAGCGAGGAATTATTTACGATTGTTCAAATTTGGATTATATTAAATTACCATCAAGTATCACTCAAATTGGAGGGCAACTTGATGTAAATAATTCAGCAGAGTATTGCATATGGGATGCTAATTGCAATGTTACTATTCCGTCTAATGTAACTTATATTGGATATCTTTCATTAAAGAGATGTTCAAATATAACACTTGAAGACACAAGTGGTTGGCAAAGACGCTTTCATGCAAGTATGGTTTCTAATAGTAGTTATGACATTGGAAGTTGGCAAGATGTTCCCCCAGAATCACTATCTGATCCCGTAGCAACTGCTGAATTATTTGATCAGACAACCTACATCTCAAAGACAGGTAACTATGCATATTACGAGTGGAGAAAAGTTTCACCGTAAAGTAAACCATTTTATCAACTAAATGTATTGTGAACAAATAATAACAATAAAGAAAGTAAATTGCTATGAATAATGATTTTAGGAGTTTTCCGATTTTAGAAGAGGAAATTGGAAGAGGTATGGTTTCATCTTCTTTGAAAGAAAATAAACAACTTGAAAAAAATATGGAAACATTATCGAAACTAAATATGGAAAGAGATGCTGCAATTCTTGAAAATAAAGAATCCTTGGAGCAACAAAACTATTTGTTAAAAGAGAATAATGAAAGCCTAAGAAAGTTATATGAAAACGAATTAGAAAAATCCATAAAGAGTGCTAAAGAAGCAAGAAAAAATGCAATCTTTGGATGGGTATCATTGGCACTTGGTACAATAACAAGCATACTAATAGCGATTTTTAAATAAGTCTTTTTAAAACAAATATCACACAAGGTACAGTTCTCTGTGTAACACCACCGCAATTCTTCATACAACAATTATCCAAATCTCAACGGGACACAAAATTTCGTGTCCCGTTCTTTTTGTGCAAAATAAATAAAATAAGCCGTTTTTATTTCAAAACATTATCACCCGAAATGACAATTTTTTTCAAAAAAATATAGCATTGTGTTTTTATTTATGATAAAATACTAAAGGTTAAATCTGTCCAAATGCCTTTTTTTGAGCAGGACAACCACTTATTTAATTTGTTAATAATTTATTTGGAGGTATTATTTTATGGCACACAAGTATGTTTACCTCTTCTCAGAGGGTAACGCAAACATGCGTGAGCTTCTCGGCGGTAAGGGTGCTAACCTTGCAGAGATGACCAACATCGGTCTTCCCGTTCCTCAGGGCTTCACCATTTCAACAGAAGCTTGCACAAAGTACTATGAAGACGGCAGAAAAATCAATGATGAGATTATGGCTCAGATTGATGAGTACATCGTAAAAATGGAAGAAATTACAGGCAAGAAGTTTGGCGACAAGGAAAATCCGCTTCTTGTTTCAGTTCGTTCAGGCGCCCGTGCTTCAATGCCCGGTATGATGGACACAATTCTTAACCTCGGTCTTAATGAGGATGTTGTTGCTGTTATGGCTGCAAAGTCAAACAACCCCCGTTGGGCTTGGGACTGCTACAGAAGATTCATTCAGATGTATTCTGATGTTGTTATGGAAGTTGGTAAGAAGTATTTTGAGCAGCTTATCGACGAAATGAAAGAGGCAAGAGGCGTAACACAGGATGTTGAGCTTACTGCTGACGACCTCAAAGAGCTTGCAGGTCAGTTCAAGGCAGAGTACAAGAACAAGATCGGTAAGGATTTCCCGACTGATCCTAAGGAGCAGTTAAAGGGTGCTGTTGAGGCTGTTTTCCGTTCATGGGACAACCCGAGAGCTAATGTTTACCGCCGTGATAACGATATTCCTTATTCATGGGGTACAGCCGTTAATGTTCAGATGATGGCATTCGGTAACATGGGTGACGACTGCGGTACAGGCGTTGCATTCACAAGAGATCCCGCAACAGGCGAAAAGAAGCTTATGGGCGAGTTCCTTACAAACGCTCAGGGCGAGGATGTTGTTGCAGGCGTTCGTACTCCTATGCCGATTCAGGAAATGGCACAGAAATTCCCGCAGGCTTATGAGGATTTCATTAAGGTTTGCGATATACTTGAAAAGCATTATCATGATATGCAGGACATGGAATTTACCGTTGAGCAGGGCAAGCTTTATATGCTTCAGTGCCGTAACGGTAAGAGAACAGCTCCCGCAGCTCTTCAGATTGCTTGCGACCTCGTTGACGAAGGCATGAAGACTGAAAAAGAAGCAGTTCTTATGATAGACCCCAGAAACCTTGACACACTTCTTCACCCGCAGTTCGACGCAAAGGCACTCAAGGCTGCTACTCCTATGGGCAAGGGCCTCGGCGCATCACCCGGTGCAGCTTGCGGTAAAATCGTATTCACAGCTGACGATGCAGCAGAGTGGAACGAGAGAGGCGAGAAGGTTGTTCTTGTTCGTCTTGAAACTTCACCCGAAGACATTACAGGTATGAAGGCTGCTCAGGGTATCCTCACAGTTCGTGGCGGTATGACCTCACACGCAGCAGTTGTTGCCCGTGGTATGGGTACTTGCTGTGTTTCAGGTTGCGGCGACATCAAGATGGATGAAGCAAACAAGAAGTTTGAACTCGGCGGCAAGACCTTCGTTGAAGGCGACTACATTTCAATCGACGGTTCAACAGGTAATATTTATGACGGCATTATCCCGACAGTTGCAGCATCAGTAACAGGTAACTTCGGCAGAGTTATGGCTTGGGCTGACAAGTACAGAAAGCTTAAGGTTCGTACAAACGCTGACACTCCTGCTGACGCTAAGAAGGCAAGAGAGCTTGGTGCTGAGGGTATCGGTCTTTGCCGTACAGAGCATATGTTCTTTGAGGCTGACAGAATCGCAGCATTCAGAGAGATGATCTGCGCTGACACAGTTGAAGAGAGAGAAGCTGCTCTTGACAAGATTATGCCTTATCAGCAGGGCGACTTCGAGGCTCTTTATGAGGCTCTTGAAGGCAACCCCGTTACAATCAGATTCCTTGATCCTCCGCTTCACGAGTTCGTTCCCACTGAGGAAGCTGACATTGAAGCACTTGCAAAGGCTCAGGGTAAGAGCGTAGCAGACATTAAGAATATCATTTCTTCACTCCACGAGTTCAACCCCATGATGGGTCACCGTGGCTGCCGTCTTACAGTAACATATCCTGAAATTGCCAAGATGCAGACAAAGGCTGTTATCCGTGCAGCTATCAATGTTAAGAAGGCTCATCCCGACTGGAACATCGTTCCCGAGATTATGATTCCTCTTGTAGGCGAGGTTAAGGAGCTTAAGTTCGTTAAGGATGTTGTTGTTGCAACAGCTGACGCTGAAATCGCAGCAGCAGGCGCAGACCTTAAGTATGAAGTTGGTACAATGATCGAAATCCCGAGAGCTGCTCTTACAGCTGACGAGATTGCTAAGGAAGCTGAGTTCTTCTGCTTCGGTACTAACGACCTTACACAGATGACATACGGCTTCAGCCGTGACGACGCAGGTAAGTTCCTCGGCGCTTACTATGACAACAAGATCTTTGAGAACGATCCCTTCGCAAAGCTTGACCAGGTAGGCGTTGGCAAGCTTATGAAGATGGCTGTTAAGCTCGGTAAGGAAGTTCGTCCGACACTGCACTGCGGTATCTGCGGTGAGCACGGCGGCGACCCCGTATCAGTTGAGTTCTGCCACACAATCGGTCTTGACTATGTTTCATGCTCACCCTTCCGTGTTCCGATTGCCCGTCTTGCAGCAGCACAGGCTGCAATTAAGGAAGAAGCATAATTATAGCTTTTAATTTCAACACCCCGTATCCGTTCAGGATGCGGGGCGTTTTTATATGCATTATTTCGTTGACAAGAGATGTAAATAAATGTTATATTGAAGAAAACACTAAATAATAAAGAACGGGGATGTTGCTATGAGAAAAACAAGACTGCTGTTTTTGATACACGACAAATTCGTTAACAATTTTGAATCAATATACAATTCCGTTAAAAACAGCAACGAATTTGAGATGACAATAGTTGCGTGCGATTCTCTTCCAACCGATTATAAAGGAAAAACCTCATCAAAAGAGATTGCAGATTATATTAAATCCCGTAATATTGACTGTATAGACGCTTTTGACTATCAGACAAACAGTTGGATTGATTTAGCTCAGTTCAAACCGGACTATATATTTGTCTCTACTCCTTATGATATATACAGACCAAAGGAGTACAGTTCTTACAGATTGTCGATGATTGCAAAACTTTGTAGTGTTGCATATGCTGCAACCACAAACATTGACAATGATTTTCTGTTGTCAAATCCTTTCTTTTATAATTGCAGTTATTTCTTTATTTGTGATGAAAATGAAAAGACTTTTTCGGAACAAATGAAAACAAGCCCGCTGAATTAAAAATTTGTTCCTATAGGTTGCGTCAAGCTTGACAAGTATCTTTTCGGAGAATACAAAACAGGCAACTGGGAAAAACTTTTTCCGCATACAGAAAACAATTTAAGGATTACATGGAAACCGAGATGGTGTCAGGAAAATACTGAAATATTCTTTGATTTTCTTGAGGGACTTATCAATTATTCAAAGAAGCATGATGTTGATGTTTTGTTGCTTGAACATCCGCTTTTCAGAGACACATTAAAAAGTAAAGGCTTATTAAAAAAATACGAAGATATTTTGAATAGTAAAAGCGGTAACTTAATTTGTTATGATGACGACGATTTTCTCGATTATGTGCTTGAATCAGATGTTTTGGTCGGTGAAACGACATCCCTTATGGCAGAGTATTCAATTGCAAACAAGCCGATTATACTTGTCGGTGATTACGGCTGTCTTAATGAATTCGGCAAAACGCTAATTGAACCGGATAATGCCGTCATAACATTCCACGAGCTCAAAAAAAGGCTCAAGAAGCTTTGCCATAATAGTGAAATATCTTTTGAAAATAAACGACTTTTCAAACCTGCAGACAACCGTAGCAGCGCAGATTATCTACTTGAATTTCTGAAAACCGACTTTGACAGCATTACGGATTATTTTATTGAATTAAATAAAAGGCTTACGAACGAGTTGGATGGAATAGAAAAGATACTCACGCAGGGCTATTATATTGATGGCTTTTTAGACAAAAACTGTTACAATTCCGAAACGGTAGCTAATCTTTTGAAGGTTTGGTCCGATTCTTTGGTAATATTGCAGACTGCATTGCAAAGCAAAGAAAATCAGCAATAAAGAATTGAAAAATTCCCTTACAGATCAATCTGTAGGGGAGTTTTTTTGTAATAACGCTATATATTGACAAAAAGTCCAAATAATAGTATTATATTAACAGATTAAAGCAATTGCTTTAATCAAATAAATAATTAAGGAGTATGGGTATGGATTTACGAACTTTACGGTGCACTTGACTCTGCTGCAGCAATGCCGCAGATGTCTACAGGTCAGATGATAGCAAGTTGTGTGTGCGGCATTATCGCTTGCATAATAGCTATTGTTGCAATGTGGAAAATTTTCACTAAGGCAGGGGAGGCAGGCTGGAAGTCAATCGTTCCGTTCCTCAATCTTTACACACTCGTAAAGATTGCTGACGGAAAAGGCATTAAATTCCTTCTTTTCTGCATTCCGATTGTGAATGTGATTTTTGGCTTTATGCTTTACATCAGACTTGCAAAGGCATTCGGCAAGAGCACAGGCTTCGGCATCGGTCTTATTTTCCTGAATTTCATCTTTATGCTTATTCTTGCATTCGGTGACGCTCAGTATGTAGGACCCAGAGGAATCCATGCAGGCGCAGCACCTCAGGAACCCTTTGTTCCCCAGGCATAATACTTAATTAAAATAAAAAGCAGACCTTTTCGGTCTGCTTTTTGTTTTTATATCTACTTCTTCACTTTTCACTGTTACTTATAACTTAAACTTACGCCCAGGGATTCTGTGATTTCGGCACTCTTACATCTGACAGGAAGGTGTGCTGCCACAGGCACCATGTGCCGTCGCCCTTTTTGCGAAGCGTTACGGGGCGAGGGGAGTCAGCCCCCGAGGATTTAAGGTAAAGAACGGCATAGCCCTCGTTTGTGTATGAATACGGGTTGTCGCTTACCTCAATTTTAATCGGTCCGTCGGGAATTGTGTAGTCATTTTCAACACTTGTGCCCTCAACATACGAGCGCACAACATAGCCCTTGCCTGCAAGCCTGTCACGGATAAACTGCGTGTCCATAACCGAAAGCGGCTGAGGTCCTTTGAGAAAGTTTATCATCTCAATAGCAGCGTTAACATCCTTTTCGTAATTGATAAATGCCGCTACTGCGAGCGCCGCCGTATTGAACGGCGAGCTTAAATCAGCCATTGCCTTAAGCTCTTCGACATTTGTCGGAAGCTTTTCGAGCGTAATCATTTTAACCTTGTTCATAATAAATTCCCCTTTTATTTTAGAAATTGGAGTTCAAATCGTACGGCGTTTTCTGATAAACAAAGTAGTTAAGCCAATTCTGGAACAGCAGACAGCCTGTGTCACGCCATATGTTCTTAGGCGTTTTTTTAATGTCATCATCGGGGAAATAATTGTACGGAATTTCAATTTCCAGACCTTTTTCGAGATCCCTGAAATATTCCTTTGCAAGCGTGTTATTGTCATATTCGGAGTGACCTGTGCAATAGAAATTTCTGCATTCCATATCGCTTATAAGGTGCACGCCTGCTTTTTCGGAATATGATAAAATCTGCAAATCCTTAACCTTGACAATATCCTCTTTCCTCGTTTCGGTGTGCCTTGAATGAGGCACATAGTAGCAGTCTGAAAAGCCACGAAGCAGGGGGTGGTACAGGTCAAGCGGCATATGCTCGAAAATGCCGAAAAGCTTTTTGTCAAGCGGATGCTTCGGCACGCCGTACCTGTGGTAAAGCGCCGCCTGTGCGCCCCAGCAGATATTGTAAGTTGAATAAACATTTTTTTTTGCCCAGTCAAAGATTTCGCAAAGCTCGTCCCAGTAGTCAACCTCTTCAAAATCCATCTGCTCAACGGGTGCGCCCGTAACAATCATACCGTCAAATTTACGGTGCTTGATTTCGTCAAAGGTCTTGTAGAATTTAAGCATATGCTCTGCCGAGGTGTTCTTTGAGATGTGCGAAGCCACCTGCAAAAGCTCGACATTGACCTGAAGCGGAGAATTACTCAACAGTCTTAAAATCTGCGTTTCGGTTTCAACCTTTGTGGGCATAAGGTTAAGAATTACTATTTCAAGCGGACGAATGTCCTGGTTAGTAGCTCTTGATTCTGTCATGACGAAAATATTTTCAAGCTCCAGCGAATGATGCGCAGGAAGTCTGTCGTCAATTTTAATGGGCATTTTGTCCACCTTCTTTCAGTTTATTGAATATATATTTTAACATAAAATACTTAATATAGCAACTCACTAATAACTGTATTTGAAATTAAAAAGCCTTTTGCGGTAAGGCGAATTCCGTTTCCGTCGCTTACAGCATAGCCGTCGGGAATGAATTTTTCGGCGTTCTTACGCATTTTTTCGGGAATACCGAAGCCAAAACGGGAATTGACGCCCTGCTCAGTCAAGCCCTCGCAAATACGGAGCCTTAACATTGCATACTCCGTAAAATCGCCGCCCTCGCCGTCGGGGACAGGGGAAGCGCCGTTAATAAAGCTGTCTGCGTTTCTTTCGTAATAAAATCTTTTGCCGTCAATAAACGAATGTGCCGCCGCACCTAAGCCGAGATATTCCTCACAGTTCCAATATTTTAAATTGTGCTTACTTTCAAAGCCTTTCTTGGCAAAATTTGAAATTTCGTACTGCGTGAAGCCGTGCTTTTCAAGGTAATCACACATAAAAAGATACATATCACAGACCGTGTCCTCGTCGGGCAGGTTTAATTTATTTTGATTTTTAAAGAAAAATGTGCCTTCCTCAAGCTTTAAAATGTAACAGCTTATGTGGGTAATATCCTGTGAAATACAAAAGTCAAGCGTGTCCTTAAGGCTTTCCATAGTGCTGTCAGGTATGCCGAGCATAACATCAAGCGAAATGTTTTTAATGCCTGCCGACTTAATACCTGAAATCACACTTGCAATTTCATTCCTGTCTGCGCTTCTGCCGAGCTTTCTTCTCTCGTTATCGTTTGCAGACTGCAAACCGAGCGAAATTCTGTTCACGCCTGCCTCTTTCAAAGCCTCAAAAAACTCTTTTTTTAAGCCGTGAGGATTACATTCAACTGTAATTTCCGCATCAGCTGTCAGAATTTCATTTGTTGCTGTTTTTACAATTTCCGAAAGCTGTGTTTCACTTAGAGCTGACGGCGTTCCGCCTCCTATGTAAAGTGTATTGGCTTTACAGGTGAATTGCTGTTTTTTTGCTTTGATTTCTCTTATGAGAGCGTCAACATACGACTGCTTTTTACCTTCGTCTGCCCGAAAAGAATAGAAATCGCAGTACGGGCATTTTGAATTGCAGAACGGTATATGAATATAAAGACCGATGCTGTCCATTATTACACCTTTATAAAGCGGATTTTATGCCCTGTGCTTTCAATAAAGCGATTTACATCCGCAAAGCTTAAAAATATAGTTGCCGTGTTGTCGTTAGGGTGAAAGCCCAGCCTCGGCATATCCTTCAAATCGCTGTCAAAATAAACCTCAGCAGCATCATTTTCGTCATTTATAACTCCGAAAGGCGATACACAGCCCTTTGATACATCAAGGTGCTTTTTCATTCTTTCGTCGGAGGCAAAGGACAGCCTTGTTGAGTTTATTTCATTCCTTATAAGCACAAGGTCGGCGTTTTTAGAGCCTTTAATTACAACCAGCATATGTCTGTTGCCCTTGTAATCACGCAGAAACAGATTTTTACAGATTTCATCGTTCTCATTGATACCTAAACCGTTGAAATCCTCCATAGTGAAAGCCGCTTCATGCTCAACAAGCTCGTATTTTATATTTAATTCGTCAAGCCTTGAAATTATCTTTTCTCTGCTACTCATCCAATTTAAGCACAGCCATAAACGCCTCCTGCGGTACCTCTACCGTACCGAACTGGCGCATTCGCTTTTTTCCTTCCTTCTGCTTTTCAAGCAGCTTTTTCTTTCTTGTAATGTCGCCGCCGTAGCACTTTGCAAGAACATCCTTACGCATTGCCTTGACGGTTTCACGGGCAATTACCTTGCCGCCTATTGCAATCTGAATAGGTATTTCAAACATCTGTCTGGGTATATTTTCCTTAAGTCTTTCGGCAATTCGCCTTGCTCTCGGGTATGCCTTGTCAGAGTGAATGATAAACGAAAGTGCGTCTATCATATCGCCGTTAAGAAGCACATCAAGCTTGACAAGCTGTGCCTTCTGATAGCCCTTCATCTCATAGTCAAACGAAGCGTAGCCTCTTGTACGGGATTTCAGCACATCAAAGAAATCGTAAATTATTTCATTTAGCGGCAGAGTATATTTAAGGTCAACTCTGTCAGCGTCAAGGTAAGTCATACCCTCGTAATTACCTCTGCGGTCCTGACACAAATCCATAATTGCGCCGACATATTCGGGCGGTGAATAGATATGCGCCTCAACAACAGGTTCCTCTGCAAAATCAACAGTAGCAGGGTCGGGGTAATTGCAGGGGTTGTCAATTTCTATAACGGATTTGTCCGTAAGATGTATTTTATAAATAACGCTCGGAATTGTAGTAACAAGGTCGAGGTTGTATTCTCTTTCAAGTCTTTCCTGAATAATCTCAAGGTGCAGCAGTCCTAAAAATCCGCAACGGAAGCCAAAGCCCAATGCGCCCGAGGTTTCAGGCTCATAAGAGAGCGCGGCGTCATTTAACTGCAGCTTTTCAAGCGCATCACGGAGATTTTCGTAATCAGCGCCGTCAGCAGGGTAAATTCCGCAGAATACCATGGGGTTAACCTTACGGTAGCCGGGCAGAGCATCAGAGGCAGGGTTTGCGGCTGTTGTAACCGTGTCGCCGACTCTTGCGTCCGATACAGTCTTTATTGAAGCAGTGATGTAACCTACTTCGCCGCTTGACAGCTCCTTGCAAGGCTCTAAAGAGGTAGCACGCATATAGCCGACCTCAACAACGGTAAACTCTGCGCCCGTAGCCATCATACGCATGGTGTCGCCGGCTTTTAATTTGCCGTCCATAACTCTTACATAAACTATAACGCCACGGTAGCTGTCATATATAGAGTCAAATACCAACGCACGAAGCGGTTTGTCGTCATGATTTTCGGGAGGGGGTATAAGCTTGACAATCTCCTCTAAAACTGCCTCGACATTTTCACCCGTTTTAGCAGAAACTCTCGGTGAATCAAGGCAGGGTATGCCTATGACATCCTCAACCTCCTGCGCCACTCTTTCGGGGTCTGCGGCAGGCAGGTCGATTTTATTTATAACGGGTACAATTTCAAGGTTATGGTCAAGCGCAAGATAGGTGTTTGCAAGCGTCTGCGCCTCAATGCCCTGCGAAGCGTCGACTATAAGCACTGCGCCCTCACAGGCTGCAAGGCTTCTCGACACCTCGTAATTGAAATCGACATGGCCGGGTGTGTCTATTAAATTAAGCTCATAGTTTTTTCCGTCCTGCGCTTTGTAATCAAGCTTTACGGCGTGAGCCTTAATTGTAATTCCTCTTTCACGCTCTAAGTCCATATTGTCTAAAAGCTGCTCCTCCATATCCCTTTTGGCAACGGAGTCGGTAAGCTCTAACAGACGGTCTGCAAGCGTTGACTTGCCGTGGTCAATGTGAGCTATAATTGAAAAATTTCTTATGTTTTCTTTCTTGTCGGACATAAAGTACCTCTATGTAATTATTCTTTGTTTATAATATCAAACAGCTCGTTTAATCTGTCGGTTTTACCCTCTAAATAGAGATAACCGAACAATGCTTCAAGTCCCGTTGCGTAATGGTAATCACCCTCGGACTGATTTTTCGGGCTGTGGTGCGGTTGTGCGTTTCTGCCTCTTTTGAAAATGTCAGTTTCTTCATCATTAAGAATAGGTAAAAGCTTTTTTGCCCCCTCTGACTGCGCCTTGGCGTTTACCTCGTCAACACTCATTCTGTGAAGCTTACCTGCGGCGAGAGCTGAATTTTTTACAAGCCTTTCACGCACCATAAGCGAATATACCGCATCCCCAAGAAATGCAAGGGTAAGCGTATTATATCGGTTTGCGTTTTCCATATATACTCCTCTGATTACGGTATATAATCAAATTCCAGATCATAAATTGAAACCGTGTCGCCCTCGTGGATGCCCTGCTTAATAAGCTCGTCAATAATGCCTGTTGACTGCAGAACATTCTGGAAATACTGAAGCGATTCATAATCGTCGGGGTCGGTTTTTGAAAGAATTTTTGCAAGCCATTCTGCCTCGACAATATATACTCCGTCCTCGACATAAACCTTGAAGCCGTTATTCTTTTTCTGCAAAAGAATTTCCTGCGGAATTTCCTCTGCCTCGTAACGCTTGACAGGGGGGAGGGAGGCAAGCTTTCTTGCAACTGCGTCAATAAGCTCCTTTGTGTTGTGCTTAATCGGAGCGCAGATTTCATAATATTCGTAGCCCTTGCTCTCAATGTAGTCCCTGAAGCTCTTTAACTGCTCGTCTGTGGCAAGGTCGATTTTATTGCCTGCTACTATCTGCGGACATTTTGCAAGCTCGGGGTTGAATTTTTCAAGCTCCTCGTTTATCTTTTCAAAATCCTCAATGGGATCTCTGCCCTCACTGCCTGCGACATCTACAATGTGCACTAACATTCGGCATCTCTCAACATGGCGTAAAAATTCGTGCCCCAGACCTATGCCGTCAGCCGCACCTTCAATAAGACCGGGTATATCAGCCATAACAAAGCTGTGCTCAGGCCCTAACGATACAACGCCCAATACGGGAATTATAGTTGTAAAATGATAGTCGCCTATAATCGGCTTTGCCTCGCTTACAACAGAAAGCAGAGAGGACTTGCCGACATTCGGAAAGCCTAACAGACCTACATCTGCTATGAGCTTTAATTCAAGAGTTACCTCCCATTCCTCGCCGGGTGCGCCCGATTTTGCAAAACGGGGAGTCTGTCTTGTACTTGTTGCAAAATGGCAGTTGCCCCAGCCGCCCTTGCCGCCCTTTGCGGCTATAAAGGGCTCGTCTGTGGACATATCAGCCATAACGACGCCGCTTTCAACCTCTCTTATAACGGTACCTCTCGGAACTTTGATTACAAGGTCGGGTGCTTTTTTGCCGTTACAGTGTGAGCCTCTGCCGTTTTCGCCGTTCTGAGCCTTATACTTTCTCTTGTAGCGGAAATCGGAAAGCGTTGCCAGCGAGTCGTCAACCTGAAAAATAATATTGCCGCCTCTGCCGCCGTCGCCTCCGTCAGGACCGCCTGCGGCTACATATTTTTCACGGTGAAATGCAACAGCGCCGTCGCCGCCGTTACCTGCTTTGATTAAAATTTTAGCTTTATCAACAAACATAATATTTTCCTACCGAACAAAAATAATAAAAACCGAACAAAAACCAATCAAAATATTTTAACACAAATTTTTTTATATATAAATAGAAAAAGCATAAAAAAATAATAATTTTTAGTAAAACAGCATAAATTGTGTGCATATATATTGACAACCACAATATATTGTGCTATTATCATTTTGAAAAAAAGAATTGCGAAAAATCGTAATTTCTGTAAATTTGGAGGAAATAATGACATAAGTACTTTTTAAAGGACTTAACTCAAAAATTTTTCGAACATTTGTATTGACAAACCGAAAAATCCTGCTATAATGAGGGTGTAATCGTTAAGAACAAATGTTCACACGGACTGGAGGAAATAAAAATGTTAGCAATTTTCGCAAAGACAACTCTTGAATTGGCAATGGTATTACTTCTTATATACGGCTTTATGCACGAAAAGGAGCTTATTAAGTTTGAGCATTATCTGAAAATGGTAGTTGTAGTAAATTACCGCAGGTACAAGAAAAAGAAAAGACTTGAGCAGATGAGAAAGAACAGAGAGTTCAAGCTTGTAAAGGGCGGCAGGGCAGCAGCCTCAAAGCGCAGCGCCGACACATATTATGTTGCTTAATTTCTTATATAATTGAAGTTCCCCTTCACTTTATATTTTTCACACACAAAGCGAGCCGAGGTTAACACCTCGGCTTGTTTTGTGCATTTTTTTGTGGTAAAATACATAAATCGGAGTTTGGCGAGCCAAAGGCTCGCAGTGAAATTCTTGCTGCGCAAGAGATAAATTGCCTAACGGCAGTGAAGTTCGTTCTTCAAACGAGTGAAATTTGCCTGCGGCAAGTTGTGGGGAAGCTCCGCTTCCGAACATTATATTATATTTATTGTGTATAACAAACTAACCGTAGGGGCGATTCACGAATCGCCCGCATAAATTACAACAGACCTTGGCGGGCGACCAAAGGTCGCCCCTACACCTCGCCAAACTCAAAATTATCGCATTAAAGAGGAAACTGCATTGAAGGAAAACAAAAAAGAAATAATAAAGCTATTGTTAAAGCTCTCTGTAATCATTGCAATAATGATACTTGCAATAGTCTACTATGACGAGCTTACACACATAGATGTAAGACAGCTTGTCGCCTCGTCAAGCTCGGAAATTACTGCAGGCTTGAGCGTGGTAGGCGTTTATGCGCTGAAGGGCATAGTTTTTGTAATACCTGCTTCGCTTATTTACATATCGGTAGGTATGGCTTTTTCACCCCTGACTGCTGTAATTGTAAATATTGCAGGCATCACCGTTGAGGTAATAGTGTCCTATCTTTTCGGACTTATGCTCGGCGGCGAATATGTCGAAAATCTGCTTAAAAAGAATAAAGGCGGCAGAAAACTGCTTGAATTAAAAGCGCAAAACAGGCAGTCCTCAATTTTCATTATAAGACTTCTGCCCGTATTTCCTATAGACTTTGCAAGTCTGTTTTTTGGCTCGGTTAAATTTTCCTTTCCGAAATATTTAATTTTATCCGTTCTGGGCATTGCTCCAAGAGTAATCCTGTTTACGCTTCTCGGCGACAAGGCGTACGATTTAATACCCATGACGCTTATAATTAAAATAATAATTGCCGTAATACCCGTTGCAGCTATAGCAATTTTGGCAAAATGGATTTATTCCCGAAAAAAGAACAACAAAGAACAGTAAAATGTTGAAAACTCAATATAATTATGATAAAATAACAAAAAAACTTTGGGGGACACCGAAATGATATTTGAAAGTGTAAAAAAGCTTGTCTGCTACGGGCTTGAAACAGGTCTTATTGAGGAGAGCGACAAAATCTATGTTACAAACCGCATACTTGAAGTGCTTGGAATTGACGAGTATGAGGAGCCTGCAGAGAGCTTTGAAAATATAAATCTTGAAAGCACGCTCAAAGAGCTTCTTGATTATGCAGCCGAAAACGGCTTGCTTGAAAGCGACAGCGTAGTTTACCGTGACCTTTTTGACACAAAGCTTATGGCTTGCTTGATGCCCATGCCGCATGAGGTAATAAAGAAATTCAATGCTCTTTATAAGGAAAGTTCCGAAAAGGCAACAGAGTATTTTTATAAACTAAGCTGTGATTCCGACTACATACGTCGTTACAGAATTGTCAAGGACATTCGCTGGAAGGTTCCCTCAAAGTACGGCGAGATTGACCTTTCAATTAACCTTTCAAAGCCCGAAAAGGACCCGAAGGCTATTGCGGCGGCAAAAAATGCCAAGCAGAGCGGTTATCCGAAGTGCCTTTTGTGCCGTGAGTGCGAGGGCTATATGGGCAGGGCGAATTTCCCTGCAAGGCAAAATCACAGGGTAATTCCCATTACAATTAACAACACACAGTGGGGCTTTCAGTATTCACCCTATGTTTACTACAATGAGCATTGCATAGTTTTCAACGGTGAGCATATACCCATGAAAATCGAAAAGGCAACATTTATCAAACTCTTTGATTTCGTAAAGCTTTTCCCGCACTATTTCTTAGGCTCCAATGCAGACCTGCCGATAGTAGGCGGCTCAATCCTTTCGCACGACCATTACCAAGGCGGACATTACACCTTCGCAATGGCAAAGGCGCCTGTTGAAAAGCATTTTACCGTTGACGGCTTTGAAGATGTTGAAGCAGGTATTGTAAAATGGCCGCTGTCGGTAATCAGACTTCGCTGTAAGGACTCTGACAGAATTATTGAGCTTGCTGATATAATTCTAAAAAAATGGCGTGAATACACCGACGAAGCGGCATTCATTTTTGCCGAAACAGACGGCGAAAAGCACAACACAATTACGCCTATTGCCCGTAAGGTCGGCGACACCTTTGAATTGGATTTAACACTTCGTAACAACATTACAACCGAGCAGTATCCTCTGGGCGTTTATCATCCGCATGACGAGTATCACCACATCAAAAAGGAAAATATCGGTCTTATCGAGGTAATGGGTCTGGCGGTGCTTCCTTCAAGGCTTAAAGAGGAATTAAATTTGCTTGCCGAGTACATAGTTGAGGGCAAGGACATCCGTTCAAACGAAACGCTCGAAAAGCATGCCGACTGGGTTGACGGATTCAAACCGCAGTATGACAGCATCACCCGTGAAAATGTTATGGACATACTCAAAGCCGAGGTCGGCAAGGTGTTCGTAGGCGTTTTGGAGGACGCAGGCGTTTACAAGTGCACACCCGAGGGCAGAGAAGCCTTTGACAGATTTATTAAGACAATATAAGTTATAAACACAGGAACAGACCGAAAACTTAAAACTTCGGTCTGTTTTTTTACAAAATGACACACAAATGCCACAAGGCTAACGCCGAGCTTATTGCTCTTGTTATAGACAACTACCTTTCAAATGCAGTTAAAAATACCGAGGCAGGAAATAAAATAGAGGTCAGGCTTAACACTTTAGGCTTAACCGTCTTTAACGAGGGCAAGCCCATTGACGAAAAGGAAGGTCGGAATTTGTGGGATGTCTTTTATAAAGAGGACAAGGCAAGAACGAAAAACGGCGACAATTCAACGGGTATGGGTCTTGCAATCTGTAAGCAGATTTTAATGCTCCACAAGTTTCAGTACGGCTATAAAAATATGCCCGGCGGCGTTGAATTTTTCTTCTGGATAATGTAATACAGCTTAATACAGCGAAATATTAAAAAGTTTAAAACAAAAGAGTTAAAGTAAAAGCAGACTTGAAATAAAGTCTGCTTTTTTATGCCGATTTTAGCAAATTTGAGTTTGGCGGTAAATTTAAAACCGATTTTATATTTCTTACACTATTCCGAGGTATTCTTCAAGGCACTGGTTATTTTGCGCCATTTCCTTTGCGGCTTCAACGCCTACAAAGCGCCAATGCCACGGCTGATAATTTACTCCAGTAATTTCCTGCTTGTTTTCGGGGTAACGAAGCACAAAGCCGTAATTCATAGCGTTGTCGCAAAGCCATTGAAATTCCTTTGTGTTCACAAAATCCGAGCTTGCGCTGACTATATCCATACAAAGTCCTGCGTTATGCTCCGAACAACCTGCGGGAAGCGTCTTTTTCTGTGTTTCAGCCGCCGCCTGCTCTTCGGTATAACCCTGACTTATATAATAATTTAATTTTCTTGTATAGGTTGACTCCTGCAAGGAGTAAGTGCGATACCCCGAGTACGGCGTAAGAATACAGCCTGCCTGCTTTGCGGCATTATACATTTCACGGTAATGCGTTGCAACTCTTGAATCAAGCTTTACCGAGCTTCCGTCAACGGCTTCGCTTAAATTCGGAGCGTATCTGTCGGGCAGGGGGTAGTTAACGCCTATAATTGCGAGCGCCCAGTTTTCAGCGTCATTTATGTCGACAAGCATTGCCTTTCTTTTTGCCGTGGTAGGCTCTGCGGTCTGCGGCTCTGTCTGCGGCTGTCCGCCGTTTTCGTCAGTCTGTGCAGGCGCATCTGCATTTTGTTCTGTATTTTGCTCTGTATTTTCCTCCCCGGCAGGCTGAGCGCTTCCGACTTCGTTGGCGTTTGTAACGCCCGAGGTCAGATCTTTCTGCGGCTTCATATCCTTCGTAAAAGCGTAGCCGACAATCAAGATAAGCATAATACCTGCAAGCACAGCCGCAAGTATCGCCTTAACCTTAAAGGTCCTTTTGTTAACAGTAACAGGCTTCATAAAATTCCCCTTCAATTTTATGATATCTTAATTGCTTATATTGTAAAAGTTTTGCCGTCTGTTGTCAAATGTTTATTGTACGCAAAAAGGGCGTTTTTATAAATTTAAGCAAGCGGTTATATTGAATTGACTGAATAATTGTTGTATAATAATACAAAGGCAGGAGGTGGAACTGAAAATGACCGAATATATCATACTTATGCCGTTGGGAATTCTGCTTTTCGGCTTGACGCCTGTTGTAAAGCGTGACCCTTATCTCAACAAGAGCCAGAAGAATATTATGATAAGCATAATTGCGCTTATAAGCCTTGTAGTTGCGCAGAATGTTTCCGACCATGTTTTACAGCAGGTATCTTTCCCGTATCTGCGAACGCTTGTAAGCATTTTTGGCTATTGCATAAGACCTGTCATTATAGTGCTGTTCTGCAAGCTTGTAAAGCCTGACGCAAATACCAAACCTGCATGGGCAGTGGTAATTTTCAACGCCGCTGTGTATATGACTGCGACATTTTCACCTGTTGTATTCTATATCCGTGACGACAACATTTTCAGCGGCGGAACGGTATTAGACGGCAAATTAGCATACACTGCATATATTGTCTGCCTTTTGCTGCTTGCTCATCTTGTCTATTGCACGGTTACAGAGTACCGTATCAAAAAAACATGGCTGTGGATAGTTTTTTTCAACATCTTTATTGTAGTTGCGTCAATGGTGCTTGAAATATCGCCTGCCTACCGTGACTACCCCGTGTCCTATGTAACAATTGCAGTTGTCTGCTGCAGTTTTTTCTTCTATGTCTGGCTTCACCTTAAGTTTGTTCATGATCACGAGCAGGCTTTGATGGCAGAGCAGAGAATTAAAATTATGATGTCGCAGATTCAGCCGCATTTTCTGTATAATACGCTGGCTACAATTCAGTCGCTTTGTCTTACAGAGCCTAAAAAGGCTGCCGCTGTTACGGGCAAATTCGGCGCTTATCTGCGAAAAAACCTTGAATCGCTTGAAAAGCCCGACCTTATACCTTTGCAAGAGGAGCTTGAACACACATCAATTTATGCCGATATTGAAATGGTGCGTTTTCCGAAAATCAGCGTGGAATACAACATAGAGGCGGATGATTTTTCCGTGCCTGCGCTGACAATACAGCCGCTTGTTGAAAATGCAATCCGTTACGGAGTGCGAAACCGTGCGCACGGCATTGTTGAGGTTACGACCCGAAAAACAGATGACAGCTATGTTATAATTATCAGCGACAACGGCACAGGCTTTGACACAAAAGAGCTGGAAACGGCTGACAGCAGTCATATAGGCATAAGAAATGTTAAGGAAAGAATTGAAAAAATGTGCTCGGGTACGCTTGAAATTGAAAGCCGTATCAACGAGGGCACGACAGTAACAATTACTATACCGAGGCGAGAAGAATGAAAGTTATTTGTGTAGATGACGAGGAGCTTGTACTGGGTCTTGTGATTCATTTGTGCAAGCTCATACCGCAGATAAGCGATGTGAAAGGCTTTACAAGTCCGCTTGAAGCCCTTGAATACATCAAAGGCAACGAGGTTAACGCCGCTTTTCTTGACATTGATATGCCCGAAATGAACGGCATACAGCTTGCGGTTAAAATTAAAGAAATACAGCCCGATGCGTCAATAGTCTTTCTGACGGGCTATTCCGAGTATGCTCTGGAGGCTTTTAAAATCCATGCGAACGGATACCTGATGAAGCCTATTGAAAGGGAAAAGCTGGAGGAAGAGGTAAAGCACATTCTTTCTGAAAAAACAGGCGAAAAGTACCCGCACATATTTGCAAGGACCTTCGGTGTTTTTGACTTGTTTTTAGACGGTCAGCCCGTCAAATTCGCAAGGTCAAAGGCTAAGGAGCTGCTTGCTTACCTTATTGACAAGCAAGGCTCAGGCGTTAAAAGAGCCGTTGCCTTTTCCGCCTTGTATGAGGACGAATTGTATGACCGTAAAATGCAAAAGCAGTTTGATGTTATTATTCAGAGCCTCAAAAAAACTCTTGCCGAAAACGGCATAGAGGAGATATTTGAAATGGAAAGCGGCGAGATGCGGGTTAATCCCGAGCTGTTTGAGTGCGATTTGTACCGTCTGCTTAAGGGTGACGCACAGGCGGTTAACTCTTACAGAGGGGAGTATATGAGTACTTACTACTGGGCAAATATGACTGAAGCGTTTATAGACCACTCACTAAAAAATAAATGAATATAAACAAAAATGCGCCTTCTGTTCATCGGAAGGCGCTGTATTTTTGCAAACTTTTAATAAATTTGTGAACTTTTTGTTAACATTTAAAAAAGCCTCTGTTTTGTTAGACTTTTGTTGGACATGCAATTATATAGTATTGACAACGAATCATTTTGTTATTCATTTGTATTATTACATAGTGTTTAAAACGATTAGGAGGTAAACGAAATGACAAATGTTAAGAAGAATTTCAGAAGCGCATTAAGCGTGGTAATGTGCATTTGTATGCTTATCGGGTTGCTCCCGGCTTTCGAGCTTCAGTCAACTGCGTTAAGCACAAGCGTAAGCACACTTTCACAGCTCGTTTCGGCGCTTGAAGACAGCAGCGTAAATGAGATTATCGTTACTCAGACAATTACGCTCACAGACGGTACAGAGCTTTATGCCAACGGCAAGACAGTCCGTGCTCAGGTTACGGGCGTTGACGAGCAGGGCATAGTTCAGACCGGCTCGACATACAACGTTTTCAAGACTGCAGCCAATGCCACCGTACATGTTTACGATATGGTAATTATGGGCGGCTCGGTTACTGCTGTTGTCAATGAAACAGGTAAGCTTTATCTCGACAACGTTACAATTACCCGTTCCGGCTCGGCAACCAATCCCGGCGGCGGTATTGTAAACGGCGTTCAGAAACTTAGAAACAATAAGAACCAGAATCATAAAACTGCTTATGTTGTTATGACTAATTCGAGTATCGTTCGTAATGTTGCTATTTACGGCGGCGGCTTTATGAACTACGGTACACTCATCATGGACGGTTGTTCACTTTCGGAAAACCGTTCAATCAATAAAGCAGGTGGCGGCGGCGCAGGTGAAAACGAGGGCTATGCATACCTCAACAACTGTACAGTTGCAAACAACACCTCGTCTGAAATCGGCGGCGGTATCAATGTCTGCAAGGGCGGCGAGCTTTACGTTATGAACTGCACATTCACCGGTAACGTAACCTACAACAACACCACCGGCGGTCAGAACTACGGCGGCGCAGTAGGTGTCAACGACAGTTGCATATTCAAAGCAGTTAACAGCATTTTTGCAAATAACTACTATATCAACAAGAATACTGAAACAGTTATCCCCTGCGATATCGGTATGTACAACAGCTCCAACATTTATGCAAACAATTCAATTATTGGTACGGTTGCAGGCGGCACACCTCATCTTGAGGATTGCTCAAACAATACAGACGGTCTTTTCGCTGCATATGTAACAGGTAATGTTCTTGCCGGCGACGGCACAGAGTCAACGGCAGACTTCAGCAAGCCCGCTGTTGTTCAGAATGCTTCGGGCGAGCTCTACACACCTGTTAACGGCGACTATCAGGGCGAAATCGAAGGCGTTCCGACTTATTTCGATTATTCAAATCTTGACGATATCAGAATGTACTTCACAGATGATGAAGGCAACGACACAACCTTCTTCGCAGGAAGCGGCACAGAGCCTACCGATATGCCCGTAGGTGACGCACTTGACGACACAGACAGAGACACATCCCTTATCGGTTCTTCAAATTCACTCGGCGAAGGCAAAACAATTTACACAATTAAGGTTGTTGCTTCACAGCACGGCAAAATCAAGGGCGGTACAATCTACGGCGACTCCTATATCGTAGTTTCAGACGGTTCGGTTGTCAGCGTTGAGGAAATCGTTACCGTAACTCTTGAGGCAACTCCCGACAACGGTTATTACTTCGATAAATGGGAAATTCTTGAAGGCGGCTCAGGAAGCAGCGAACTTGACCAGCTTGCTTCCGAAATAGCAGCTCTTCAGGCTCAGGTAACAAAAATCACTGATGCTGTTACCGAAACAACCGAGCAGAAAGAAGCAGTTGAAGAGAATATCGGCGACGCTGACAAAACTTCAATTTTGGGCGTCGGCAAAAAGAGAACTCTTGTTACTGATACAAATACGCTTGTTACCACTCTTAACGGCTACAAGACCTCGTTCTCATCATATAGCGATGTTGTAAGCACTATAACAGCCGCTAATCTTTCAACCAAATATTATAACAGAAACACCAAATACTCAACATGGTGCAATTCCGCTGTAACTCTGGCAACAAATGTTACAACGCTTCTTAATGCACATCTTACAGAGGTTCAGACTCAGTTGGCGGCGAAGCAGGCAGAGTATAACGCAGCAGTTGCAGCAGCTAATGCCGATACAGGCATTAACCCCGGCAACAACCCGATG
>ONBD01000079.1 GCA_900315985.1 uncultured Eubacteriales bacterium | reverse complement strand
ACAAGAGCCGCAGAAACATATGAGCCTGTTTTAAGCGCAGTATGCGGATTTGACTTGTCGCTTCCCCTTACGAAGAAGGTTGCAATGATTGCCGCAAAAATTCCGCATGCCGCAAGCACAAGCGGGTAAATTGCGCCTGCGCCCTCAAATGTGCCTTTTACGGCAACACCGAGCGTCAGAGCAGACACAAGTGCGCCGACATAGCTTTCAAAAAGGTCTGCGCCCATACCTGCGACATCGCCTACATTGTCGCCTACATTGTCAGCAATAACTGCAGGGTTTCTCGGGTCGTCCTCGGGTATGCCTGCCTCAACCTTGCCTACAAGGTCAGCACCGACATCCGCCGCCTTTGTATAGATACCGCCGCCCACTCTTGCGAAAAGCGCTATTGACGAAGCGCCGAGTGAAAAGCCTGTTAAAATTTCAACATCCTTCGTGATTATGTAGATAAGCGCACAGCCTAAAAGCCCCAAGCCTACAACGCACATACCCATTACAGAGCCGCCCGAAAAGGCAACGGACAAAGCCTTGTTCATACCGCCCGTTTTTGCAGCGTTTGCCGTGCGTACATTAGCTTTGGTAGCAACATTCATGCCCACATAGCCTGCGCAGACCGAGAACAGTGCGCCGACAAGGAAGCACACAGCCGTTTTCCAGCTGATGAAAAAGCCTATGAGCACAAAAAGTACAGCTACAAAGACTACAAGTATTTTATACTCTGCAAAGAGAAACGCCCTTGCGCCGTCTGCTATATTCTGTGCAATTTCCTTCATTCTGTCGGTACCTGCGTCTGCCTTTGAAACCTTTACTATTTTTGCAAAGGCGAATACCAAAGCCAGAACTGCCAATACAGGTGCAAGCCAGATAATGTTCTCCACAAAATCACTCTCCTGAATACTTTTTAAGGTAACTTATATATTACCTCATATTTTTATGAATTGCAAGGCTTTTGTTAATTTTTTAACAAAATTTTGGTTTTCGTATTGACTATTGCAGTTTAAGAACCTATAATATTGAGCGTAGTTTAATACAATTAACTTTTTTGGAGGACAAAAAACTATGAAAACTTATTTTGATTTAAAGGGTCAGGTTGCTCTTGTAACAGGCTGTTCAACAGGCCTCGGCGTTCAGATGGCAAAGGCTCTCGCAAGCCAGGGCTGCAATATTGTAGCAGTTGCACGCCGTCAGGAAATGCTTGACAAGGTTGCCGCAGAGATTAAGGCAGAGTTCGGCGTTGACGCTATCGGTCTTCGCTGTGACATCACAGACACAGAGATGGTTAACGAAACTGTTAATAAGGCTCTTGAGCACTTCGGCAGAATAGATATTCTCATCAACAACGCAGGCACAGGCGCAGTTGCTCCCGCAGAGGACATCACAGACGAGCAGTTCGGCAACGAGTGCGAAATCGACCTCTTCGGTTCATTCAAGGTTGCCCGTGCAGTTGCAAAGCAGGCTATGATTCCCGCAAAGTACGGCAGAATTATAAACATCGCTTCAATGTACGGTCTTGTAGGCAATAAAATTGCAGGCTCGGCTCCTTACCACGCAGCAAAGGGCGGCGTTGTTAACCTCACAAGAGCTCTTGCAGCTGAATGGGGCAAGTACTGCATCACGGTTAACTCAATCTGCCCCGGCTATTTCTACACAGACCTTACAAGAGATACTCTTAACTCAGACTTCTTCCAGCAGAATGCAAAAACAATGATTCCGCTTGAGAGATACGGCGAAGAGGGCGAGCTTGACACAGCGGCTTTATTCCTTGCTTCACCTGCTTCAAGCTATGTAACAGGCGTTAACCTTGCAGTTGACGGCGGTTATACATGTATGTAATTTTACAGCCCGGCTGTAAAATTCACATAAAGGAATATCGGTCTTATTTACTGTATATCAGAATGTGACTCCGATATTTCATGCTACCTCAAAAAAGCACTTGCTTCGGCAGGTGCTTTTAATTTTTTGTTACAAAAAATCCGCACAAGCGGGGGTTGTTGAAAGTATTTATGAAGGCAATTATTTAAAATTCACAAACATTTGTAAATAATTATGCTGAACAAATCTCAAAAACTTTTCGACAAAGCTTGTAAAAAGGAGGATTTTTCAATGCGAAGAGGCTACATAAAGCTTTACAGAAAAATGACGGAATGGGAATGGGCGAAGGATGCAAAGACCTTCAGGCTGTTTATTCACCTGTTGCTGACAGTCAACAACAACCCTGTCGGATGGCGTGGAGTCAAGATAAAACAAGGTGAAACAGTTACAAGTCTTGCCTCGCTTTCATCTGACACGGGGCTTTCGGTAAGAGAGGTCAGGACTGCTCTGGCTCATCTTCAGAAAACGGGTGAAATCACCGTAAAAACGACAAAGTTTTACACATTGATTAAGGTAGTAAACTACAGCTTCTATCAGGGTTTTGAACATTTTAGTCAGCACAGCGGCGACAAACATAAGACAGACAGGCGCACACAAAAGTCAGAGGAAAGTCAACAAACAATAAAGAAAGAATAAAATAATTATTATTGATATAAAGAAAAAATATACTACTGCTATTGACGCTGCGCTTGGCTGTGTTTATTTTTTCTTTACTTTTTAATATATGACATTATTTTTATTTTTTATATTTTAAAATAGTTTAAATATCAAAAGGAAGGAAGTTTAATTATGAACAGCGATTCAAGCGTTGAGATTGTAACGCAGGGTAAAACCGTAACCGCATATCTAAAGGGCGAAATTGACCACCATAACGCAGGCGCACTGCGTCAGAGAATTGACGAGGCTGTTACCCACCGTCAGCCCGAAATACTGTCGCTTGATTTTGCAGGGGTCAGCTTTATGGACTCCTCGGGCATAGGTCTTGTTATGGGGCGTTACAGACTGATTGAAAACACAGGCTGTCAGTTTTACATTACGAACCTCTCCCCTCACGCATACAAGGTTATGCAGCTTGCAGGGCTTGAAAAAATTGCAATGCTCAAAAAAAGAAAGGACGAAAGAAAATGAAGGTCTTGAATGAATTAAAAATACAGCTGGATTCCCGTTCCGTAAACGAGGGGTATTCGAGGGTTGCCGTGGCGTCATTCATAGCGCAGCTTGACCCGACGGTTGAAGAGATTAACGACATAAAAACCTCCGTAAGCGAGGCTGTTACGAATTGCATAGTCCACGCCTACAAGAACGGCGTGGGCAAGATTTACATATCGGTAAGACTGCTTGAAAACAGCGTGGCAGAAATTAAAATCAAAGATAAGGGCTGCGGAATTGAGGACATAGACAAGGCAAGAGAGCCGCTTTTCACAACTCTCGGCGGCGAGCGTTCGGGACTCGGCTTTTCGGTAATGGAGAGCTTTTCGGACTCTTTGAAGGTGCGCTCAAGGCTCGGTATGGGTACTACCGTTACTATTATAAAGAAAATCAGGGGCAGAAATGCTTACTGATGAAAGAGAAAAATTCATAAGTGAAAATCTGGGGCTTGTTCATTCACTTGCAAACAAATTCAGAAACAGGGGTATTGAATATGACGATTTGTATTCGGCAGGCTGTCTCGGTCTTGTAAAGGCTGTTGACGGCTTTAACGGTGAGCTTGGGTTTAAATTCTCAACCTATGCCGTGCCTGTGATTTTGGGCGAAATAAAACGGCTTTTCAGGGAGTCCGGCGCAGTCAAGGTCAGCCGTGCCATGAAGGAAAAAGCAAGGCTTGCACAAAAGCAAAGAGAAAGGCTTGAAGCGGATTTGAACCGTGAGCCGACAGTAAATGAGCTTGCGGCGGCTTTGGGAATAAGCGAATTTGAAACGGCAGAGCTTCTGAATATAAGCACGCCGCCCCTGTCGCTGACGGGAGACGGCGGTGAGGACACACATTCGCTTGACATACCCGTTGACTCGGGCGAGGACGCAATTCAGAACTCAATAGCAATAAAGGAAATACTGCTCACCCTTGACGAAAAGGACAGACGGCTTATTGAGCTTCGCTATTTTAACGGCTGTACGCAGGCAGTTACGGCAGAGAAGCTCGGACTTACTCAGGTGCAGGTTTCACGCAGGGAGCGCTCGCTGCTTCTTGATATGCGTTCCAAAATGACGGGGTAGGAACGGATTTGCGTGCTAAATATTACCAAATTATGAATTTTTAATTATTTTCGCAAAAAGGGTTGATTTTTTATTTTTACAGGCTAAAATATATATTAGCACTCGGGAAGCAAGAGTGCTAAATCTTATTAACAATTCTTTTCAGGAGGAATGAAATATGAAAATCAGACCGCTCGCAGACAGAGTAGTTTTAAAGGCTGTCGAGCTTGAGGAAACCACAAAAAGCGGAATTATTCTTGCCGCTTCCGCACAGGAAAAGCCGCAGGTAGCAGAGGTTGTTGCAGTCGGCCCCGGCGGAATTGTTGACGAAAAGGAAATCAAAATGTATGTAAAGGTCGGCGACAGAGTAATTACAAGCAAATACTCGGGCACCGAGGTAAAAATTGACGATGTTGAATACACAATAGTCCGTCAGGCAGATATACTTGCCGTTGTTGAATAATTTTCGGAGGTGTTTTAATTATGGCAAAACAGATTATTTACGGCGAAGAAGCCAGAAAAGCATTACAGACAGGTATCGACAAGCTTTCCGATACAGTTAAAATCACATTGGGACCCAAGGGCAGAAATGTTGTTCTTGACAGAAAATACGGTTCTCCCCTCATCACAAATGACGGCGTTACAATAGCCAAAGAGGTTGAGCTTGAGGACGCATTTGAGAATATGGGCGCACAGCTTGTTAAAGAGGTTGCCACAAAGACAAATGATGTTGCAGGCGACGGCACAACAACAGCTACGCTTTTAGCACAGGCACTTGTCCGTGAGGGCATGAAGAATGTTGCCGCAGGTGCAAACCCCATGGTAGTTAAAAAGGGTATGCAGCTTGCAGTTGACGCAGCGGTTGAGGCAATCAAGACTAACGCAAAGCCCGTTAAGTCAACAGACGATATTGCAAGAATTGCTACAATTTCAGCGGCTGACGAATTCATAGGCAAGCTTATTGCAGAGGCTATGGAAAAGGTTACTGCTGACGGCGTAATCACCATTGAAGAGTCAAAGACCAGCGAAACATATTCAGATGTTGTTGAGGGTATGCAGTTCGACAGAGGCTACATTTCACCCTATATGGTAACAGACACAGACAAGATGGAAGCAGTTATTGACGACGCTTATATACTTATTACAGACAAGAAGATTTCTTCAATTCAGGAAATCCTCCCCTTGCTTGAAAAAATTGTTCAGGCAGGCAAAAAGCTTGTTATCATTGCAGAAGATGTTGAGGGCGAGGCTCTTTCAACAATCCTTGTTAACAGACTTCGAGGCACATTCACCTGCGTATGCGTTAAGGCTCCCGGCTTCGGCGACAGAAGAAAGGAAATGCTTCAGGATATAGCAATTCTTACAGGCGGTCAGGTAATCACCTCTGACCTCGGTCTTGAATTAAAAGACGCTGACCTCTATCAGCTCGGCAGAGCAAAGCAGGTTAAGGTTACAAAGGAAAACACAACTATTGTTGACGGCGCAGGTCAGAAGGATGACATCAAGGCAAGAGTACAGCAGATAAGAAGTCAGATTGAGTCAACCACATCCGAGTTTGACCGTGAAAAGCTTCAGGAAAGACTTGCAAAGCTTGCAGGCGGTGTTGCAGTAATCCGTGTAGGCGCTGCAACCGAAACAGAGATGAAGGAAAAGAAGCTTCGTATTGAAGACGCTCTTGCAGCTACAAAGGCGGCTGTTGAAGAGGGTTGCGTTGCAGGCGGCGGCGTTGCGCTTCTCAATGCAATTCCCGAGGTTTCAAAGCTTCTTGACACAGATGACGCTGACCTTAAGACAGGCGTAAGCATAGTTGTTAAGGCTATTGAAGAGCCTCTCCGTCAGATAGCCAAGAATGCAGGTCTTGAAGGCTCTGTTATTGTAAACGATATTATGTCCTCAAAGAAGAAGGGCTACGGCTTTGACTTCGCAAAGGAGGAATATGTTGATATGTTCAAGAAAGGCATACTTGACCCTGCAAAGGTTACCCGTTCAGCTCTTCAGAACGCAGCATCAGTTGCAGCTATGGTGCTCACAACAGAGTCGCTTGTAACAGATATTCCCGACCCGCAGGCAGACGCAGCCGCAGCAGCCGCAATGGCTCAGGCAGGCGGCGGAATGTATTAAGATTTAATAAATTGAGATTTGATACATTCGCAGTTTAATATATTAAAATCAAACAGACGGTTCGCAGAGCCGTCTGTTTTTTCCTTTTTATATATAGGCGAGGTCTTTGACCTCGCAGTGAAATTCTTGCTACGCAAGAGCTAAATTGCCTGACGGCAGTGAAATTCGTTCTTCGAACGAGTGAAATTTGCCTGCGGCAAGTTGTGGGTAAGCTTCGCTTACGAACATTATAATTACTTAAGGCTTAAACCCTACTGTGTGTAGGGCGGCATGCCCACATCCAGCCGTTAGTTTACCGCACAGCTTGGCAGCGGGGTGTGGGCACCCCGCCCTACAACCAAATTTTAATGTAGGGGCGATTCACGAATCGCCCGTTAAGGTTTGATGTAATTCAAGCGGGCGATTCGTGAATCGCCCCTACAGGTTTGTTATTCTTCGCAATT
>ONBD01000057.1 GCA_900315985.1 uncultured Eubacteriales bacterium | reverse complement strand
TTGTGGTTACAACAAAGTCAAACGCAAGGTCATCGTCAACATTTACACCCTTTGAGCCTACAGCATATGCGCCCTCTGTATTTTCTCTGAAGAAAGTCCAGTCAATACCTTGCTCGGGGATTTTAACAGGGCGTACATTTGCAAAAAGGTCAAGAGCCTTACGCATGGCAACATTAGCGCTTTCAATATTAGGCATATCACCGCCTGCCTGAGGTGTGGTTGTAGGTCCTTTAAGGATAACATGGCATTTTTTAAGCTCTTCAAGCACATCGTCGGGAATTGCTTTCATTTTAGCGATTCTGTTTTCAATAGTAAGACCGTCAATTACCTTAAACTCAACCTTGCCTGCCTTAACCTCGTCTGCAAGCATGTATTCGAGTACACGGGCTGATTCTTTTGTAATAATCGGGCCTATGCCGTCGCCGCCGCAAACGCCTATAATGATTTTATCAAGCTTATCAAAGTCAACAAATTCGCTTTCGGCTTTGATTCTGTCCGAACGGGCAGACTGCTCACGAACAAGCTCCTCAAATTTCTTTAATGCTGCCTGTAATTGCTGTTCTGTCATTGTGTTTTCCTCCGTTATATATTTTCTTTGGTGTAATTAAGAAGTCCGCCGTCAAGAATAATATCCTTCTGACGCTGTGAAAGCTCATATTTAAGCTCATATTTTTCGCCTTTGGTAATATTTTCAAGATAAACGGTTTCATTATTTGTAATTGCTGATTTTATGCCATTTAATGCAAGCTCGTCGCCCTGGTCGATTTTATCGTAATCGTCTGCATTTTTGAAGTTTAGCGGCAGAATACCTGCATTTATAAGGTTGGCACAGTGAATTCTTGCAAAGGATTTTGTAATAACCGCCTTGATACCGAGATAAAGCGGAACAAGAGCCGCATGCTCTCTCGAAGAGCCTTGACCGTAGTTAGCACCGCCTATGATAATTCCTTTGCCTTCAGCCTTGCAGCGCTCTGCAAAATCTTTATCGCATACTGCAAAGCAGAACTGCGAAAGGTGAGGAATATTACTGCGGTAGGGGAGTATCTTAGCGCCTGCGGGCATAATATGGTCTGTTGTTATATCGTCGCCGACCTTCAAAATTGCCGTTGCTGCAATATCCTCGGGCATTTTTGTTGTTGTCGGGAACGGCTTGATATTTGGTCCGTAAAGCACTTCTACGCTATCAGCTTCTTCGGGGGAAGCGGGCATTTCTATCATGTTGTCATTTATGATAAATGAGTCAGGCATCATAATATGAAGCGGTTCGCCGAGAGTTCTCGGGTCTGTAAGCTTGCCTGTAATTGCAGAAGCTGCCGCAACCTCTGGGCTTACAAGGTAAATCCCTGCGTCTGCTGTACCGGAACGACCTAAGAAATTACGGTTAAAGGTACGAAGGGAAATGCCTGCCGAATTTGGTGACTGTCCCATTCCTATACAGGGACCGCATGCACTTTCAAGAATTCTTGCGCCTGCGTTTATCATGTCTGAAAGCGCACCGTTAAGAGCAAGCATATTAAGCACCTGCTTTGAGCCGGGAGCTATCGAAAGGCTCACATTGGGAGCTACGGTTTTTCCTTTAAGAATTGCCGCCACCTTTAACATATCCATAAGTGATGAATTTGTACAGGAGCCTATGCAAACCTGGTCAACTTTTATTTCACCGATTTCCGTTACTTTTTTAACTCTGTCAGGCATATGAGGCATAGCTGCAAGAGGTTCAAGAGTTGACAGATTTATTTCTATTGTTTCATCATAAACTGCGTCATCATCAGCTTTAAGCTCTGACCAGTCATCCTCTCTGCCTTGCGCTTTGAGAAAAGCTTTGGTTATCTCATCTGAGGGGAATACTGATGTAGTAGCACCAAGCTCTGCTCCCATATTCGTAATGGTTGCTCTTTCTGGAACGGAAAGAGTTTTCACGCCTTCACCCGTGTACTCGATAATCTTACCTACGCCGCCCTTGACTGTCATAATTCTCAATACTTCAAGAATTATATCTTTAGCCGCAACATAGGGCTGTAATGCTCCTGTCAGATGAACATTAACAACCTTGGGCATTGTAATATAATATGTACCGCCGCCCATTGCAACAGCAACATCAAGACCGCCTGCACCCATTGCAAGCATGCCGATACCGCCGCCTGTAGGTGTATGGCTGTCGGAACCTATAAGCGTTTTACCAGGCTTGCCGAAACGCTCTAAATGCACCTGGTGGCAAATACCGTTGCCCGGACGGGAAAAACGGATGCCTCTCTTTTTGGCAACAGACTGAATAAATCTGTGGTCATCGGCATTTTCAAAGCCTGTCTGTAATGTGTTGTGGTCAATATAAGCGACGGAAAGCTCTGTTTTTACTCTGTCAATACCCATTGCCTCAAATTCAAGGTAAGCCATAGTGCCTGTGGCATCCTGAGTAAGAGTCTGGTCAATTCTCAGCCCTACCTCAGAGCCGACAGTCATATCGCCGCTGACAAGGTGAGTTTTTATAAGCTTTTGTGCAACATTAAGTCCCATATAATACCTCCATAACTTGTTTACTTTTTTAACAAACTTATTTTAAACCTGTAATAACTGTTTGTCAATAAAATATCAATAATATACTCAATATTTCAGAAAAAATTTACTTTATAATAACAATTTGTTGATATATTTTTCTTTTTGTGATACAATATATTGAAATATTTCGGTTTTTGACTTCAATTTTTAATTCGGAGGTTACATAAATGGCAAATACCACAAAAGGCAAGGGTAACGGTGCCAAGAAAAAAACAGCACCTAAAACTAAAGCAGGGGCATCAGCCAAAAAAGCCCCTGCCGCAAACGATAATGCTGCAAGAGGGCAGCTTTCGGCAATTATTCTTTTTGCTGTATCTCTGCTTTTAATATGTCTTGCTTTTATACCGGGTGAGGCAGTTTGGGGAGCGCTCCGTTCACTTTTGTTCGGACTTTTCGGCTTTACCTCATATATATGGCCTGTTATTCTTATATACATAGCAATAATGACTACGCTCGGCAAATTCACTTCAAAGATTGGCTATAAGGTTGCCGAGGCGGCTCTGCTGACGGTTATGATAAGCACGGCAATACACATTTTTAAATTTAACGGCGTTGTTGACTACTTCAGCAATATTAGCGACGCATACAATGTGTTCAGAATTGAAGGCAATGTTTTCGGAAGCGGAGCAATCGGTGCAGTTTTGGGCGGCGCAATACTGCTTGTTACAGGCAGTGCAAAGCCTGCGGCTGTTGCAATTATAATAATACTTTTGTTCCTTGCAATTATGCTCGTTACAGGCACAACTCTTATCAGACTTTTCAAGGGAATAGCAACACCCGTTAAAAAGGTCGGTCAGTTTTCCGAGGAAAAAATTCAGGAACGCCTTGACAGAAGAAATGAAGAAGCTTATGAAGAAGAGGAAGAAGAAATTCAAAACGAGCCTATAACTCTTGAAGAGGCTAAAAAGCAGGGAAAGGTTAAAAAGCAGATTGATTTTGTTTTACCCGAAGAGAAGAGCGAGGAGGCTGAAATTGTCGCTGAACCTGTTGCTTCAAAAGCACCTCAGCTTGACGATATTATAAGAAAAATGAAGGGCGAAGAGCCTGAAGCAAAACCTGTTGAAATTAAAGAAAAGACAGATAAGCCTGAGGAAAAAAAGGCTGAAATCAAGGCTACTGATGTTGAGCTTGAAAAGAAAAATAGCGAAGAGGAGCCTGAAGAAAAGGACAAGCCTGAGTACAGACTTCCAACGCTTGATTGCCTTTCATTGCCTAAAAACACTTCGGGCAGCAGCTATGAAGAGGAATTAAAGCAGAACGCCACAAAGCTTGTCGACACACTCAAAAGCTTTGGCGTTGAAACAAGGGTTGTTGATATAAGCCGTGGACCGTCTGTTACAAGATATGAAATTCAGCCTGCCGCAGGCGTTAAAATCAGCCGTATAACAAACCTTTCAGATGATATTGCGCTTAATCTTGCAGCTTCGGGCGTAAGAATTGAAGCGCCTATACCCAATAAGGCGGCAGTCGGTATTGAAGTACCTAACAAAAACCGTTCAACAGTTACTCTGCGTGAGCTTATTGACACCGATATGTACCGTAAGAGCGTCCAGAAATCAAAGCTCAGCGTAGCTTTAGGTAAGGATATTGCAGGTAATTGCACCTATGCTGATATTGCAAAGATGCCTCACTTGCTTGTTGCGGGTACTACGGGCTCAGGTAAATCGGTATGCATGAATTCAATGATTGTTTCAATTCTTTATAACGCCAAGCCTGACGAAGTAAAGATGCTTATGATTGATCCCAAACAGGTTGAATTCACTGTCTACAACGGAATTCCGCATCTTCTTGTACCCGTTGTATCAGACCCGAGAAAAGCTTCAGGCGCACTTGCCTGGGCTGTAGGCGAGATGCTTCAGAGATATAAAGCTTTTTCCGAAAACAATGTAAGAGATATAAACGGTTACAACAGCATCTGCGAAAGTCTCGGACAGGATAAAATGCCGCAGATAGTTATATTCATTGACGAGCTTTCCGATTTGATGATGGCTGCTCCTCATGAGGTTGAGGATTCTATCTGCCGTCTTGCACAGATGGCACGAGCTGCAGGCATGCACCTTGTTATTGCTACTCAAAGACCTTCGGTTGATGTTATCACAGGTCTTATCAAGGCTAATATTCCTTCAAGACTTACTTTAAAAACATCATCACAGATAGACTCAAGAACAATTATTGACACTGTCGGCGCAGAAAAGCTTTTAGGTAACGGCGATATGCTGTTCTACCCTGTCGGAATTGCCAAGCCGTTAAGAATACAAGGCTGCTTCCTTTCCGATAAAGAGGTTGAAGCTGTTGTTGATTTCATCAAATCACAGGAAAAGACCGAGTATGATGACGAGGTTATGCAGGAAATTGAAAGACAGGCTGCTATGGACAAGAAAAAGAACGGCGGAACTGCCGAGGTTTCCTCTGACGGCGGCGACAGCGAAGCTGATGAAATGCTTCCTAAGGCAATTGAGGTTGTTGTTGACAGTCAGATGGCTTCAACTACGCTTCTTCAGCGTAAGCTTAAGCTTGGTTATGCCCGTGCGGCACGAATTATAGATGACCTTGAACAGAGGGGAATTATCGGTCCGTTTGAGGGCAGTAAGCCGAGAAAGGTTTTGATTTCAAAACAGCAGTGGTACGAAATGAATGCAATGGCATCGGGCGGATCGGCACCTGCGCCTGCAATTGTCGACGATGCACCCGTGCAGGCAGAGGCTGATGTATTGACCGTGGACAGCGACGAATAATTCTATGTCAAAGCAAAAAAGACGATATACAACTGTAAAAAATGTTATTTTAACCGCTATATTGATTATAGCGGTTATAGCTTGTCTTTACATAGAGAGAACCTACGGCACATCTTTTTGGTTTGACATCAGCAAGAAGGTAAAATTAAATTCAAATGTTACAGAAGAAAGAGATAAATTCTATTCGCATTTTATAAATGTCGGTCAGGCGGACTGTACACTTTTAAAATGCAATGATGATGTTGTGCTAATTGACGCAGGCGATGTTGACTCGGCATTTACAATCTGTCAGTATCTTGACTCCTTTGGCGTAAAGGAAATAGATTATTTAATTCTGACTCATATGCATGCCGACCATATTGGCAGTGCAGTTGACATACTCAAAAAGTACAAGGTTAAAAATGTAATTCTGTCCCGTCTGACAGAAAGCAATGTGCCGGCAAGTTACCTGTATGACGAGCTTTTAGATGAATTAAATAAATGTGAGGCTAAAATACTTGCGGCAAATGCAGGAGACACTTATTCGCTTGACAGCTTCAGCTTTACCGTTTTGGCGCCGTGCCGTGAATATTCAGAGCTTAACAATACCTCCGTTGTAATAAAGGCTGTTTACGGTAATTTGTCATTTTTATATATGGGGGATGCAGAAGAAAAATCCGAGAAGGATATTATAAAAAGCGGTGCGGATTTATCTGCTGATGTGCTTAAACTCGGTCATCACGGCAGCAATACATCATCTTCAAATGAATTCCTTGATGCAGTCGCTCCGCAGTTGGCTGTTGCTTCGTGCGGTGAATATAATGACTACGGGCATCCGTCGCCTGAAACTCAGTATAAGCTTAAAGCAAGAAATATTGACCTTTACAGAACTGATACTTGCGGAAACATTGTTGTAGTTTGCGGCAAGGACAGCTTCAGCGTTGTAACAGAGAGGTGATTTCAATGAAAAAATATGCTGTTGACAGAATAGAAGGGGAGTTTGCAATTCTTAATTTTAAAGGTAAGTGTGTTAAAATTCCTCTTAAAAATCTACCCGAAGAAGTTACGGAGGGCGTAATCATAAAAAAGCATTTTTTAGGTAATTACGAAATTGATTATAACGCAGCAAACACTTTGAAATCAGAAGCTTTAAAAAAACAAAACGCTTTATTCAATAAAAATACGGGAGGCAGTAATGATTGACAACGGTGAGTACAATATAAAACCCGATATTGATTACAATTCATTACAAAAAGAAGCAGAAAACAAGCTTTTTATAAATGTCTGCAGGGAGTCGGTAAGACTCAGGGATTATTTTATTCTTTTTGTGTTAAGCCTTGTTATGATATCAACCTGTCTGCTTGTTGATACAAATCGGTATGAAAATGCTATTGTAAATAAAGACATTACGGCATATCTCGGCGGTATAGGCGCAACATTTCTTGTTTATATAGGCTTGCTTTTTTTACTTTTAGCCGCTGCAGGTATTTTCAAAGGCATAAGAAGAATAAAACTGTTAGTCGAGGTTTATAAAACCGACTTAAAAAGAGCAAAGGAAAAGCTTGAAGACTGCGGGATTTATGTAAGTATTCCCGAAGAGGATACAAACAAATACAACAATGTTTTAAGTTTAGTGTTAAATTCTTTGAAAAACCGTAAAAAAATACTTGAAAAATAAATAATATAATGATATAATGCTTTAGCAATTCGCACATACAGGGATTATTGCAAAATTGCAGCCTGCTCATTGAGGGCTGTCTTGCGGTAAGTTGAACTGTGTGGAGGATAAAAATAAAGGAGGACATAATTATGTCAGTAGTATCAATGAAACAGCTGCTTGAAGCAGGTGTGCACTTCGGTCACCAGACCAGAAGATGGAATCCGAAAATGGCTGAGTACATTTTCACAGAGAGAAACGGAATTTATATCATCGACCTTCAGAAGACCGTTAAAAAGTTGGAAGAAGCTTACATGGTAGTTCGTGACATCGCTGCAGAAGGCGACGAAATCCTCTTTGTAGGTACTAAGAAGCAGGCTCAGGATTCAGTTAAGGAAGAAGCAATCCGTTGCGGTATGCCCTATGTTAACGCTCGTTGGCTCGGCGGTATGCTTACAAACTTCAACACAATCAAAAAGAGAATCAGAAGACTCGCTCAGCTCCAGGAGATGAGAGAGAACGGCACATTTGAAATGCTTCCCAAGAAGGAAGCTGCTAAGCTTGAGCTTGAAATTGAAAAGCTTGAGAAGTTCATGGGTGGTATCACAGAAATGAAGAAGCAGCCCGCTGCTATGTTCATTGTTGACCCCAGAAAAGAAAGAATTGCCGTTGCTGAAGCTAAGAAGCTCGGTATTCCGATTATCGCAATCGTTGACACAAACTGCGACCCCGACGAAATTGACTATGTTATCCCGGGTAATGACGACGCTATCAGAGCAGTTAAGCTTATCGCAGGCGCAATGGCTGACGCTGTTATCGAAGGCAGACAGGGCGAGCAGGGTGCTGCAGCTGTAGAAGAAGCTGAGTCTGATGAAGAAGTTCAGACAGAGGAAGCAGCTGAGTAATAGTTGTAAATTTTTTACCCGTGCAAATAATAATTGTACGGGTATTTTTTAAAATATTGGAGGTAAAATTATGGCATTTACAGCAAAAGATGTCGTTGCTCTTCGTGAGAAGACCGGCGTAGGTATGATGGATTGTAAAAAGGCTCTTGTTGAAACCGATGGCGATATGGACAAGGCTATTGAAATTTTAAGAGAAAAAGGTCTTGCTTCTGCTGCTAAAAAGGCAAGCAGAGTTGCTGCTGAGGGCGCAGTTGCCGCATATAATGACGGCAAAGCAGGCGCTATTGTTGAAATTAACTGTGAAACAGACTTCGTTGCAAAGGGTGAGCCTTTTGTTAACCTTGCTAACAGCGTGGCAAAAACTGTTGCTATTGCTAACCCCGCTGACCTTGAAGCTCTCAACGCTACAAAGATTGCTGACGGTAACAATACAGTTGAAGAAGCAGTTCAGGAAGTATTCCTTGCTCTTCGTGAGAATATGAAAATCCGCCGTTTTGCAAGAGTTGAAGGTCATGCAGTAACTTATATTCACGCAGGCGGCACAGTAGGCGTTGTTGTTAACTTCGACACAACAGATGAAATCGCTGCAAAGCCTGAGTTTGAAGTTATGGGTAAGGATGTTGCTATGCAGATAGCAGCTATGAGCCCCGAGTACCTTGCCAAGGAAGATATTTCCGATGAAGAGCTTGCAAAGCTGAGAAACATCACAGTTGAGAGTGCGCTCAATAAGCCCGACTCACTTCCTGCTCCTATCCTTAAGGACCTCATTGCAACAGCTTGCAACGAAAAGCGTTGGAGCGACGCAGATATCGCAATGTATGAAGAGAAGAAGGACAATATGAAGTTCCTCTTCAACTTCCTTTCGGAAGATGCAATTCCTGCACTTGCTGCTATCGCTATTGAAAAGAAGGCTGAAATTACAGCCAACCCGATTTTTGCCAAGGTTGTTGACGGCAGAATCAATAAGCAGATTAAGGAAATCTGCCTTCTTGAGCAGCCCTTTGTTAAGGATGACAGCATGAATGTCGGCAGATACATTTCTTCAGTTGCTCACACTCTCGGCGGCGAAATCAAAGCTAAAGAGTTTGTTCGTTTCGCTAAGGGCGAGGGCATTGAAAAGAAGCAGGACGATTTCGCAGCAGAAATCGCAAGCATGGTTAAATAAACAGACTGAAATAAAGAAAAACAGGAATGCTGCTGCATTCCTGTTTTTTTATTTTTTAAGTTTTGCCACAAGTCTGTAAATAGGCAAGCCCTGACTTGCAAATTTTTCTTCGTATTCAGTGACAATATTGTCTTTAAAGCCGCTGTTATGTAAATCTCTTGAAACTTCGGAAAGCTCAAAACCGTTTGCAGTGAAGCTTTCTGCAGAGTAGTCAAAGAAAGGCTCATTATCAGTTTTTTGCGCTATAAAACCGTCATTCTTTAATAACTGCTTATATATTTTCAAAAAATCAGGGCTTGTCAGCCTGTGCTTTTCTTTTTTATACTTCGGAAACGGCGTGCTGAAATTAAGATAAATTTCACATACAGAATTTTTTTCAATAAAAACAGGCAGGTATTCGGCTTTCATTTCCAAAAACCTTACATTATCAAGCTCTGCGTCTCTGACTTTTTCACACGCCTTTACAAGTACGCCGGGTACACACTCAACGCCGATTATATTTTTGTCGGGGTGTCTTTTTGCATATTCTGCCGCAAACTGACCTTTACCGCAGCCAATTTCAAGAACTAACGGCTGTTCTTTGCTGAAAACCGTGCTTAAATCAATAGGCGAGTAGTTTTTTTCAAGATTTTTTAAGTCAAGATCTTCTATTTTTTTATAGGGGATTCTGTAATCAGTACAGCTTTCCCTTCTTTTTTCAAGATTTTTAATTTTTCGAAACCGCATATAATCACCTTGAAAATAATAACATATTAACAAATCAAGTGCAATTATTTTGTTAAAAATAGTCATTGAATTTTAGTTGATTGATTATTGAATATATGATATTATGATAATATAATAACAAAATTATGCTCAGGAGTGGGAAAATGGAAAGAAGAGACAAAATCAATTATTACCTTGATTTAGCTGAAGCCGTTGCGCACAGAAGCACATGCCTGCGCAGATACTACGGTGCAGTTATTGTTCAGAACGACCAGGTTATTTCAACCGGCTATTCAGGAGCTCCCAGAGGCAGACAGAACTGCTGTGATTTAAAAAGATGTATAAGGGATGAGCTGAAAATTCCCAGGGGCGAGCGCTATGAGCTTTGCCGCAGCGTGCACGCAGAGGCAAATGCAATTATAAGCGCATCAAGAAATGAAATGCTGGGCGGCACCTTATATCTTGTAGGGTTAAATCCCGACGGTACATATGTTGAAGACGCTAACAGCTGCTCAATGTGCAAACGAATGATTATTAACTCCGGCATAGAGCATGTTATTATAAGAGACACAAAAGACGAGTACAGAATAGTTAATGTAAAAAGATGGATTGAAAACGATGATTCACTTGACGGCAGCTTAGGTTATTAAAATACTTGGAGTGATTATATGTCAGGCAATACATTTAACTGGTGCTTTATAGGCGCAGGTCCATTTGCAAGAAGCGCAGCTATGGAGCTTACATTTATCAGAAACAGAAGCCATAAAATTGTTTCGGTTTATTCAGAAAATAAGCTTGAAGCAGGCAGCTTTGTTGCGTTTTACGGCGGAAAATCATACAGTACGCCTGACGAAGCAATAGCACTTGACGAGGTCGATGCCGTTTATATTTCTTTAGAAGATGTTTCAAAGCATTATGACCTTGCTTTAAAATGCATTGATTTAAAAAAACCCGTATTGATTGAAAAACCTATGACGCCCAGCTGCGAGCAGGCAATTTCGCTGTTTGACAAAGCAGAGCAGAAAAATATTTATTTAAGCTCTACCACATGGTCATGGTTTTTACCCGTTTTTAATCAGATAAAAGAATGGATTGCAAACGGCGATATCGGAGAAGTGAAGAAATGCGATATAGTTTACTCTCATCCCAACAATCCGTCAAAAAATACAGATAATCCTATAAGCACGCTTGTCAGTGTCGGCACATTTCCGCTTTCATGCTGTGCACGAATTTTCGGCACTCCGTGTGAAATAAGCTGTACTGCTACAAGCTTTGAAAACGGAGTTGACACAGGTGATAAAATTACACTTACATATGATGACGGTGTTGTTTGCAACATTGAACTTTCGCAGAAAAAGTTTTTAGGTAGGGAAAATGCGACAATTACCGGTACAAACGGAATTATAACGCTTCCGCTTTTCCATCAGGTGGTAAAAGCCAAGCTTATGTCCTCGACCAAAATGGAATCCTCTCTTAATTTCCAGAGAAATTCAAGCTCGTTTGACATAGTTGCCAAAGAAATAGGCGACGGCTTGGTGCACAGTGAATTTCTTGCACCCGATGATGTTTTAAGAGTTATTAAAATGATTGACGAGTGTAAAAATCAGGTTGACGCACAGATAAAGTAAAGAATACATTATAAAAAGACAGCGGCAGTATTTTTACTGCCGCTGTTAATTATATAAGTGTTATCTGTCAATATATTTGTCAATAAACTCCTTAACCTTAGGCCAGTACATTTCGGGATGTGCGCAAACTGCACGGGCATGAGGAGCATCCGGAATTGAAAGAATATCCTTCTCTGTAGGACATGCGTCATAAACATCCTGAAGCATTTCATAAGGAACAAATGTGTCAGCTTCGCCGTGAATAAAGAGGGTAGGTGTTTTACTCTTTTTAAGCTGTTCTGTACATGAAGCTTCCTTGAAGGTAAACTTTTCTCTTCTTCTGTTAATGTCGTTTGCACTGTAGAGGAAGGGGAATTCAGGAACCTTCATCTGAGTCATCTTGTGCTTAAGTATATCCCAAACATTTGTGTAGCCGCAGTCCTCAATAGCAAGCTTAACATTTTCGGGCAATTCCTCACCTAAAGTCATCATAGTAGTAGCCGCACCCATAGAAACACCGTGCAGTATAATTTTACAGTCGGGGTATTCTGTTACAAGGTAGTTTATCCACTCAATGATGTCAAGTCTGTCCTTCCAGCCCATTGAAATAAATTCTTCCTCGGAATCGGCATGACCGCGAAGGCTGGGCATAAGAACATTGTAGCCCCACTCATAGAACTGCTTTGCATATATACCCATATGTCTCGGGCTTGAAGTGTAGCCGTGAATGCAGATAACAAAAATATTACTGCCCTCACTGCTCTTAAATAAATCTGCGTGAAGATTTTTCTTGTTTCTCTCACTCCATATAGCAAGTTTTTCTTTTTCGGTATTATCAAACCATTCCATACCGGTTGCAAGAATTTCCTCAAGATTGCGTCTGTAATCGTCAGCCATCTTCTGAGCCTTGTCTTTATTCTGAGCTTTCATTGCAATAGGACCGTTAAGACCTTTTCTGGAAAGTACAAGGTGGTAAGCGATTTTACCTGATGCTACAAATGCAGTTGTAAATACGCCTGCGGTTATCATAAGATATTTTGTGGCACCCAACGCTTTTTTTCCGAAAGATTTGTTTTCCGACATTTTTTTCATCCTCTCGTAACAAAAAATGCTGAAAAATGCAAATTAAATAGAAATTTTTAAGTTAAATTTATATTATTGTTGTTTTTAATATAAAAATCTGTTAAAATATATTAAATGTTGCAAACAGATAAAAAACATTCACAGGGGTGTTATTATGGCAGATAAAATTATGAGAACTCAGGTTTTCGGCGGCTTCAAAAAGGAAGATGTTCTTTCATATGTTGAACAGCTCCAGAAGCAGATTGAAGAGTTCAAGAAAGATCTTGATGACAAGCAGAATAAAATAGTTGAGCTTTCGGGAGAAGTATCAAGACTTTCGTCTGAATGTGAGCAGATTTCCGAGCTTAAAACAGAGCTTGAAGAAAAGAATGTTATGCTTTCACAGGCTGAAGAGGAAAATGCTGAAAAATGCAAATTAAATAGAAATTTTTAAGTTAAATTTATATTATTGTTGTTTTTAATATAAAAATCTGTTAAAATATATTAAATGTTGC
>ONBD01000050.1 GCA_900315985.1 uncultured Eubacteriales bacterium | reverse complement strand
GCGTTCATAACATCTACTACGCCGTTCTCGTCATAGGTTGCTACCATAAGCACGGGCATTGGATACACCGCAGGCTTAACTCCTAAATCTTTTCTCATAAATATACCTCCAAAATAAAAATTATAAATTATCAAAGGTTCTTTTTCTTTTTGCACAGAGAAATCATTCCGTAGCCCAAAACAGAAAAAGCAAGACCTATAAATATGTATTTAACCAGAAACAGCGGCAATCCGCCTGCAAAGTCGAAAAAGACAAAGCGGTTTATAAGAAGCATATATTTATATATACCCTCTTTTACAAAAAGAAATACTCCGACTGTAAACACTGCCAACAAAGCCGAAATTACAACAGGCTTTTTCTTTTTGTCTGCTAAAGGCTTTTTTAACATCACATCAAGGTGAAAACCGATATGCAAATTCATAATAGCAAAGCCCCAGTAAGCACTGAGCATATGCACAGTTCTGGCTGTCGCTGAAAACCTGCCGAGTCCGAGAAAGGTAAACACATACTCTGACACAGGCAGTGCGCTCAGAATTATTAAAAGCACCGACACAAACATCAGTATATCAACTGCGGTTTTCAGAATTTTGTCTGCTGTGTGTCTGCCGCTGAAAAGCGCCTTTGTATAGCTTAGCGAAAGTATGTGATGCACTGTAAAAAGCACAAAAAATGTAATGCCGAGTATTTCATGCAGCAGCTTGCCATAAGATTTTGATTTATTTAAGCCTCGGTCTGTGCGCCCTTTGCTTTTTGCCGTGAAGCAGGTCTGCGTATTTGACGCAGACACTTTTTGTATTCCTTATATGCAGCACTGTACTCTTCCTGCGTACAGTCATAACCGCCGAAGGCTGTTTTCTTAAACAGCTCTATGAGCTTTTCGGGGGCAACACCCTTTTCACTTAAAAGATATTCCCTTAACAAATCGGGTGTGTACGAGGTTAAATCCTCGCCTGAAGAATTGCCTGCGACTTTAATAAGATTGCCGTACAGTCTGATAATTCTTTCGTTCACGGGCTTAAAGTGAAGCGACAGCCTTAACAGCAGCTCTTTAATTCTGTCAAGCAATGAGAATATAAGCACTATTGCGGCAATTACAATTATTACCGACACTCTGTTGAGCGCATTGTAAATTCTTAAAAGAATACCTGCTGCATTTGCGCCGTTTGCGGCATTTGGATTTTCCCTGTAACCCGAAACCGTCGGGTCAAAGGTAAGCCAGCCTGCGCCGGGAATATATATTTCAACAAAAGCGTGTGCATAGCCGTCTCTTACTATAAACTGCCCGTTTTCATCCTTTTCAAATGCGGCAAAGCCCTCAACATAACGGGCAGGCAGTCCGACAGCCCTTGCCATAAGCGTCATAGCCGTTGCATAGCCTGCGCAATAGCCAGTTTTGCTTTCAAACACGAAATAGTCCACGGAATTGTCCTCGGGCACATAGTCAAGCGAATACGAAAATCCGTTTTCGGTGAAATAGCTTTCAAGCTTTTCGGCTTTTTCAATATCGCTGCGGCAATCGGCTGTAACCGACTGCGAAAGCTGTGTAAGTCTTTCGGAAATATTTGATAAATCCGTGTAATCCTTCAAAGCCTTTCTGTAATCGTCGGCAAGGCGTTTTGCCTGCTCGCTCTCACCGAAGGAAGCTAAATACTCAAGGTACCCGTCGGAATTGAAATTCATTTTTTCTGCAAACTGACGCAGGCTCTCTTTTTGTCTGAAATATGTAAACTCGTCATCAAGCTCGGGTAAATAATAGTAATATACCGCTGTGTCGCTTCTGAGCTTAAAGTATTTCAGCGCATTTTGCGGTCTGTTGTCTGTAATAATGCCGTAGGGCGCAGGAAGATAAATCGGAGTAAAATCCTCATAAAAAACCCTTGCAGACTGAACGCTGTAAAGTCCCGATAAATCCTCACCCGTAAGGGCGGACATATCCAAAGCAATATCGTCAACCGAGTATTCAGGCAGCTGCAGGCTGTAAAAGGTCCACCCATATCTCTCACTGTTTACCCAGACATCACCGTTAAAAATGTCAAACGCCTTTGTGCGAAGAAAAACCTCATCCTCGTCAGAGTCGGTTGCAAGGTAAAACAACGGTTCGTAGCTGTAATTCGGTCTGCCGTTTCTCGGCGAGGACTGCTCTGACAGCTCCTCATAGCCCGAGGAATTTCCGCCGCCGTAATTAAAGGGCGTAAACAGTCTTGAATTCTTTTCAAGAAACGCCTGGTAATACGGCTTTTCAGCTGCCATTGTAACTGCGCCGACAATAAGAACAAAAACAGAAATACAAATTATATATGCCCTGTCGACCTTAAGAATTGCATTTTCTTTATATTTGCCCGTTTTGTCTATGCGCTTATTGTGAATTACAACTGCAAGGAACAGAAGCATAATAAGCGTAATAAGAATGTTCGGCATAATGTCAGACCGCTTTGCAAAGAAGAAAAACGGGAACATTGTGCAAAGCATTACGCCCATTGTACGGTAACGGACAGCGGTAAAATAATAGATAATTGATGTCAGGAAAAATCCGCCGCCCAAAGCTAATGCTGCTGTAAGCAAAGGCTGAAACGCATCGCTGTCATCCTGTGCATAAAACCAGCGCATAGGCGAATAATAGCCGAAGCTTGCGGCATGAATTACTACCATAGCGAAAGAAACAAATAAAACTGCCGCCAATATAAGAGCATAAACAAATGCTCCGCTTTTTTTGTTTCGCAGTCTGTCAAAAAATCTGAAAAGTATTGCGGACACAAACACATAAACGGCTGTGAGTATGAACGCTGACGGCTTGTTAAATGTATAAAGGCTTGCAAAGAATACCGAATCTGCCATTAACAGCGGGCAGATGTACTCATTAAGCTGTTCCTTTGTCAAGCCGAGGAAGGTTCTGTTCTTTGTGTTCATAGCACCCTCCTCACATTCTGTTCAGCTCAAAGCCGTCTGTCAAAGCCCACTGATTTTCGGTAATCACAGGCAAGGATGAGGCATATGAGCAAATAATCATAGTGTCGGGCAGGCGGTCAATTATATACTCTGCCGAGGCAGAGCTGCCGCCCATTGCAGAGGTAAAGCAGATAACCGCATTGGATTTTTCAAGCAACTCGGGCGGAATTACCGGCGCATTTTCAGACGACTCAAAATCGGACAGCTCCTCCTGAAGAGCGTAAACATCCTGCGGAAGACGAATGTCCGCAGACATCCAGAGACCCTGCTTGCAGTAATACAGCGTTGATTCCCTGCCCTCTGCGAGCATTGAATTAAGCGTTGCCATAGCACCCTCGATTACATTGTCCCTGACTGTAAGCGAGGCTTCATTCTCTTCTGCTGCAGGCAGGTCGAGCATAAGCGTGCGCCCTGAATTTTTAATTTTCTCGTCAAGACGCACCATAAGTATGTCCCGCTTCGACGAGAGCTTCCAGTTTATTCGCTTTATAGGGTCGCCGGGCGTATACTCTCTGTGGTCATAGCCTGCCAGACCCGTCGGCACAGCTGAGGTTTCGTCTGACTCCTCCTCGTCCTCCTCGCTGCCGCTTAAAAGACTTGCCGATGTAATAAGTCCTGTCTGCACAAAAACCTCGGGAATGTCGGGGTAAACAGCGGCAGTAAGCTCTGTCTGTATGCCGTCTGTTTTTAATTTAAACGAAAAAATGCCGAGGTAGTCCGTAACCGTAATGCCTTTAATTTTTATATGCGCCTTACCGGAATGCTTTGCTGTCAGATTAAAGGTCAGGCTGTTTGCGCCCTTACCCGTAACAGAGCCTTTCATCTCATTACTGCCCTCAAGCTGAAAATGAGGTGAATTTTCAATCTCAACCGATATTACGGGAACAGGTAAAAAGCCTGAATTCGTAAATCTTATGTCAAGCACAGCCTTATCTCCCTTTGAAAAGGCAAAAGCGTTCAGCACCGGTTGCACCTTTACGCTGTGAAGAATTGCGAGCGTCATAACAAGTGAAGCAACCAGTGCAATTACAAGCGCATAGGTAAGCACCATACCGATTGTACCGTCAATTACGAAGGTCACAAACAGCGCCATACCGATACAGCCTATGTAATTAAGCAGAGATAAAACCGTTTTTTTCATTTTTTATCTTGTCGGAGCTTCGACTGACGAAGCTACATTTTCCATTACCTTTTCGGCACTTTCAAAAGCGGATTTGCCCTTAGGCGAAAGTATAAGTCTGTGAGAAAGCACGCTTGTCATCATTTCCCTGACATCGTCGGGCAACACATAGCTTCTGCCCTCAACATAAGCATAAGCCTTTGCAGCTCTCAGAAGAGAAATACTCGCTCTCGGTGATGCGCCGAGTGAAATAAGCTCTGAATTTCTTGTCGCCGTAACAAGCCTTACCACATAGTCGACAATGCTGTCGGTACAGCTTACCTTTTTTGCATTCTCAATATGTTCAAGCAATTCGTCGACAGTCATAACGGGACTGAGCTTCTGACTGAATTGAGCCTGCTCGGAGCGTCTGACTATATCAAACTCGTCCTCATAGCTCGGGTAGCCCATTGAAATTCGCATAAGAAATCTGTCCATCTGCGCTTCGGGCAGATGATATGTGCCGTATGTTTCAACGGGGTTTTCCGTTGCCATTACCATAAACGGCTCGGGCAAGGGCATAGTCACCGAGTCAAGCGAAATCTGATGCTCCTCCATTATTTCAAGCAACGAGGACTGAGCCTTCGGCGACGCTCTGTTTATTTCGTCTGCAAGCAGGAAATTGCACATTGCGGCGCCTGCCTTGTACTCAAGCTCTCTTATCTGAGTGTTTATCATTGAAAAGCCTATTATATCAGACGGCATAATGTCAGGCGTCAGCTGAATTCTGTTGAATTTTCCGTCAACCGAATTTGCAAGCGCAGAAATAAGCCTTGTTTTGCCTACGCCGGGCACATCCTCAACAAGAATATGCCCCTGCGAGAGCATAGCGCAGATTACCTTTACTATTGCCTCACGCTTACCTACAATCACCTTTTCAATGTTGTTTACTACTGCTTCAATTCTTTCGTTCATTCTGTCCGTCACCCTTTTCATCAGTTTTCTGATTAAAAACAACCAAGCACATCTGCGCCTTTTTTAACGAAGGCGACAAATTCGTCTATTTCTGCTCTGACGGTATGCCAGCCTTTTCCGTATGTTTTGCCTGATTTCGTCAGCACCCATTCGCCCTCGGGCAGATAAACCTCTTTTTGTGTCTGTCCTCTGTTTACAACAGGCGCAAACAGAATATCGTCCCCGAACATATACTGCTCGCCGAGAGTGTAGCAGATTTCATCTTCGGGATAATCGAAGAACATCGGGCGCATTACAGGGTAGCCCTTTTCGGACGCTGTCTGCATCTGCTTTTCTATATACGGTCTTAAGCGTTCACGAAGCAAAACTAAATCCCTGAGAATTTCAAAGTTGCGCTCGCCGAAACTCCAGATTTCATTCGGGTCGCCTGTCGGCTCCTTGACATCTCTCTTCTTTTCGCCGTGTCTGTTTCTGTTGCCGTGTACTCGCATTACGGGGCAGAATACGCCGTACTGGAACCAGCGGACAATCAGCTCTCTGAATTCGTCTGTTTGCGTGTCGCCGCCCCAGAAGCCGCCTATATCCGTATTCCACCACGGGATGCCGCACATTGACATATTAAGCCCTGCCTTAACCTGCTCGGAGAGGCTTTCAAAATCGGAATATATATCACCGCTCCAGACAAGTGCGCCGTATTTCTGCGAGCCGAGGTATGCCGCACGGGTGAGAATTACAGGCACCTTACCCATTTTCTGAAAACCGTCATAAGCCATTTTCACATAATAATACGGGTAAATAAGTCCGTATTCATCTCCCCTGCCGATATAAAACAGCAGGTTGTCAAAATGCTCGGGATGGATTTCAGGCTCTGCCTCGTCAAACCAGAGGCAGTCAACGCCGTTGTCGAGATAATTCTGCTTAAGCTTTGAAAATACATATTCCCTTGTGGCAGGGTTGGTAACATCTATTTCCGCCTGCGGTCCGTAAAAGCTGAACACCTTGTCAGAGCCTTTGGTTGTACGGATTAGCATATTATTGTCATGCATATACCAATAATTTTCGGAGTTCTCATTGATTGTCGGCCACATTGACACAACAAGCTTTGTGCCCATTTCGTGAAGTTCGTCTGTCATAGCCTTGACATCCTGCCAATATTCAGGGTCGAATTTATAATCGCCCTGCTCAGTCCAATGGAAATAATCCGAAATTATAACAGACAGCGGAATATTCTCTTTCTTATAACGCCTTGCAACCTCAAGCAAATCCTCCTGTGTTTCGTAGCGGAGCCTGCTCTGCCAGAAGCCTGTTGCCCAATGCGGCATAACGGGAGCATGACCCGTAAGGTCGGCAAGAGCCTCACTCACCTCTTTCGGATTGCCTGCAATTACAACAAAGTCAATTTTTCTTGTTGCTCCCACGCTCCAACGGGTCCTGTTTTCGGACAGCTCAACATTGCCTATTGCGGGGTTGTTCCAGATAAAACCGTAACCGAGCGAGGAGTACACAAACGGAATTGTGCATTTTGCGTTGACATGGCGTATATCAAACGAACAGCCTTTTAAGTCAAATTTATTGCTCGGCTCATGTCCCAAGCCGTAAAAATGCTCGCCGTCATTGCTTTTAAATGTAATGCGTGCAGACCACGCCCCCTCCTTGCGCTCATAATGGCGGTAACCGTCATTGAAAGCAAGCTCGGGCTTTTCCTCAAGAATTATCCTGCCGTCATTGTAAAATGTAATTTTACCGTTTCTTTCAAGCTGAATTTTAAGCTTGCCCACGCTCATAAAAAGGCAATAGTCCTTATCTTCAATTACTGCATCGGCAGTCTGCGGCATAAGGGTAAAATCCTCGTCAAACTCCCTGCAGTCAGGAAATGCTTCAAAGCGGATTGCGTTCTTATGACACGGTGTAATTCTCACAAGCTCGTTACTGCGTGAAAATACTATGCGGTTTTTCTCAACTGTTGCATTTTTCATATAAATTCCTCCGAAAAGCAGAAAAAATTATAATTCAGCGCTGTCTATTTAATTCTTAATGTGTTTTTGCAGTCCTCAATCTCAACAAAATAAGGATGCTCAAAGCCTGACTGATTAGGCTTGTGAAATGTGAGAAACAGCCTGCCGTCAGCCTTAAAAATCATACCGTGCCCGCCGTCATTGTCAATAAGCGGGTCAAGATGCTCAAAGCTGTTTTTAATACTGCCGCCCTCAAACCTTACAAGGCACTCGGCATACTGATTATTTATAAAGGTTGACCATATCATAAGCAATTCGCCGTTCTGCGTTCTGAACATAAACGGGCCGTCTGTAACAAAGTGTCCGTCATCAGGTGCCTTTGTTATATAAAACGGCGACGAGCCGCTGAAAAGAGTTACAGGCTCGCCCTTTGCCCTCTTCAAATCATATTCAAGAGGAATATAGCAGACTGTGCCGTCAATAATCTGCGTGTGTTCGTGGCAGAATACAAGATACGGCTCGCCGTTTTCTATGTAAAGCGTACCGTCAAGGCACTCCCACTCATCAGGCGTCAATGCGCCCTCGCTATGAGGTGCAAAAGGTCCTGTCGTTTTTTCGGCTCTCAAGGCGTATGTGCCACGAAGTCCGTTCGGTTTGGTAAAGGTGGCAAACATATAATATGCGCCGTCATATTTATGCACCTCAGGCGCCCAGTTGACATTGGTATTAAGACCGTAATCGCCCGAGCAGAAGCATTCCTCAGGCTCACTCCAGTTTGTAAGGTCATCAGATATATAAACATCAAAGCCGTTGACCTTCTGCCCGAAGGATGCCGCCCTTGTGCCGTAAAGATAGTATTTTCCGTTTTCATAAAGCACAAAAGGGTCACGGATATTTATCTGTTTCGCAGTCAGCATTGTTCTTCCTCCCGTGTTAAATCGGTTTTATTATATAAGATTCATTTTGAGCCTTATAGGAAAATGATCGCTCGGGTACACGCCGTCATAGGTTGTGCGTATAACCTTGTACTGCGAAACCGCAATTCCCGTTTTGGATATAAAAAAGTAGTCAATATTTTCACCATCAAGCTCTTTGCCGAAGTCCTGATATGTAGCTCCGCTGTCGGTATCGTCAGTTCTGTATTTTGCATCGTCAAACAATTCTGCCGCCGCCTTATAGGTTTCACTGCTCTCATAGCAGTTGAAATCACCCATAATAACGCAGGGCATACCGCCGAATTCTTCAAGCTTTGAAAGTATAAGCTTGATGCCGTTTATGCGTGCCTGCTGACTGACATGGTCAAGATGTGTGTTGAAAACGGCAAGCTCCCTGCCGTCTTTTTTCTGCTTAAGAATTGCAAACGAGCAAATACGGTAGCAGGCGGAATCCCAATCCTTTGAAATTCTGTCGGGAGTTTTAGAAAGCCAGAAAGTGCCCTTTTTCACAAGCTCAAATTTAGCGGTATTGTAAAAAACAGGACAGGCTTCGGGGTTATAGCTGTCATCACGGAAATCAATAAAACTGCCGTAGCCTTGAAGCGAGGCGGTAAGATACTCATAGTGCGTAGCCATACATTCCTGACAGCCTATAATGTCCGGCTTTTGTGCAATTATGGTTTTTACCAAAAACGGCGCACGGTAAAACCAATTCGTTTTGCCCTTGTCGCCGTCATTGACACAGCGCAGATTTGTGCTTACAACCGTTATAAGATTCTTATCATAATTTTCACTTATATCGAACACGGGTGCTTCGCAGAAATACCTTTTGTCCATATTTTTCACTCCCCGTTCATTATAACATAACGGCAGGTCGCTGTTAACAATATTTTAATCGTAATTTTCAATAAAAATAAGACCTGCTTTTTTACAAATTGTATATCAGCTAAAAAACAAAAGGCACAGCAAATGCTGCGCCTTCGTTATTGTCAAGTTGTAATTATTTTATCAGCCGGCTTTGTTAGCCTCAGCTGCTCTTTCAAGAGCAAGCTTATGATCTCTTGTGCCAACGAATACATCCTGCTTATAAGGATTGATCTTCATTTCCTTGGCTCTCTTGATAATATTGGTGATAACAAGAATGTTAACCGCAATAGCAAGTACTGCAACTACGCCCTGAGCTGTCGGGTTAGCGTCAGCTGCCGTAAGAACGAGGTTGGGATCCATTCTGCCCGTTGCGTCTGTTGCAAATTTAGCAGCATCTGCATAGATAACGGGAAGTGTTGTGAAGTTTGAATGATTCTGGAAGCTCGGGAATACCTGAGCGAACATGCACCACAGAGCAAGAGTGTTTGCACGGTTCTGAATCCAGCCGCCCTTGTTCCAGAATGCGTTTGCAAATGTAGGAGCAAGAAGAAGTGCAACACCGCAGTACCAAGTGTGAAGCGGAAGGTTGAGGTAGGTGTACTCAAAGTTCCAGATATCATATGCAATAATGAACTGCCATGTCATATCGGGCCAGAGCATATCCTTGCCGTCCTTTGAGGTGTAGATGCTCCACCAGCCTGTCATACAAGCTATGTTGATGATACCTGCAACACCGTTGAGGATGTTCCACCAGCCGCCGTAAAGCCATACGCCTTCTGATGAATACCACCAGCCGCCCTGTGCGCCGCCTGCTGCCATACCCTTGATTGCACTTTCAAAGTCAGAAGCAACAGCAATAAGGATGTTAATGCCAACTATAAGGAAAGGCCATGCCTTGAACCAGTTAACCTTGCCGAGTTTGCCCCAGTGATATTTAAGAATCATGAAGCCTACGCAGCCGATGGTTGCGGCATAGAGCTTTGCATAGTGGAACCAGCCGTTCATCTGAACGATAGTCGGGTTGTCAGCTGCAAAGCTGTTTTTACCGATATTTATTACAATAAAGTAAATTGTAAGAGCCAACGGTAAAATCATAAAGCAGAAAATTCCGCCTGCTTTTGTGCGGCGTGCTATTTCATTAGCAACTACGAGTCCGACGAATACAAGGCACCAGCCTAAGAGCTGCCAGAGTGACATTTCGCCGTAAATGTGGAATAACATTATGTTTTCCTCCCATAAATTTATATTCGGGTTCTTTTTAAAAGAGCCTTAAAGAACTTTATAACGCCTCTATTTCTTTAATCTGAACCTCATTACCCTGTATAAGACAAGTGTTTTCCGATTTGCAGTAGGGGCAGATTTTTGCATATTTGACCGTTTCATAGGTCTGTTTGCAATCCTCACAGTAGGTGACGGCAGGTATTGTTTCGTGAACAAGCTCGCTTTCCTTCATAAGCTCCGAGCGTTTGCACGCCCATTTCCAGCAATCCTCAAGGTATTCGGGAATTACGGTTGAAACCTCGCCGACCTCAAGCACCACCTTGGAAACCTTGCTTAATTCCTGTTCCTTTGCGACATCCTCTACTGTTTTGATTACATGAAAAACTATTCCGAGCTCATGCATTATCCGTTTTCCTTTTTAGCGGCCTTTTTTGCCTTTTTGATTGCAAACTCTCTCTTGATTGTGTAAGGAAGAATTGCCTTAAGCTTATCCTCCGCCTTATACATTGTAGAGCATTCGGGGCGTTCTCTGTAAAGATGAATTGCGTCAAATTCGCACTTGGTTGTGCAGATTCCGCAGCCGATACAACGGTTTTGGTCAACTATTGTTGCGCCGCAGCCGAGGCATCTTGCGGTTTCAATTTTAACCTGCTCTTCCGTAAGAAGCTTGCAGTCATCCTTAAAGCCCTTGGGGTCAACCTGCTTTGTCGCCTTGGGAACCTGACGGTGAGCCGTATCGTAACCTTCAAGCTTGATATCGTCTTTGTCAAGCTCAACATAATATCTCGGATTTCTGCCTATGGTAAGCGAAGAATTGGGCTGAACGAAACGGTGAATTGAAATTGCGCCTTCCTTGCCCATTGCAATAGCGTCAATGGCAAATCTCGGTCCTGTAAATGCGTCGCCGCCTACAAAGATGTCAGGCTCAGCTGTCTGGAAGGTAAATGTGTCAGCCTGTGCTGTCATATTTCTGTTCAATTCAACCTTTGAGCCTTCGAGCATCTTGCCCCATTCGATAGCCTGACCGATTGAAAGGATAACATTTTCACATTCAACTGTCTTTGTATCGTTTTCGTCATATTTCGGTGAGAAGCGGTGCTCCTCGTCAAATACGCTTACGCATTTCTTGAATACAATAGCCTTAACTCTGCCGTTTTCGTCCTTGAGAATTTCCTTGGGGCCCCAGCCGCAGTTTACGGTTGCGCCGTCCTCAAGAGCCTCTTCAACCTCGTCGTCCGAAGCGGGCATTTCCTCTCTTGACTCAAGACAGAACATTGAAACATTCTTAGCTCCGCAATGGATGCTTACTCTTGCAGCGTCAATGGCAACATTACCGCCGCCGACAACTACAACATTTTCGCCTATATCGTAAGCTTCCTTCTCAGCTGCTTCGTGTAAGAATTCAACAGCAGTAACTACGCCCTTTGCGTCCTCGCCTTTAACGCCTGCTTTTCTGCCGCCCTGAGCGCCGATTGCCATATAGAATGCCTTGTAGCCCTGAGCACGAAGCTCGTCAAGAGTAATGTCCTTGCCGACCTCAACGCCGCATTTGATTTCAACGCCCATCTGACGGATAATGTCGATTTCTGCATCGATAACCTCTTTTTCGAGCTTGTAATTCGGAATACCGTAACGGAGCATACCGCCGGGCTCTGCATTCTTCTCAAATACAGTTACATTGAGATAGCCTTTTTCGGCAAGGAAAAATGCGCAGGAAAGTCCTGCAGGACCTGCGCCGATAATAGCAACCTTCTCGGTAAAGCCGGGCTCACGGTCAAATACGCCTTCAACCGTAATCTTCGGAATAACCTTCTTGGGAATAAGTCTTGTGCTGTTGTCCATATCACGGTGAGCAAGGAATTTCTTAACATCGTCAATGGCAATAGCCTCGTCAACCGTGCCTCTTGTGCAAGCCTCTTCGCAACGCTTGTTGCAGACATGGCCGCAAACTGCCGGGAAGGGATTTTCCTTCTTTATAAGTGCAAGGGCGTCCTCGTATCTGCCCTGTGCAGCCATCTTAAGATAACCCTGAATTGCAATGTGTGCAGGGCAGGCTGTCTTACAGGGAGCTGTACCTGTTTCGTGAGTGTTGATTCTGTTCTTATCTCTGTACTCAGGCTCCCATTTGTCACGGCCCCATTTAACTGTGTCGGGAAGCTCCTGCTTGGGATACTTAACCTCAGAGCCGTCCTTCTTGCAAAGCTTCTGTCCTAATTTCAGAGCGCCTGCGGGACAATGCTCAACACAGCGTCCGCATGCAACGCAGTTTTCCTTTGTAACCTCAGCAACATAAGCCGAACGGGACATATTGGGAGTATTGAAGAGCTGAGAGGTACGCAGAGCATAGCAGACATTAACATTACAGTTACAGATAGCAAAGATTTTGTCCTCGCCGTCAATGTTTGTAATCTGATGAACAAAGCCGTTTTCTTCGCCCTGCTTGAATATTTCAAGAGCCTGCTCTTTTGTGATGTAATGGCCGCCCTTTTTGGTTTCAACAACATAGTCGGCCATATCGCCTACAGCTACACACCAGCCTTCGGGGTCATCTGCGCAGCCTTCGTCATAGGTCTTTCTCGAATAACGGCATGAGCAGGGTGATGCTGCATATTTGCCGTCATATTTGTCAAGCCAATAGGAGATTTTTTCAATTCCTATTGCTTCGTTTTCCATTTCAATAGCCTTTTCAACAGGTATAACATGCATACCTATTCCGCCGCCTCCGGGAGGCACCATGGGAGTAACCTTCTCAAGCGGATTACGGGTCATTCTTTCAAAGAATCTGCCAAGCTCGGGATGCTTTTCAAGAAGCTCCTTGTTCATGTTTGAGAACTCGCCAGAACCGGGAACGAACATGGGAAGAACCCACTGCTTTTCGTGCTGCGGATTTTCGTAGTTCCACCCAATAAGACCGTTTTCACTCATCTGCTCAAGCAGATTGGTAAGATACTCGTCGGTCATATTCATATTTGCGACCAACTTTTTCATGTCGGCAAAGGTGCGGGGATGACGCTTTTTCATCCTGAGAGCAACTTCAGCCATTTCGTCTGTGGGGCAAATGGTTGCTACTGCCCAGTATTCGGGATCCTGCTTTGTGATTTTCTGAACGCCGAGAACTATCGGAATTCTGTCGGTAATCATTTTACCGAGCTTTACGATAGGCTCACGCATTTCAACGGAATCATCATAGGTCCATTCGGGAGCATACTCTAACATTTTGTCTGCCATAACAATTCTCCTTGTTTGTGTTTAATTATGTACCCCTATGCCAAAACATACTTTCAGCTATACATATTTGTTATTATTTTAACAAATTATTACGGTATAGTCAATAAGATACCGACAAATTAAAAATAAAACTGCACCGAATTTTTTCGGCACATTTCAGTAATACTGTTTATTTTTTACAAAAGCGTTTTTGCGTCAAATTTGAGTTTGGCGAGGTCGTTGATTTTACGAATTTACGGCGTATATCTATCGCTCCATCTCCGAGGTGATTTTATTACTCCCCCAGTCATTTTGCTTCGCAAAATGCCAGCCCCCTCTGAGATGGGGCGGTAGTTGTTCTTTTCAACTTTGCATCATCCCTACAAACTCCGATTTGACTAAGCAAGCACCTTGCTCAGTCCTATTTCAAATTCAGGCAGCCACCATTCGAGATACCCTGCTTTTGTCGGGTGAATTTTGTCAACAAGATATAAGCTTCTCTGCTCGTCGGTTATAGAATTTATCTGCTCATTGTTCCACAAATCAATTACGGTAATTCCCCATTTTTTCTGAAACTGCAACAGCAAATCTACCATTTTACCGTATTGTTCGCTGTCATATTTCGCCTGTGTGTAAAAAACTATCGGGCAATCCCATGTAAGCCTGACATGAAAAATTATATATTCAATGGCTCCTGCTACCGTCGAGGTGTCGAAGTCTGCAAGCTCCACGCCTTCGGAAACGCTGCCGAGAGGAATTCCTTTTGTGGCGTCATTTGTCGAAAGCTGACAGACAAAGGCGTCGGGTTTCAGCTCGGGATTTATCCGTTTCAGCCTTGAAACATATGATTTTTCGTTTCTGTCGGCAAGCGTTGTACCTGAAACTGCCTCTTTTATTGGAATTATTCCGTCAGCCGCTTCGAGATAGTCAACAAAGCTTACCCCCATTGAGCCGTAGCCGTAGGTTACGGAGCTGCCAAGAAAGATAACCGTTTTTCCGTTCAAAACGCTGTTTTGTTTTAATTCAACATTTTCCAAAGCCGTATCACCGTAATTTCCTTTATTGAAAAAGCCAAACATATTGCACACATAAGCTGATGCGGCAAAAAATAAGATGACAATAATCACAGCAATTGTTATTTTTAATCTCTTTTTCATATTATCACACCGATTTCAAAAAGGGCAGTATATAACCGCCCTTTATTTTGTTTTATTTCATTTTCATTGATATATCAAACGCCTTTACCGAATGTGTCAGTGCGCCGAGTGAAATAATGTCAACTCCCGTTTCTGCAACCTCTCTGACATTTTCCTTGGTAATGCCGCCCGAGGCCTCGGTCCTTGCTCTGCCGTCAATAATTTTAATTGCTTCACGCATAGTGTCGCAGTCCATATTGTCAAGCATAATAATATCTGCGCCTGCCTCGGCAGCCTCCTTAACTTCGTTTAAATCACGGGTTTCAACCTCAATTTTAGTTGTATGACCGAGCTTGCCTCGCAGAGTTTCTACCGCCTTGGTAATTGAGCCGCAGGCGTCAATATGATTGTCCTTAAGCATAGCGCAGTCCGAAAGATTGAAACGGTGGTTTTTACCGCCGCCGCAGGTAACGGCATACTTCTGAAGCGCACGAAGCGAGGGCAGAGTTTTACGGGTGTCTGTAATCTGAGCGTTCGTACCCTTGCAAAGCTCAACAATTTCGTTTGCCGCAGTTGCAATACCCGACATATGCTGAATAAGATTCAAAGCAGTCCTCTCGCCCTTTAAAAGCAGAGTTGTTTTGCCCGAAAACTCAGCTATAATATCGCCCTTCTTGATTTTGTCGCCGTCCTTGAAATAAACCTTTTTTTCAAAGCTCGGATCAAGAAGCTCAAACACACGCATTGCAACATCAATGCCGCAAAGCACGCCGTCAGCCTTTGCCACAAAATATGAATCATTGCGCTGATTTTCATCTATAAGGTAGTCCGCTGAAATGTCGACATAATTTATATCCTCAGCCAATGCTCTTTTTATAATGTCGTCAACATAAAACAAAGGTAAAATCATCCCTCGTCGACCTCCTTTAATATAATGTGCGCTACCGTTGCTATGCTAAGTGTTTCGCAGTATTCGGGTGTGATTGCGAATTTGCCCGACTGAAGCCTTTTAAGTATTCTGTCGACCTGCTTCAAGCCTGTCCTGACAGCGTCCTCGTCGGGAATTACAAAATACGCTCTCTGCATAATTGAGTTAATTTCGTTTCGCATACCCTTAGGCACTGGAGCGCCTGTAATATCACATTCTCTTTCGGAAACCTCAACATGAGCAAAACCCTTGTCAATGCATCTCTTTATATCCGTCGCCGCCCGTCTGCCGAACACAAGCGCCTCTAAAAGCGAATTGCTTGCAAGTCTGTTTTTGCCGTGCACGCCCGTGTGCGAGCACTCGCCGACGGCATAAAGCCTTGAAATTGTTGTGGCGGCGTCAAGCGAAACATCAATGCCGCCCATTAAATAGTGCTGACACGGGAAAACGGGAATTAAATCCTTGGTAATATCAACCCCGTGTTCAAGACAGCCTGCGTAAATGCCCGGAAATCTGTTCAGCAGATATTCTCTGTCCCTGTGAGTAATATCAAGATAGAAATTATTACTGCCCGTTTTTCTGCTTTCAAGAATAATTGAACGGGAAACAACATCTCTGGGCGCTAATTCAAGTCTTTCGTCATAACGGTGCATAAAGCGTTCCTTGTTGCAGTTGAGCAGATATGCGCCCTCGCCCCTGACCGCTTCGCTGATTAAGAATTGCTCCCTGTCAGGTCCGTTAAATGCAGTAGGGTGGAACTGAACATAGCTTAAATGCTTTATAGCTGCGCCAAGCTCGTATGCAAGTCTTATTCCGTCGCCCGTGGCAACCGCAGGATTTGTTGTGTATTTGTAAACCCTGCCTATACCGCCCGTAGCAAGCACACAGTAGTCTGCAAAAACAGTTTTTGCTTCGCCGTTCTGCAAAATATAAGCGCAAAATCCGCTTTTAACCTTTTCAAGCTTATATACAAGAGAATTTTCACATTGAGTTATATTCTTTCTGCGGTGAGCTTCAGCAAGCAGCTTTTTTACAAGCTCTGCGCCCGTAGTGTCCTTGTGATGCACAATTCGTCTGCGTGAATGTCCGCCCTCAAGGGTTTTCTGAATTGTGCCGTCGGGATTTTTGTCAAAATCCACGCCGAAGGTCATAATTTTTCTTACATCGTCGGGACCTTCATGCACAAGCACATCAACAGCTTCGGGGTCCAAAGCTGTCATTTTCAAAGCTCAGTACGGCGGCAACTCCGCCCTGAGCAAGATTTGAGTTTGACAGCGTGTCCGATTGTTTTGAAAGCACCAGCACCGACAGCTCCTCGGGTAAGGACAGGGCAGTGTATAAACCGCCTACACCGCTGCCGACTATAAGTACATCATAGCGTTTTTCCATTTGCGAAAACATCTCTTTTTGTAATATTTTATTATAATATACCATAAATAAACAAAAATAGGTAGTACTATTTTTAAAAATGAAGAAATGAAAAATGAAGGAATGAAGAAATGAAGGAATGAAGAAATTATGGGGAAGCTTCGCTTTGGAATATTATAATATTTTCCATATAAATCCGAATATGTGTAGGGCGGGGGTTTACTCCCGCCGTTAATTTGCGGTTAATTTAAAACGGGCGATTCGTGAATCGCCCCTACATTACAGTTATTCACTATTCACTTTTCACTGTTAACTAAATAGCGGCAATACACCGAAGCGTATTGCCGCTATGTTATATTACCTTCTCAGCGTGTCTTGTTACATGGCAACCGACATTGACCGCCACGGGCAAGCCTGCAATGTGCGTAGGCGCCGCTTCGATATTCACAGCAAGTGCTGTTGTCCTGCCGCCGAAGCCCTGCGGTCCTATGTCAAGGCTGTTGATTTTTTCAAGCAAATCCGCTTCGAGCTTTTTGTAAAACGGGTTTTCGTTTCTTTCGCTCACGCTTCGGCACAACGCCTTTTTAGCAAGGTAAGCGCAGTACTCAAAGTCGCCGCCTATACCTACGCCGAGCACTATCGGCGGGCAGGGATTTCCCCCTGCGGTTTTAACAACCTCAATTATATAGTTTTCAATATCTTCCACGCTTGCAGACGGGGTGAACATTTTAAGCTGACTCATATTTTCACTGCCGAAGCCCTTGGGGCAAGCTGCAATTTTCACCCTGTCGCCTTTTACAATTCTTGTATGAATAATTGCAGGCGTGTTGTTCTCTGTATTCACTCTGTCAAACGGGTCCCTCACAACGGATTTTCTCAGAAGTCCGTCTGTATAGCCTGCGGCTACGCCCTCGTTTATGCTCTCATACAAATCGCCGCCGACAAAATGCACATCCTGACCTATATCAATAAAAATTACAGCCATGCCCGTATCCTGACAAATGGGTATGTCAAGCTCTTTTGCCGCATCAAGATTGTTTACAAGCTCTGTCATAATCTTTTTCGGAAGCTCATCGGTTTCATTTTTGCCTGCGCTTATGATTTTTTCGCACATTTCGTCAGGCAGAATTTTATTTGCTTTGATTACAAGTTCCTTTACCGTATCTCTGATTACGGCTACATCTATTTCTCTCATACTGTCTCCTAAAAAAATATGCAGCCAAGCTTTCGGCTGCATTAAATTACTTTCTTCTTGAATATGAACTGCGTCTTGAGTCAGTTGCTTTTTTAAGGTCTGCAAGCTTCTCGTCGCTTCGCTGTTTGAACTGAGCCATCATATCCTCAAAGCTCATAGGACCGTTATCTTTTTCCGGAGTTCCCTGCCAAACATTAGCAGGCGCAGATGACCTTTGACGGCGCTCGGTTTTTTCTTTTTTGTCCGTCTGAGCTTCGTTAGCCTTTTTGATTGACAGGCTTATTTTACCCGCTTCGTTAATGTCAATTATTTTGACCTTAACCTCCTGGCCCTCCTTGAGAAACTCATGAATGTCATTTACATAGGTAGACGCAACCTCTGAAATGTGCACCATACCTGTTTTGTTGTCAGGCAAACTGACGAAGGCGCCGAAATTGGTAAGTCCTGTTACCTTCCCCTCATATATTTCGCCTATTTCAAACATATAAGCTATTTTTCCTCCATATCCAACAAAAATCAGTTGCCGGGGGTAATATTGTAATAGACCTTTTCGCCGGGTTTAACATAGCCAAGCTTTTCACGGGCAACCTTCTCAACATACTCATCCTTATTGCCGCCGTCTGCAACTGCCTGGAGCTGAGCGTTTTCGGCAAGCTGCTCTTCGTACTGAGCGTTAAGCTTTGCTACCTCTTTTTTACGGCTTTTAATGTCCATATTTACATTTATTATACTAATTGCAAAATAGCCTACTGCCAACAGTAAGCCTATTAAAAGAATAAAGCTGAATTTTTTAGTATCCTGTTTTCTCTTTTCTGTTTTAGCCATCATATTTCCCTGTCACTTTCGTTTTTACGCTTGAATTTTGAGAAAATACGGTTTTTATCTATTTGATTATATAACAAAGCCTTGTCAATTTTCAAGAGGTATTTTGATTTTTTTGCTGATTTTTGAACATTTTTTCGTAATTTTTCAATAAAAACAGCCGTTTTGGCGCTGATTTTTATAAAAAGCTTTCGCACAGGCGCAAAAATAAAGGTAAAAATTCTTTTAAAAAGTGATTTGATTTTGTCTGCTGTTTTGGTTGTGAATTTCACGGCAATTATTCCGAATGAAAAGTAATAGATGAAAAAACCGAGCAATTCACCAAGCACAATAAATGCTCTTAACTGCCCGTCGGTAACGGTGAGCATAAACAGAAAACTGCTTATTGAAGCAATGAAAACAAATATGACATCAAAAATAAAAATTGCCGTTTTTGATTTTGTAAAGCACAGACGGATTACCCTCAGTAAATCATAAATCACGCCGACAAGCAGGCCGAAGCCAAGCGACAGCAAAAAGCCCTTAGTCTGTGAGGACAGGCTTAAAATATACTCCATCAGCGGAATACCTTTGAGAAAAATCCGCCCTGCGGCTTCTGCTCGTGCTGAGAATATACAAGAGCGTCAATTTCACCCTCCACAAGAAGCTCGCCGACCTCAAGGCTGAGACGGTTGATATGCAAATCCTGTCCCCTTACGGTAAGCTCGCCCATTGAGGTATATATTATTACCGATTGCTCGTCAAAGCTGTCTATGTCCGACACACCCGATACCGTCAGGTGCCGTCTGTCCTCCATTATAATGTTATGCCCTACCTTAGGCGTGGCAAGTGAAGAATTCTCCATCATTTTAAAAGCCTCCTTTGTTTTATAAAATGTATGAAAACAAAGAAGAAAATATGATTTTTTGAGATTTAGAGATAATTGAAAAGCCTCCCCTATATGCAAGGGGAGGGGAATCGGCGAACGCCGGTGGAAATGTTGTAATGATGAACAAAGTCCGTCAAAGTTTTAGGTTGCGGTAAGTACAGAAATCCATATGCCTAAAAACTATGTATGCAAATTAAAAGATTTTCTATTGCTTTCTATCTTACTTTGCATGAATATTTTGCACCATCTATGCTAAAAGTTATGTATAGAGATTTGTTGGAATTATACACCTCTTCTGGACATTCAATAGCAAAAATAATTCCTTTAGTTTCTAAAGGTGAAATACTTGTTATATTAGCGTAGGTCAGCCCTGTGCTACCGTCTTTAACAATAATCATGCCGGTATACTCATATCCGTTATTATAATTCGCTCCTGCCTGTGCGATTTCATCACATCTTAATTCTTTTTTACCAAAGTTTTTTACATCTGCATCTATTGCAATATAAATATTACCACTATTTGCTTCATAGTACTCATAAAAATAGCCATCAATTACATCTGGAGTTATTTCATATTTATAATCAACTTTATTGATTCTAATTGCGGTTTCACCATTTGGAGAATATATGGTATCGCCAATAGAAAATGTTTGTGCAGAAGGTTGTGTCGATAGTTTAGTTGTTGTTACGCTACTATATTCGGACTTAGAGTTGCTTGATATTTGTGATGTATTTTTGTTGGGCGACTCATAGATAAAAATCATTATTATGCTTAGTAATAACCCGATTGCTATAACAGCAACGCCTGCAACTATCCCTTTATCAACTTTTTTCATAAAATACCACCTCTTTGTTAATATAGTATAGTCCTAATAAAGACTATACAATAAAATTATAGTCGTTATTTAGACTATTGTCAAGTTGCAGACTACATTCTACTATTAAATTGGTGATAGGATGATTAGTTATGAGCCATTTTGGAACACTTTAAAAAGAAGCAAGGAAAGCACATACACACTTATTCAAAAACATAATATTAGCAGTTCAACCATTGACAGATTAAGAAAAAACAAAGGTGTTTCAACTCAAACACTTGATGATTTGTGTAGAATTTTACAATGTCGTGTTGAAGATATAATAGTTTATAAAGATTAACGGAACAGAGGCAACTCTGTTCCGTTGATTTTTACTTATGGTATTTTCCGCCCGAGCTTATCTGAAATGCTCTGTAAAGCTGTTCAAGAAGCATAACCCTTGCCATCTGATGCGGAAAAGTCATTTCGCTCATTGAGAATTTTTCATCAGACAGCTTTTTGATTTCATCACTCAGCCCGAAAGAGCTTCCGATTATAAACACAAGCGAGCTTTTACCGTCTAATGCAAGGTTAGATATTTTTTGACTAAAAGCTTCACTCGGCATCTGTTTCCCTTCAATGCACATTGAAAAAATGTAAGAATTCGGTGGGATTTTCGCCTTTATCAGCTGTGCTTCCGTACCGAGCGCCTGCGAAATTTCAGCCTGTGAGGGATTGTCGCCGAGCTGTTTAGGCGCTAATTCAATAATATTAAGCTTACAGTATGCCGACAGTCTTTTCTGATATTCTTCGGAAAACTCACGCATATATTTTTCTTTGAGCTTGCCCAAAGCAATAACCGTAATGCCTATCATAACATTATCGCCTTGCCTTCCCATGCAGGCTTTGCGACCTTGAGTATGTAGTCCGAGTCTGCTTCAGCGCCTGCCGTACTCAATGCGGAAAAGGTTGTCTGGTAAGCAAGCTCGGGAAAATTGTTCTCCTGACTCAGATGTCCCAAAACGAGCCTTGTTGTACCGCTTTCAATAAGCTTTACCGCAAGCTCGGAACAGCTTTCGTTTGAAAGATGCCCCCTCTTGCCTTTGATTCTTTGCTTGAGCTCATATGTATAAGGTCCGTTTTCAAGCATTCTTATATCGTGGTTGGATTCAAGCAAAATAAGGTCGCTTCCGCAAACGGAATTTGCAACCTCATCCGACACATAGCCCAAATCGGTGCAAACGGTAATCCGTCTGCCGTCGGGAGTGTCAACAAGATAGCCGCAGCTTTCCCTTGCGTCATGCGAGGTCCTGAACGGAGTTACAAGAAGCGAGCCTGCCTGCGTACCCGAAAATGATACTGTATCATATTTAATTTTATCATTTAAAACCTGCTTTTCCTCTAAAGCGGTCAGCGTACCCTCGGTTGCATAGACCTTTATGTTATGCTTTGAGGCAAATACACGCAAGCCGTTTATGTGGTCCGAATGCTCGTGCGTAATAAAAATCGCATCAAGGCTGTCAGGGTCAACGCCGATATTGAACAGAGCTTCATTTATCTGCTTTGCGCTTCTGCCGACATCAATAAGAATACCGCTTTCGCCGCTTCCTATATATGTGCAGTTACCCTTTGAGGAGGAAAACAGTGGGCAAAACTTCGCCATAATTACTCCTGATTTATGTAATAATATATTTCAGATAATTTATATCTATTTATTATTCGGGTAAAATTGAATTTGTTGTAATAACCGTTACGCCTGCCGAAAGCATAGCCTCAAGCCCGTCAGCGTCGTCAACTGTCCAGCATGCAGCAACAAGACCTGCGTCAAGCACCTTTTTAATCCAGTCGGGACGGCATGCATTGAACACCGCTGAAAAATCCATACCCTTACAGCCTGCTTCAACTGCCCACTGAATTCTCTTTGTGTCAAGGTAATTTACCAGATACCACATTTCGAGTTCGGGGTCAATTTTATGAAGCGCTCTCAAATCTTCAATCAAAAACGAAATTATAACAGCTGACTTTAAAATGTCATTCTTTTTAAGGAATTCATAAAAGCTCGGCATTGTTTCAATTCTGTCATCCTTAATTTCAATTACGGGACGGCAGCCTGCCTTTTTGCAGATGTCAACATAGTCCTGAAGAGTACACATTTTAACATCAAGGTTCATACCTATGTTTGCGCCTCTGAGCATTTTAAGACTCTGAAGCTCGTCCTTTGTGTAATCTCTGACATCGCCCTCGCCGTTATAAAGCGAGTCAAGGTTCGGGTCATGAACTATCATCCACTCGCCGTCCTTTGCAAGATATGTATCGCACTCAATGCCGTAAAAGCCGCCGTGCTCTGCGGCAGCCCTGAATGACGGCAGGGTGTTTTCGGGGTTAACGCCTGAAAGTCCACGGTGAGCGACAAAATGAATGTTTGTCAGGTCTCTGTGGCTGATTACGCTTGCCTTTTTTAATTCAATCGCTTCAATAGGTTTTTTGCGCATGCTTTTGTAAACAACCTTGTGAAGCAAGGGTGAAAATTTATAGCCTGCGAAAGCCGTGAATTTGTTCAACTTCTGCATAAATATACCTCCGAAAAATATTTATAATATTATAAGCCAAAATATTGAAATTGTAAACAGTATAAATACGCAGAATTGCGCCATAATACAAACAAGGAGTTGATTTTATGAACGAAGATGTAAGATACGAGGAATTCCTGAACAAAATTTACGAGAATGCCCATATGGCGTCCGAAGCTATTGATATGCTGCTGTCCAAGGTCGAAAATGAGGATTTGAGCAACGAGCTGAATGAAGAAAAAGCGGAATACGGTAAATTCTGTGACGGCTGTATAAAGCTGCTTGAAGAAAGCGGCAAAAAGCCGAAGCCGCAAAATCCGCTGTCAAAGCTCGGTCTGTGGTCGGGAATACAGCTCAACACGCTTACGGACAGAAGCGATGACAAAATAGCTGAAATTATGATTCAGGGCAACGATATGGGAGTTGTTGACATCACAAGGCTTTTAAACGAATACGATAATCTTGAAGAAAAATATAAAAACCTCGCCGAAAGCCTTGTAAGCTTCGAAGAGGAGTCAACACAGATAATGAAGGATTTTTTAGGCAAATCAAATTGATAAATCGGAGTTTGGCGAGGTTTGATGTAATCCAAGCGGGCGATTCGTGAATCGCCCCTACGGGTTTACTGTTCTCAGCAATTATCAATCATCTCGCCAAACTCAAATTTGTAAAGTTCTTAACTCTTATAATTCTTTCTGTATGCTTTTACAAATTCCTTTGCAACAATAATGCAAAAAGCTAAAAGCACAATAGCCAACAGAATTGACAGCAGCGGTTTTGTTCGGAATGTAACCGCTGTTGCAAATACGAACAAACCTGTTACCGCAAGCAGCGCTGTAAGTAAAAATACGGCAGCTGCTCTTTTTTTGATTTTTGAGGCTGATTTGTCTTTCAAAGCTTCCTCTGAAACGGAAAACAGTCCTTCGGCAATTAAATCAAATATGAAATCCATATTTATTACCTCATTTTATGCTGAACAATTCCCTTGCATTTCTGTCTGTAATGTCGAGAAGATACTGTGTGTCAACGCCTCTTACTTCGGCAATTTTTTCTGCCGTGTACGGTATATGCAGCGAGGTGCAGCGCTGACCTCTGAAGGGTACGGGCGTCATATAAGGCGCATCTGTTTCAAGCAAGAGTCTGTCCTCGGGTACAAAGGCGGCAACCTCCAAAGGCTTTACGGCATTTTTAAATGTTACTGCGCCGCCGAGACCGATATACATACCCAATTTCAATATTTCCTTTGCCATTTCAACGCTGCCAGAAAAGCAGTGCATAACGCCTCTCGGTTTCAGCTCTTTCAAAATATTCATTGTGTCCTCGTGAGCTTCTCTGTCATGCACTATTACGGGTAAACTATTTTCATTTGCAAATTCAATCTGCCGTCTGAATATTTCAAGCTGAAAATCCCTTGTCTCTCTTTCGTAGTGGTAGTCAAGTCCGATTTCGCCGATGGCAACGACCTTCCGATTGCCTATAAGCTCTGACAAAACCTCAATATAATTCTCGGGCACATCCTCAGTATTTAAACCGTGATAGCCTACCGCCACATAAATAAACGGATATTTTTCCGAAAGCTCAATATTTGCTTTTGAAGTTTCGGTATTAACACCGCAGGACACAACGCCCGTTATGCCGTTAACTGCAAAAGACGACAAAAGCTCCTGTGAATCCTCATAGAAGCGTTCGTCATCATAATGTGCATGTGTGTCAAAAATATTTCTGTACATTATCTTATCTTTGCGCCGTTGGGCATACTGCTGTCAGCAAATAAAACCTTAACATCATCCTCTGCGCAGTCAGCGGCTAAAATCATACCGTTTGACTCTACGCCGCAAAGTACGGCAGGCTTCAGATTAGCTACAACAACTATTTTTTTACCTATCAAATCGTCGGGCGTATACCATTTTGCAATTCCGCTGGCAACAGTTCTGGGTGTGCCCGAGCCGTCGTCAAGCGTGAGCTTCAGAAGCTTCTTCGCCTTCGGTATTGGCTCGCAGGCAGTAATCTCTGCTACTCTCAATTCAACCTTTGCGAAATCCTCAATGCCTATCTGAGCCAAGCCTTCAATTTCCTCTATCGACTTTTCCTCAGCCTGTGTTGCCTTCTGCTTTTCAATAAGCTCTTCTATAAGCTTTTCAGCGTCAATTCTTGAGAAAAGCACGCTTGCCTCGCCTACGCTGTCGCCTGCCTTCAGACCGCCGAAGGTCTGAAGCGAATCATAATCGCAAACAGTGGTGTTAAGCTGCGCTAAAATCTTTTCGCTTGTTTCGGGCATATAGGGCTTTAAAAGAATTGCAAGGTAACGGATGCCCTCAAGCAGATTATAAAGCACTGCGCCGAGTCTTTCTTTTTTGCTCTCATCCTTTGCGAGCGCCCACGGCATAGTTTCGTCAATGTACTTGTTAAGCCTTCTTGCAAGCGTCAGTACACATTCAATGCTGTCTGCAATTTTATACTCATTAAAGCAACGGTCAACATCCGAAAGTGTTTTAACTGCAAGCGTCTTGATTTCATCGTCAAGAGGCTCTGCGCAGGTATTAGGCTGAATTACGCCATCAAAATACTTTTTCTGCATTGCAATAGTGCGGTTTACAAGGTTGCCTATTGTGTTTGCAAGGTCGGAATTATACCTCTCAATAAGTGTTTCGTAGGTGATAGAGCCGTCAGAGGAATGAGGCATCTCGGAAAGCAGATAATACCTTACCGCATCAACGCCAAACTCTTTAATCAAATCCTCGGCATAAATAACATTGCCCTTGGATTTTGACATTTTGTCCTCACCGAAGAGAAGCCACGGATGGCCGTAAACCTGCTTCGGAATAGGCTCGCCCAAAGCCTTAAGCATAATAGGCCAGTAAATTGTGTGGAAACGGACAATGTCCTTGCCGATAATATGGACATCTGCAGGCCAGTATTTCTTGTATAATTCGCCGCTGCCGTCGGGGTCATAGCCCAAAGCAGTGATATAGTTTGAAAGTGCGTCAATCCACACATAAATTACATGCTTATCGTCAAAGGTTACGGGAATACCCCATTTAAAAGAGGTTCTTGAAACGCACAAATCCTGAAGACCGGGACGGATGAAATTGTTAAGCATTTCATTTTTTCTTGCCTCGGGATAAATGAATTTATCATTTGACTCAATGTATTCCTCAAGCCATTTCTGATATTTTGAAAGCTTTAAGAAATAAGCTTCCTCCTTAGCCTTTTTTACAGGTCTGTGACAATCGGGGCAGCAGCCGTTTTCATCAAGCTGGCTTTCTGTCCAGAAGCTCTCGCAAGGAGTGCAGTACATACCCTCGTATTCGCTCTTATAAATGTCGCCCTGATCATAAAGCTTTTTAAATATTTTCTGAACTGCCTTTTCGTGATAATCGTCGGTTGTTCTTATGAATTTGTCATAGGTTGTATTAAGGCTGTCGCAAATCTCACGGATTTCGCCTGCAACCTTGTCGACATACTGCTTGGGTGTAACGCCGGCCTGTTTTGCATACTCCTCAATTTTCTGACCGTGCTCGTCTGTACCGGTTAAGAAGAAAACATCATAACCTAACATTCGCTTATATCTCGCAATAGCGTCGGTCAGCACAATTTCGTAGCTGTTGCCGATGTGCGGCTTTCTTGAGGTGTAAGCGATAGCTGTTGTGATATAGAATTTGCCTTTATCACTCATTTAAAACATCCTTTCGGTTATGAAAATAAACATAATCAGTTAACTAATATATTTTACCACTGTTTTCTGTTTATATCAACCTTGAATTTGAACAATAAACGGCAGACTGTTGTCTGCCGCTTAAACTTAATAATTATTTGCTCTTTTTAGCAGTCTTTTTTGCCGTGGATTTTTTAGTTTCAGCCTTTTTTTCTGCAGCCTTTTTGTCGGCAGTTTTCTTTTCTGCAGGTTTCTTTGCCGCAGGCTTTTTAGCTGCAGATTTTTTCTCTGCAGGCTTCTTGGCACGAGCATAAGCAGGCTTTTCGTCATGACTGAAAGCGCTCTTTGTGTGCCAGATGTCTCTTGCGTAGTCATTTATGGCTCTGTCAGCTGCAAAGCGGCCTGCGCCTGAGGTGTTCATAAGCGACATTCTGTTCCAGACCTTCTTGTCATTGAACAGCTCAACAGCCTTTTTCTTTGCTCGTCTGTAATCGGCAAAGTCTGCAAGCACCATATAGGGGTCGTTATGAATTATAGCTGCAATCTCGGGGAAACGCTTGCCTGCTATTGCGTTCTGCGAAACAAAGTCAACAGCCTTCTTTAATTCATAATTGTTATTGTAGTAGTTAAGCGGATTATAACCTGCACGCTTTAAATCCTCAACCTCGGGTGTGCTCATACCGAAGATGATTATATTATCGTCGCCGACAGCCTCGTGGATTTCAACATTTGCGCCGTCCATTGTGCCTAAGGTAATTGCACCGTTAATCATAAGCTTCATATTGCTTGTACCCGAAGCCTCTGTACCTGCAAGTGAAATCTGCTCTGAAATGTCAGCGGCAGGCATAAGCTTTTCAGCCATTGTAACATTGTACTCTTCAAGATAAACAACCTTCATTTTGTCGTTTACATCGGGGTCGTTGTTAATCATATCGGCAAGAGCGCAGATAAATGAAATTATCTTTTTAGCCATAAAGTAGCCGGGAGCCGCCTTTGCGCCGAAAATAAATGTGTGCGGAGTATACGGCATATCGGGGTTTTCCTTGATTTCAAGGTAATCTGCAAGAATGTTCAAAGCGTTAAGATGCTGACGCTTATACTCATGCAGACGCTTTACCTGAACATCAAATACAGAATTGGGGTCAATCTCGATGCCCATTGCCTTTTTAACATAAGAAGCAAAGCTAACCTTATTCTGATATTTGATTTCACCGATTTTCTCAAGTACCTTATCGTTATCGACAAACTCACGAAGCTTTAACAGCTCGTCAGCGTCATTTACAAAGCCGTCGCCTATAAGGCTCTCTGCATACTCTGTCAGAAGCGGATTTGACTGACAAAGCCAACGGCGGTGAGCAATACCGTTTGTAACATTTTTGAATTTGTTGGGTGTAAGCTTATAGAAATCGTTGAAAACAGTATTCTTAACAATTTCCGAGTGAAGCGCCGAAACGCCGTTTACGCTGTGTGAGCCTGCGACGCAGAGGTTTGCCATTCTGACAACGCCGTTTGACATAATAGCCATTCTCTCGACAACATCTGCATTGGTTGTTGCCTGCCATACAAATGAACGGAAGCGGTTGTCGATTTCCTTTGTAATCTGCCAGATTCTCGGCATAAGTCTTTTGTAAAGGTCCTCGGGCCAGCACTCAAGAGCTTCCTTCATAACCGTATGGTTTGTATATGCAACCGTCTTTGTGATAATGCTCCACGCATCATCCCAACCGTAACCGCACTCATCAAGCAAAATTCTCATAAGCTCGGGAATTGCAAGCGTGGGATGTGTATCGTTGATATGAATTGCAACTTTGTCGGGGAAATTGTCCATAGTGCCGTAAACTCTGAGGTGCTTATGAACAATGTCCTGAATTGATGCGGAAACAAGGAAGTACTGCTGACGGAGTCTGAGTGATTTGCCCTCGGGATGATTGTCTGCAGGGTAAAGCACCTTTGAAATAACCTCAGCCATAGCGTTTCTTTCCATAGCACGCATATAGTCGCCCTGATTGAACAGAGTCATATCAAGCGCAGGAGCTTCAGCCTTCCACAGACGGAGCACGGAAATGCCCTTGCCGTCCTTACCCGAAACAAACATATCGTAAGGAATTGCCTTAACTGCCTTGTAATTCTCAATTTCAACCTGATGGAACTGATTTTCCCACGAGTCAACAACCTCGCCCTCAAAGCGAACCTCCAGTGCGCTCTCTTCGTGAGGAACAAGCCATACCTCGCCGCCCGGAAGCCAGAAATCAGGCAGCTCTGTCTGCCAGCCGTCAACAAGCTTCTGCTTGAAAATACCTGCTTCATAGAGAATTGAATAACCTCTTGCCGGGTAGCCCTGAGTTGCAAGACCGTCAAGGTAGCAGGCAGCAAGTCTGCCAAGACCGCCGTTGCCCAAACCTGCGTCAGGCTCGCAGTCGTAAATATTTTCAAGCTTTACACCGTAGTCTGCAAGCACGCTTTCAAAGGTCTTTGTAAGATTAAGATTGTAAAGGTTGTTTTTAAGCGAACGGCCCATAAGGAATTCCATGCAAAGATAGTAAACCTTCTTTGTGCCTTCTTTCTGTGCAAGCTTATTAAATTCAGCTCTGCCTTCACTCATCATTTCACGCAGTATAAGAGCTATTGCCTTATAATACTGCTCGTTTGTAGCTTCTTCGGGAGTTACACCCATAAAGTGAGAAAGCTTAGCCTCAACAAGCTCTTTTGCTTTCTTTTTGGTAAGCGAATAATTCATATATATGTTAGCCTCCAAGTAAAAATATATAAAAATCTAATTTGGTACTTGTATATATTATACTAAAAATTAAACTATTTCAACCAAAAACAGGCTCTAAGAAAAAATTTCGGCAATTTCCCTAAAAAGTTACCTGATATAGTTTTTCTTTTATAAGTTTAAATATCAATATTAAGTGTAAATAGTATATATCATTTTTTGTCTACACAACAAATCGGAGTTTGGCGAGCCAAAGGCTCGCAGTGAAATTCTTGCTACGCAAGAGATAAATTGCCTGACGGCAGTGAAGTTCGTTCTTCAAACGAGTGAAATTTGCCTGCGGCAAGTTGTGGGGAAGCTTCGCTTACGAACATTAAAATATTTTACGGCGTAAATCATACTGTGTGTAGGGCGGCATGCCCACATGCCGCCGTTAGTTTACCGCATAGCTTGGCGGCGGGGTGTGGGCACCCCGCCCT
>ONBD01000101.1 GCA_900315985.1 uncultured Eubacteriales bacterium | reverse complement strand
AGCTTTTCATTTTCATTATAAAGCTTGATAGCTTCGCTTATAGCATTGAGCATATCGCTGAGCTTGTCTGTGTCACCGTAGAGAAGGCTTACAACCTTGTTTATATCAAGCCCGTTAAAAGCTGACTGCACATTCTGAATATCACTGAGTATTTCTTTGACATCGTCAACTGTTTCGGGAATTTCACCGTTGCCGAGTGAGCCGAGTGAGGAGAAGGGAACTGCGGCAAACATCATATTGCCTAAAGCAAAATCCGTAACATCAGCAGTTATTGTATAGGTGTCTGTAAGCAGCTGAGGACTGAGCATTGACAGGTGAAGCTCTGAAAGACCAAGGCTTTCGTCAATTCCGGGCATGCCTGCAAAGAATATAATCTGCTTTGTGCCGTCACCGATGGCTGTACCGTTCTGAACGCTTATATTATAGAATTTATCTTCGGAAAGTATCATACCGCCGACCATAATCATAGGACAGCTGATTGTAAAAGGCTCTTTTACACTGTTAATTGTAGTTTTTAAATTGTTGCTGACCTTAACTTCTATTCTGACATTTCCGCTTTTACCTGCCATTTCGTTATACGGAGTTTCAACATCATTTATAAAGTATTTTACTGAAATGCCGAGAGGGGGAGCCTGGTCGGTAATTCCGCTGTAATACAAATCAGTTGTGTCCATATCCCAGCAGAGAGTATTATTTTCAATAACGGGAGCGGAGAGAGTTTTAACATTTCTTATATCGCTGAGCGTGCTTGCATCAAGAATTCTTACCTGCGGTCTATCTGTATGAAGCCAGTCTGTAACACTGACCTTCTGCACCTGACCGTCTGGAGCAACATTTACATATACTGTTTCCTGCTTTCTGACATTCTGTGCTATTTCTGTATATGCCTGCTGAACATAATCGCTCTTGCCAAGCTCGTTAAGTATTACCTGATTTTCGGTAACCTTTTTCCCGCAGCCCGAAAGACAAAGGAAAGCTAATATAAATGCCATAAATAATGCAGATATTTTTATTATAAAGTTCTTATTCATCGTCTGTTTCCTCCTGCGAAGCGTTGATTTCTGTATCTTCTGTTACATTTACAATTTGCCTTTTGCTTTTTTTCCAGCCGATTGTGGTTTTGCTGATTAAGCCTTCGCAAATATAAAGCAGCGGGGTCAGGAAGAACACAACTGAAATAAAGCTTACTATTGCACCTCTTGCAAGCAGAGCGCAAATACCTTTTATCATAGGAATATTACAAACAAGGAATACACCGAAGGTCGCAAGGAAAAATACAACTGCGCTTTGGAAAATCGACTGTTCAGCTGCATTTGCGGCTTTGAGTATTGCTTCCTTTTTCGGAAGCCCGAGCCGTAATTCCTCACGGAAACGGGTAGTCAGCAGCACAGCGTAGTCAACTGTTGCGCCGAGCTGAACACAGTTGATAACAGTAGGCGCTATGAAGTTAACATCCGAGCCGATTATCTTTGCTATTGCAAGGTTTATCCAGATGGCAAGCTCAATAACTGCTATCAGCAGTACGGGAATTGAGCCGGATTTAAAGGTAATGAGCAACAGAATAAATATTGCCGCTATCGACATCACCGCTGTAACCCTGAAGTCACGGTCTGAGGTAACAATCATATCTTTTGTAATTGCACCTTCGCCTGTGACTATTGCACCGGGGTCATATGATTTCAACAGCTTATCAAGCTCATCAATATGGTTATTAAGCTCAACCGTTGCGTTTTCGTAGGTGGAGTTAACCATCATCAGCTGTTTGCCGTCTTTTTTGCATATATCAAGTATAGCGTCAGGAATAATATCTGCAGGAATGGCCGGACCTACATAGTTGTTTAAAGCAAGCACAGAGGAAACACCGTCAAGCTTTTTGATTTCCTCTTCCATCTGCGTAAGCGTGCCGGACGGTATGCTGTCATCAATAATAACAAATTGCGTTGACGCCATTTTAAAGTCATCTTTCAACTTACTGAGTCCCTCAATGGAAACAAGACTTTTCGGCAGGGCTTCGCTGAAGCTGTAATAAACCTGATTTTTACTCTGTAAGAAATATGCAGGGAACAGCAAAAGCAAAAATATAAGTGCGAAAATCTTTTTATGACTGATAATGTAATTGTTAAGACGGTCAAATTTGGGCAGGTGACCCTTGTGTTTATATTTTTCAATATATTTTTCGGAAAGAAGAATAATTTCGGGAAGTATCAGTACAACAGTAAGTATGCCGAATATTACGCCCTTTGCCATAACAAAACCTATGTCAAAGCCAAGCTTTAATGTCATAAAGCAAAGTGCAATAAAGCCGAATACTGTTGTCAGCGAGCTGCCCATCAGCGCTACAAAGGATTTTGTAACAGCAGTAGCCATAGCTTCGGTACGGTCTGTATACAGGTGTTTTTCCTCATTATACCTGTCTAACAGGAATACCGAATAGTCCATTGTGACACCGAGCTGTAATATTGCGGCAATGCTTTGTGTGATGAACGAAATTTCACCTTTAAAAATATTCGTTCCCATATTGTACACTATCGCAAGCCCAAGCGCCGACATTATTACAATGGGCAGTGCCCATGATTCCATCATTATACACAGTGCAATAAAAACAGCTAAAACAGCAATAAGAACATATATAGGCGCCTGAGTTTCGGTAAGCTCCTTTGTGTCCTCAATTATTGCAGAGAAGCCGCTTATAAATGTGTTTTTATTAAGCAATGATTTAATCTGTTTAATTGCCCGAAGTGTTTCATTTGACGAGCCTTGATACTTGTACTGAACAAGCATCATTGTGCTTGAGCCGTCCTCAGAGTAGAAAACATCGGTTATAGCGTCGGGTAAAATATCATAAGGAATAGTAATATCAGCCAATGTGTCAACCCAAATAACCGAGCTGACTTCCGGTATTTTTTCTATTTCGTCCTTAACTGCGGCTACATATTTCGGTTCAAAGTCCTCAAATACAATTATTGAAATGCCGGCATTGTTGAAGGTTTTGTCAAGTATTTCTTCACCCTTAACCGACTCAAAGGTGTTAGGCAAAAAAGACATAAGGTCATAGTTTACCCTTGTCAAAGCAAAACAGATAATTGACGGCACAACCAGACACAGTGCAATCAGTACAGTAATTTTTGGATGTCTTGCTTCCCATAGCGCAAGCTTTTTCATTTTATCACTCCGTTAGTGTTAAAAGTATATAATATAGAATATTTATTTTGGTATCACAGCCTTAAAATCTTCAGGCGGATCTGTTTCGAACTCAAGCGTTTCATTTGTAACAGGATGAATGAACCTGCAATAACA
>ONBD01000089.1 GCA_900315985.1 uncultured Eubacteriales bacterium | reverse complement strand
CTTCCGCTGTCTGAAAATATTAATGTTACCTGCAACTATTCACCTATCAGAATTGAAAAAGGCAACAACGGTATATATACACACTCGGGACGTTTTGTTTACGACAACAACCGTAACAAAATGGAACTCATCCAGTATTGTACAAAAAGAAATATCGAAATTAAGAATAAATAACCGCCGAAAGTGGCTTTATGAGGGAATATGAGCTTAGTTAACCTATTAAAAAAGACATGTCGAAAAACGTTATTTACAACCCCTTCGCATGCTCAGGGATTTTTTATCTTTCACAAATTGAGAAACTTTTACAAATATGATATCTCGGAAACAGAAGCTCACGACCCTGAAACTGCACTTAGCAAGGCGGAGTCAAAAGCCACTAAAATTTATGGAACAAAATCGACTTCATTTTTGACAAACGGTTCAACAAGCGGAATTATCGGTGCGGTTTTGTCGTGCGTAAATTCAGGTGAAAAAGTTCTATTGTGGAAAAATGCACACCCTTGTCATTTGAATGCGGTAAAACTTGCAGGCGGAATTCCTGTTTTTTACGATTTGGAAAAGATTGAAGAATGGGACATTTACGACAAAACGACCCCTGAAATAATTGAAAAATACTTGAAAGACCGTGGAATTAAGGCTGTCCTTGTGACTTCACCGAGTTATGAAGGGATTGTTTCGCCTATTCGAGAAATTAAAAAAGTCTGCGAAAAATACGGAGCGTACTTAATTGTAGATGAGGCACACGGAGCATTGTACCCGTTTTCGGAGAATTTGCCGAAAAGCTCGGTACGGTTACGCAGACAGCTGCAGTAGCTCTTATCAGAAAGCTTATTCCTGCCGACGCAACCTGCACCGCAGCCGCAGGCTCACTTCCCGGCGATTTGCAGAGAATGTGGACAACCGACAGCCGTTATACCTACAATATGGAATACGGCTATTCCTGCATGGGTTATGAAATTGCAGGCGCTTTAGGCTCAAAGATGGCAATGCCCGAAAAGGAAGCTTATGCGCTTTGCGGCGACGGCAGTTATCTTATGCTTCATTCCGAGCTTGTTACAAGTATTCAGGAGCATAAAAAAATAAATGTTATGCTCTTTGACAACTCGGGATTCGGCTGTATCAACAACCTCGAAATGTCAAACGGCATTGGCAACCTTGCAACAGAATTCCGCTTCAGAGACGGTAACGGCGACCTTCTCGGCGACCTTATTCCGATTGATTTTGCAAAAGCGGCTTCAGGTTACGGCGTAAAGACCTACACCGCAAGAACCATTAAGGAATTGGAATTTGCTATTAAGGATTCGCTTAAGCAGGAAGTTTCAACGCTTATCGACATCAAGGTGCTTCCCAAGACAATGACAGACGGCTACGGCGCATGGTGGCATGTAGGCGTTCCGTCCGTTTCAAAGAATGAAAATGTAAACAAAGCCTTTGAAAACAAAGAAGAAAATAAAGCAAAGGCAAGAAAATATTAAGGAGAATTAACTATGCTGGACAAAAACAAGGTTAAGCTCGGTATTGCGCCGATAGCTTGGACAAATGACGATATGCCCGATCTGGGCGCCGAAAACACATTTGAACAGTGCATTTCGGAAATGGCTCTCGCAGGCTTTACAGGCTGTGAGGTCGGCAATAAGTACCCGAGAGATACGGCTGTACTTAAAAAGGCTCTTGATTTAAGAGGTATGCAGATTTGCAATGCATGGTTTTCCTCTTTTCTTACAACAAAACCTTATGAAGAGGTTGAAAAGGATTTTATTGAGCACATTACCTTCTTAAAGGAAATGGGCGCAAAGGTTGTCGGCATTTCAGAGCAGGGCCATTCAATTCAGGGTACAGACAAGCCGATTTTTGAAGCTAAGTATGTTATGAATGACGAAGAGTGGGATAAGCTCTGCACAGGCATTAACAAGCTCGGCAAGGTTGCAAAGGATATGGGCATTAAGCTTTGCTTCCATCATCACATGGGCACGGTTGTTCAGACCGAGGCTGAAATTGACAGGATGATGCAGAATACAGACCCCGAGCTTTTCGGACTTCTTTTTGATTCGGGTCACCTTGCTTACTGCGGTGAGGATTATATGTCGGTACTCAACAAGTACGCTGACCGTATCCGTCATGTGCATCTCAAGGATATCCGTCCCGAAGTGGTTGCGAAGGTTAAGGAAAATCACTGGAGCTTCCTTCAGGGCGTAAGAGCAGGCGCATTCACCGTACCCGGTGACGGCTGCATTGATTTTAAACCGATTTTTGATGTACTTGAAAAAACAGGCTATGAGGGTTATGTTCTCGTTGAAGCAGAGCAGGATCCCGCAATAGCAAATCCGTTTGAATATGCTCTCAAAGCAAGAAAGTATATCAGAGAAACAGCAGGTCTTTAATTCAGTTAATTATCCGAAAGGGGAAAATATACAATGGCAGTAGAAAAATTAAAGTATTTTGTCAACGGTGAATTCCGTGACTCAAAAACAGATGTGTGGTATGACCTTCACAATCCGTCAACGGGTGAAATTACGGGACAGGCTCCCTGCTGCACCAATGACGAGGTTTTAGAGGCTATTGCAGCCGCAAAAGCTGCATATCCGGGTTGGAGAGCAGTACCGGCTATCAAGAGAGCTCAGATTTTATATAAAATCCGTGACCTCATAATCGAAAATATGGAAGAGCTTACCATGTCAGTTGCCTGTGAAAACGGCAAGGTCTGGGGCGAGGCTGAAGGTGATGTGCTTAAAGCAAAGGAAGGCACAGAGCTTGCTACACAGGTTCCCTCTCTTATGATGGGCGAAAGCATTATGGACGCTTCAAACGGTTACGATACAGTTAAGTACCGTGAGCCTCTGGGCGTGTTTGCAGGCATTGTTCCCGTAAACTTCCCTGCAATGATTCCTTTCGGCTGGATGGCTCCTACCTGTATTGCAACAGGCAACACAATGGTATTGAAGGCTGCTTCGCTTACACCCAAGACCGCAATGCTTTTTGCTAAGATTTACAAGGAAGCAGGCGTTCCCGACGGCGTTATCAATGTAGTTACATGCTCAAGAAATGAAATCAATACAATTCTTGACCATCCCGATGTTAAGGGTATCACCTTCGTAGGCTCTACTCCCGTAGGTCTTAAGATTTATCAGAGAGCTGCTGCCGCAGGCAAGCGCTGTCAGGCTCTTTGTCAGGCAAAGAACCATGCTCTTGTTATGGCTGACTGCGCTCTTGAAAGAACAGTTGCAGGCGTTATAAATTCAGCATACGGCTGTGCAGGTCAGCGCTGTATGGCACTTTCCTGCTGTGTAGTTGAAGAGGCTATTGCAGACAAATTTGTTGCAGAGCTTAAAAAGCAGGCACAAAATATCAAGGTCGGTCCCGCATGGCTTAAGGATTCAAAACTCGGACCGATTACATACGAAAAGCATTACAAAGAGGTTATCGCTGACATCGACAAGGGCGTTGCAGAGGGAGCAGAGCTTGTGCTCGACGGCAGAAACTGTGTTGTTGAAGGCTATGAAAACGGCTATTTCGTAGGTCCTACAATCTTCGACAAGGTTACAGAGGATATGACCATAGGCAGAGATGAGGTGTTCGGACCTGTACTTTGCATCAAGCGTTGCAAGAATTTTGAAGAAGGTCTCAAGATTATGAACGACAACCCCTATGCAAACGGCTCTGTTATTTACACTCAGTCAGGCTACTTTGCAAGACAGTTTGCCCGTTACACAGACGGCGGCCAGGTTGGTATCAATGTAGGTATTCCCGTACCCGTTGGCTTCTTCCCGTTCTCAGGCCACAAGCAGTCCTTCTTCGGTGATTTGCACTGCTTAGGCAAGGACGCATACCGCTTCTTCACCGAGTCAAAGGCAGTTACAACTCACTGGTTTGACGAGGAAGAAAAGACATCAACTAATGTTTCAACTTGGGACGGAACAATTTGATTTTGGATAATTTTCCGTTTGGCTTCGTTACGCCGCCTCGAAATATCCGCATATTCCTTCGGCGGCAAGCCTTGCCAAATTAAAAATTCTCTCAAAATCATTTGAGGTTTTTGTTAGTAAATAATAAAATATAAATTAAACTTTCGGAGGTTTAATATGTTAAAAATAGGTATTATCGGCGCAGGCCGTATAGGTAAGGTGCACCTTGAATCAATTTCTTACCATGTTAAAAATGCAACTGTTGTTGCTGTTGCCGACCCGTTTATGAACGACGAAACAAAAGCTTTCATCGAGGGCTTCGGCGTTGAAAAGATTTATACTGATTACAAGCAGATTTTGTCTGACCCCGAGGTTGACGCTGTTCTTGTTTGCTCATCAACCGACACACACGCCTCAATTTCTATTGAAGCAATCAATGCAGGCAAGCATGTTTTCTGCGAAAAGCCCGTTGACCACTCGGTTGCTAAAATTCAGGCAGTTGCAGACGCTCTTGTAGCTAACCCCGGCATCAAATTCCAGGTAGGCTTCAACCGCCGTTTCGACCACAACTTTGCTGCTATCCGCAAGGCTTATGACGAAGGTAAAATCGGCGAGGCTCATATTCTTAAAATCACAT
>ONBD01000048.1 GCA_900315985.1 uncultured Eubacteriales bacterium | reverse complement strand
TTCCGTTTTTGCGGTCCGAAAGGGTGCTTCATTGACACTGCCGGGGTCTCTGTTTTCTTGCCTGACTTCTTGCAAACGCGCAAGAACGGAGGCATTTTACGCAAGAACGCTGTTTTATTTGAACTCTGGGCCGGTTCAAATCAGCTCTGGCCGATACAGGTCAAAACGTCCGAAACCCCTTGCGGCGCCTGGGTTTCCGGCTTCTTACAAAGCGGCCTATAACAACCTACTTCAGACGTGAATCTGCCAAAGCCTTACAACACTCGAAATCAGGTAGCCTTCACGGGCTCGTGGGTTCGAATCCCACCGCTTCCGCCAGAAAAAAGGCACTGCTTTTGCAGTGCCTTTTATATTAGCTTTTTATATAATTCCGTGTTCCTTTTTAAAGAAATAGTCGGATGTGGTCGGGATTACGAAATTTGCGCCTTTTTCAATGATTTCAAAGGTGCTTTCCTTTACCGTTTCACATTCGCCGTCAACATTTACCGCCGCAGGCGTTTTGCTTACTATACGCATTTTCTTACCGCTCATATAAATCGTTTCGGGCCAGCTGAGATGCTCGCCTCTTTTGTATTCGTTGACAAGCGTTGCAAGTTTGATTCGTCCGAAGCCTTTTTTAACTATTACACAGTCAAGATGTCCGTCATCGGGAACAGCCTTAGGCGCACCCTTGTAGCCGCCGCCGTACCATTTCGAATTTGCGCACAGAGAGAATATTACCCTGCCGTCATAGACAAGCTTATCATCTACATAAACCTGAAAATCACTGTTGAGCTTTCTTAAAAGGCAGTAGAAAAGCGAAATTGTATATGCCGCTTCTCCGTTGACAAGCGGCAGTTTTTTAGCGGAAGCCTGATTTGCGCAAACCTCGGCGTCAAATCCCATTGAGCACTGATTTATTGCGACCTTGTCCCCTGCTTTGATTAAATCAAACTGAGTAACCGTGCCGTTAATCTGTGCGTCAATATAGGTAAGCTTATCTCTGTCGCCTAAAATCCTGACAAAATCATTGCCCGAGCCGAGCGGAATTACACCGATATTTGCATTTTTATATTTGTATGCGCCGTTGACAACCTCATAGAGAGTACCGTCTCCGCCGCAGGCAAAAAATGTAATTGCCTCGCCCGTCTTTGCTCTTTGCTCTGTATATTGCATAGCGTCTCCGCCGAATTTCGTAAGATAAAGCTCGCCGTCAATTTCGGGATGCTCCGAAAGATACTGTTCGACTTTAGGTATAAATTCCTTGGCAATTTTGCCCTTGCCCGCCGCCGAATTAAGAATAAAAATGTATTTCATAATTTCACCTCATTATTTATAGTACATATATAACTGACATTTTATCATACCGTTGTAAAGCTTTCTGCGCTTGTCCGCCCGTCTGCCGAAAAGCTCCTCAAAATCCTCCTGAGGACTGATAACGGAATAGCTGAAGCCGTGCTTTTGCGGAAATGCCCTGCCGAGTTCTTTTATAAGATTTGCAACCTCTTGGGGCGTCATCATTCTTTCGCCGTAAGGAGGATTACAGATAACCGTTCCCCTGTCTGTTTCAGGCGCAAAGCTCTTGACATCCGCACACTTTAATTTTATATAATCGCTGACTCCTGCTCTTATTGCATTCTGTCTTGCAATTTCAAGCGCATTACGGTCAATGTCGCTGCCGATTGCATTAAAATCGCTTTCTTTTACTATAAGAGATTTTGCAAGTTCTCTCTCCTCATCCCATATATCCGGATTTAACTGCTCAAAGCGTTCGGCAGAAAAATTGCGGTTAGCGCCTACGGGTATATTATGCACAAGCATTGCGCCCTCTATGAGAATTGTACCCGAGCCGCACATCGGGTCGTAAAGCGTGTGATAAGGTCTTAATCTTGAAAGCTTGCACATTGCTGCAGCAAGCGTTTCTTTAAGCGGCGCATCATTTGCCTGCGGTCTGTAACCTCTTTTGTGAAGTCCCTGCCCCGTTGTATCTATGAGCAGATGCACATTGTTCTTGATTATTGAAAACTCAATCTGATGCTTTGCGCCCGTTTCTTCAAACCATTCAATATGGTATTTTGACTTAAGTCTTTCAACTACCGCCTTTTTGATTATGGACTGACAGTCGGGCAGACTGAAAAGGTCGGAATTTACACTGTAACCTTTGACGGGGAATTCGTCATAAGCGGTCAGCCATTCCTCCCAAGGCAAAGCCTTGGTACCCTCAAACAGCTCTTCAAAGGAATGCGCCTCAAATGAGCCGACATCAATATATATACGCTCGGAAAAACGGGAACGGATATTGGCACGGGCTAAAATATTTTCGCTGCCCTCAAAGAATACTCTTCCGTTTTCGGCAAGCACATTTTCTGCTCCCATTTCCTTTAGTTCGTCGGACACAAGTCCTTCAAGCCCGAAAATGCAGGGAGCAACCATTTTTATATTCATTTGTTTTCCTGCCTTATTTATGATAGATATATTATAGACTTATGTACAATAAAAAGCAAGTTGTTTTAATATATAAGCAGGCGTCAAATTTAAGTTTGCAGAAAAATCAAAAAGGACGGGCAAATTGCCCGTCCTGCTCTTTATTTAAAAACTATTATGATTCTTCTCTTCTTCTCTTAACCGTTATTATTGCGACAACAATGCCGATAATCGCAAGCGATACGGCGGCGGTAATTATTACGGGTAAAAGATTTATGCCGACAACACCCGTTTTTGCGGAATTCATTTTATCTTTATTCTGCGAAGAAGAGTTACCTGACTGTGACGAATTTCCCGAATTTGAGCCGGAGCTGCCGTTATTCGAAGTATTTGACGGCGAAGCCTTATTTTCGTCAAAGCCGTGTTCATACGATACTATTTCGCCCTCTCCCCTGTGTCCCGTGGTTGCCGTGGGGTCAAAAGCACGGGTCTGCATTTTAATTCTGCATAAATCATAGGTTGCTTCTCTCAGAGCCGTACCGAAGCCAATGGGGTCCTTTTCATATGTTGATTTCATATTTGAGGTAATCTGCATTTTTTCCGCAAAATACCAGAGGCTCGTAAGCAGAGCATCACTTCTTGCATAAACCGCAAGTACGGGGTCCATATAACCTGCTCCGTTGGTGTCGATATATGCGTCTGTTACAACAAAGCCGTCAAAGCCCCACTCGCCTCTTAACAAATCCTTGCACAGCGCAGGATAACCGCTGCACCAATGTGAGCCGAGTCTGTTATATGCAGACATAATACCCTTTGCTTCGCCCTCTTTAACTGCAATTTCAAACGGCTCAAGATAAAGCTCACGCAAAGCCTGCTCATTGGTCCATGTGAACACGCCTCTTATTAGTCTGTTCGTTTCCTGATCGTTGCAGACAAAATGCTTGACGGTAACTATTATACCCTGCGACTGTGCGCCTTTTACAACAGCAGCAGCCATTTTACCCGAAAGATACGGGTCTTCGGAATAGTACTCGAAGTTTCTGCCGCCCATGGGATTTCTGTGAAGGTTACATGCAGGCGCATACCAGATATTTGTGCCTATTTCATTTGCTTCGGTTGCAATGGATTTGCCGAAATCCTCTGCAAGCTCATCGTTCCATGTGCTTGCAAGGCAGAACGGCGACGGATACGCAATACCGCAATCCTTATAAAGCAGTCCGCCTGAACCCTTTGCCATTGAAGGACCGTCATTGTCAACAGTTTCGGGTACTCCGAGTCTTTCAAGCGGTGCTGTTTTATAGCCCGACTCGGCAATCATATCAATCATTTCCTCAACGGTGAACTGGTCAAGGAATTTGTCCCAGAGTGTTTCGTCTGCCGCAACATCTGCAAGCATAATTGCACCGTCGGAATAAACAACGCCCGTTTTGGGGATTGTGCCCTCAGTCTGCGGGTCGGGTCTTATGTCGCAATTCTTAACACTGTCGGGTGCAGAGTAATTTTTCGGTCCGTTAATCTGCGGATAGCTGTCTGTCCTTGAAAGATATTTCAAATCGCCTGCCGCCTGAGAGAAGAGATTGTTAATCTCTTTGCCTGTCTTGTCATCATATTTCATCACTTTGGTTGCAGGCACATTATAATTATAAACAGCCTCAAAATCTCTTACGGTATGACCTACCTTAATCTGATAATCGCCTGCCTCAAGCACCCACGCTTCGGCATTTTTATAGTCATAGGAAGCCATATCGGCAACATTAAATTCAACCGTAACTGTGTCGGAAGCGCCAGGCTCTATCAAAGCGGTCTTTTTATAGCCTGCAAGCTCAATAGCGCTCTTTTCAATTCCGCCCGTATAATAAGGTGCCGAGAAATAAACCTCAACAACATCCTTACCTGCGTATGAGCCTGTATTTATCACCTTGACGCTTACCGAAATTTTGTCTGCAGCAGCCGTATAATTTGTAACCTCCCAGTCAAAATCGGTATAGGAAAGTCCGTAGCCGAAGGGATACATTACCCTGCCGGGCATAAAGGTTTCAAAGTAACGGTAGCCGACATATATGCCCTCTTCATAGTTTACAAAGAAAGCAAGAGGAGTATCGTTGTAAGCAAAGTTTCCGAAATTAGCAGTTGAGGGGTAATCGTTTATATCATATGCAATAGTATCCGTAAGCTTACCTGAAGGATTAACCTCTCCTGCGAGCACTTTGCCGATTGAATCTGCGCCGTATTCGCCCGGTGTCCAGACAAGCAATGCGGAATTTATATTTTCGTAATTGTTAAGCCAGTCCATCTGTAAAATATTACAGGTATTAAAAACAACAATTACATTGTCAAACCATTTGTTAAGACCTTCTACCAAGCCCATTTCCTCAGCAGTAAGACGGATGTCCTCTATTTTCAGGTCAAAAAGCTCTGCGCCTGTACGGGTAATTACAAGAATGGCATTTTCGGAAAAAGCTTCTGCATCTTTGAGAGCCTGTGTGCTTATGTTTGAGAACGGCATTTCTGCCTGCATCTGTCCGTTGAGCGTATCAACAACAACCATGTCAACAAGTCCCTGACCAGTTTTTTCAACGGAATGGCTGGCTGCCCATGAATTGTATAATTCAAGCAGCTCGGTGTTATATTCGATACCGGCATTTTCGAGACCTTCGTAAAAGGTTACTTCATTGTCTGACGAAACGGAGCCTGAGCCGCCGCCGCCGAGCGCAAAGTTGATTGAGCCCATACCGAAAACATTTACCTTTTTTTCGGTAAGCGGCAGGGAATTACGCTCGTTTTTAAGCATAACTATGCCCTCTGCCTCCATCTGCTTTGCAATGCTTATTGCATTATCGACAGTTGACTGGTTAAAATTGCCTGTCGAGGCAAAAACCACTACAGTGCTTAACGCAATAATACTTACAATCAGAACAACGCTAATGACTTTTTTCAGATTGCTGAAGCTTGCATATTTCATTTTATTTCCCCCTAAAATACCATTTTACTAATCAATAATAGCATAAATTTTTAAAATTTAAACAATATTATTGCAGTTTGGAAAAAGTTCGGCGAAATGTATAAATAATCAACACAGTGTTGGTTAAAATTGACGAGTGTTCGGCAATAAAGCGTAAAAAGAAAAGGCTCTGTTAAAAAACAGAGCCGACATAATATTTAGTTTATTAAAATTATGCCTCTTCTTTGTTGTTCATCTTTGCATAGCAATCGCTGCAATAAACAGGTCTGTCATCTTTCGGCTGGAAGGGAATCTTTGCTTCGCCGCCGCACTCTGCACATACAGCTGTGTAGAATGTTCTTTCGCCTCTGCGAGCGTTCTTTCTCGCATCACGACAGGCTTTGCACCTCTGCGGCTCGTTTACGAAACCTTTTTCAGCATAAAACTCCTGTTCGCCGGCTGTGAAAACGAATTCGTTGCCGCAATCCTTGCAAATAAGGGTTTTGTCCTCGTACATTTTGCTACCTCACTTTTATTTTTTACCCCCGACGGACTTGCACCGTCACAAAACTTGCTCTCCTGTCGAGAATGGGCAAATTATTTTTTATATAAGCTGAGTTTTTTTCGAACTCTGCCAAGTGTACTTTCAACTGCCTTGGGTGTGGTCTGCAGCTTTTCTGCTGTTTCCTGATAAGAAAAGCCGCTTAAGAATAACTCTAAAGTCTTATGCTCTTTGTCGGAAAGCGTGCTGTCAATATAGCTTAAAAGCTGCTGAAGGCTGTCCGCCTGAATGGTCTGCTCCTCGGCGGAAAGCTCGGGCAACAATGCAGCCTCGCTGTCTGAAAGCTCAAAGTCTGCATTTATTTCGCCGCTGCTTCGCTGAACAACGCTTAAAAGTCTTCGTCTGACGCAAAGATTAACAAATGTTTCGAATGAGGCGCCTGCGTCGGGTTTATAAGATGAAATTGCAGAAAGCACGGCAAACATACCCTCCTGACAAAGATCCTCCAGCTCAACGCCTTTTAAAGCAAGGCGTTTTGCCTGCCAATGCACCGTAGGCGTAACAAGCATTACAAGCTGTGACAAAGCTTCGCTGTCGCCGCTCTGTGCCCCGGCAACCAGGTCCAAGACCTTCTCGCTGTTCAAAGAATCCCTGCCCTTTTTCACCTATAATACCTCATACTAAACACTCATAGTTATGTTAATTATAACATAATTTCATATTTTGTCAATATTTTTTTGTTAAAAATATACAAAGTTAAAAAATTTGATTATTAAAAGCGAAAAACACAGCTGATTTAACGAAAATCAGCTGTGTTTTTTATCAATCATACCTGTACATGCTGTCAGTTTTATATTTTTCTATATTGGGCATTATCTGCTCTTCTGTCAGCTTAAAGGTTGCTTTTGCGGCTATATTTGCAAACGGGATTCCCGAATAGCCGTCAATCTCCGTCCCCTCTCGGTTGGTTTTTCTGAAGGTTCCGTCGTCGAGAACATCATAAACATAAACCAACTCGTCTTTTGTTGTAATCAGATTACCCGAAGCGTCTCTGTTGCCCTTGAACTGCAAAACATTTGCGCCCGGAACACTTGAATTGGTACGGATAAATGCAACCAGACACGCCTTGTCGACGCCATACCTGTCAGCTACGGCAACAATATATTTATTATTCGGGTTATCGGAATAATAAGTTTTTACGGCGATTGTTGTCTGCTCTTCGGTAGCAGGTACAGCCTGCTGTGTCGGCTGAAGCTCCGGCTGATAGCTTGTCTGAGCTTCAGTAGCCTGAATCGTTTCTTCAACACTCTGAGTCTGCTGGACCTGAGTTGTCTGCGGAACTGTATAAACCTGCGTCTGTGTTGTTGTTTCTTCCTTTTTGCCGATATTTACCGAACAAGAACAAAGCGTCAGTATAAGTAAAGCCGTCAAAATGACTGCTGTGATTTTTTTCATAATAATCCCCTTAAAAACAATTAAAGAAGCATACTTGATGTATGCTTCTTAACTGTTGGATTAAAATTAGCCCATGAGGCCACCAAACAAACCGGTGATAGTGCTGATGATTGAACCAAAGTCAAATCCGCCGCCTTCGCCGCCGCCGCTAACTAAGCCCATAATAGTCTCAATGATCGGCTTGATGAAATCAATAATTGTATTGATAATATCCACGAGGTAAGCCTCCTTCCTTAAATTTTATCAATTAAATAATACCACTTTAAAATCAAAAGTCAATAGATTTTTAGCATTTTTCAAAAAAACGTTAAAAAACTTTTCGACAGATTCCAATTTTATTTATTATTATTCAGTATTTTCTTTAGATACTGTCCCGTATATGACTTTGTGCATTTTGCAATTTCTTCGGGAGTTCCGCAGGCGACAATTTTACCGCCCTTGTCTCCCCCTTCGGGTCCCAGGTCAATAATATAGTCAGCAACCTTGATAACATCTAAATTGTGTTCAATTACCACAACTGTATTTCCGTTATCGACAAGGCGCTGTAAAACATCTATGAGCTTGTGAACATCCGCCGTGTGCAAGCCCGTTGTAGGCTCGTCGAGAATATATATCGTCTTACCCGTTGCAGGCTTTGACAGCTCGGTTGAAAGCTTAACTCTTTGTGCTTCGCCGCCCGAAAGAGTTGTTGCAGGCTGACCTATTTTCACATAGCCGAGACCAACATCATAGAGCGTCTTTAATTTTCGGTAAATCTTTTTCTGATTTTCAAAGAATTCCAAGCCCTCTTCGACGGTCATTTCAAGCACATCATATATTGATTTGCCTTTATACTTAACCTCAAGGGTTTCCCTGTTATATCTTTTGCCCTTGCAGACCTCACACGGTACATAAATGTCGGGTAAAAAGTGCATTTCAATTTTGTTTATGCCGTCGCCCTGACAGGCTTCACAGCGTCCGCCCTTGACATTAAACGAAAAACGGGAGGCGCTGTAACCACGGATTTTTGACTCCTGCGTTGAAGCGTACAGCTCACGGATGTCATTGAACACTCCTGTGTATGTAGCAGGGTTTGAACGGGGCGTTCTGCCTATCGGCGACTGGTCTATATCAATTACCTTGTCAAGATTTTCAATGCCGAGTATGTCCTCGTGCTTGCCGACAGGTCTTTTTGCGTTGTTAAGCTCGTTAGCAAGCTTTTTATAAAGAATTTCATTTACAAGCGAGGATTTACCCGAGCCTGAAACGCCCGTTACGCAAATAAACTGACCGAGCGGAAATTCAACATCTATCTTTTTAAGATTGTTTTCCTGCGCTTTTTTAACTACAAGGCTTTTGCCGTTTGATTTTCTGCGCTTCTCGGGAATTTCAATTTTCCTTTTGCCTGAAAGGTACTGACCCGTAATTGAATTTTTACACTTTACCAAGCCGTCAACAGACCCGCTGTATACGACCTCGCCGCCGTGTATGCCTGCGCCCGGACCTATGTCCACAACATAATCGGCTGAACGGATTGTGTCCTCGTCATGCTCAACAACAATAAGTGTATTGCCCAAATCTCTCAGGTTTTTAAGCGTATCTATAAGCTTGTCATTATCTCTCTGATGAAGTCCTATGCTCGGCTCGTCAAGTATATAGAGCACTCCCATAAGCGAAGAGCCTATCTGTGTGGCAAGTCTTATTCTCTGACTTTCACCGCCCGAAAGCGTGCCTGACGAACGGGAAAGAGTAAGATAGTCAAGTCCGACACTTGAAAGGAAATTAAGTCTTTGTCTTATTTCCTTTAAAATCTGTTCGGCTATCATATTCTGTCTGGCAGTAAGCTTCAAACTGTCAATAAATTTAATTGCTTTGCTTACCGACATATCTGTAAATTCAATTATATTCAATCCGCCTACGGTAACTGCCAATGCGGCTTTTTTCAGCCTTTGACCGTTACATTCGGGACAGTTGCACTCTTCCATAACCTGCGTAATTTCATAACGGGACCACTCGCTTGTGGTTTCGTCATACCTGCGCTGAAGATTATTGATAACGCCCTCAAAATCAGTAAGGTAGTTGCCTGTGCCGTAAGAGCTTACACGGGTCATTTTAATTTTTTTGCCGTTTGTGCCGTAAAGAATTGCATCAAGCTGTTTTTTTGTTAAATCGCAAATCGGTGTATCGAGCGTAAAGCCGTATTCGTCAGCAAGCGCCTGATAGTACATCTGCGCTATTGTTCCGCCCTCTGCTTTAGACCAGCCCGAAGCGTTTATAGCGCCCTGATTTATAGAAAGCTTTTTATTTGGAATTACAAGGTCGGGGCTTATTCTCATAAAAATGCCCAAGCCCGTACATTTCGGACAAGCTCCGTAAGGGTTGTTGAAGGAAAACATACGGGGCGACATTTCTTCTATTGTTGTTCCGTGTTCGGGGCATGCGAAATTCTGCGAAAACAGCATTTCCTTGCCGTCAATTACATCAACTATTACTGTGCCGCCCGAAAGATTGCAGGCGGTGTCAACGGAGTCGGCAAGTCTTGAACGGATGTCGTCTGAAATTACAAGGCGGTCAACAATAATTTCAATGTTGTGCTTGATGTTTTTTTCAAGCTTTATTTCCTCTGACAAATCGTAAATATTGCCGTCAACACGCACCCTTACATAGCCAGATTTTCTTGCGTTTTCAAATTCCTTTACATGCTCGCCCTTGCGCCCTCTTACCACGGGCGACATCACCTGAATTTTAGTGCCGTTTTCAAGCTTCAGTACGCTGTCGACAATAGAGTCAACAGTCTGCATTGATATTTCCCTGCCGCAGACAGGACAGTGAGGCGTACCGATGCGGGCATACAAAAGTCTTAAGTAATCATAAATTTCCGTTACAGTACCAACTGTTGAACGGGGATTTTTGGATGTCGTTTTCTGATCAATGGAAATAGCAGGCGAAAGTCCCTCAATATAGTCAATGTTTGGCTTTTCCATCTGCCCTAAAAACTGTCTTGCATATGACGAGAGCGACTCGACATATCTTCTTTGACCCTCTGCGTAGATTGTGTCAAACGCAAGCGAAGATTTGCCTGAACCTGACAAGCCTGTAAATACTATAAGGCTGTCACGGGGCATTTCGACATCTATATTTTTAAGGTTATGCTCTTTTGCGCCTTTAACTATAAGCTTTTTGTTCTGCACGGGTTATTTACCCTCTTTCAATTTCTGTATTTTGTCACGAAGCATTGCGGCATGCTCAAACTCAAGTATCTTAGCCGCAGCTTTCATTTCAGCGGTAAGCTCTGCTATAAGCTTTTCCCTTTCAACTCTGCTTAAGCGCTTGCCCGTTTCGTTTCTGTGCGTGTTGGAAATTTCAAGTATATCACGCACACCTTTTTTTATAGTCTGAGGAACAATTCCGTGTTCCTCGTTGTATTTCATCTGAATTTCTCTTCGTCTGTATGTTTCTTTGATGGCTCTCTCCATTGACGGAGTAACAACATCGGCATACATTATAACCTCGCCGCCTGCGTTTCGTGCGGCTCTGCCTATGGTCTGAATAAGAGAGGTTTCCGAACGAAGGAAGCCTTCCTTGTCAGCGTCAAGAATAGCTATAAGCGACACCTCGGGAATGTCAAGTCCCTCTCTTAAAAGGTTAATGCCGACAAGCACATCAAATTCACCTAAACGCAAATCACGGATAATTTCCATTCGTTCTATGGTGTCAACATCATAGTGCATATACTTGACCTTTATGCCGTTGCTGTCAAGAAATTCGGTAAGGTTTTCAGCCATTTTTTTGGTAAGCGTGGTTACGAGTACTCTTTCCTTGCGCTCAATTCTTATATTGATTTCGGAAATAAGGTCCTCAATCTGACCCTCGGTTGATTTGACTGTTATTTCGGGGTCCAAAAGTCCCGTAGGTCTTATAATCTGCTCAACTGTCTGTGCGCTCTTCTCCTTTTCAAATTCGCCCGGAGTTGCGCTGACAAATATCTTCTGCCCTACCCTGTCATAGAATTCGTCGAAGGTAAGCGGTCTGTTGTCAAAAGCCGAAGGCAGTCTGAAACCGAAATTTACAAGCGCTTCTTTACGGGAGCGGTCGCCGCCGTACATACCTCTTACCTGCGGCAGAGTTACATGGCTCTCGTCGACAAACAGCAGAAAATCGTCGGGGAAGAAATTGAGAAGCGTAAACGGAGCACAGCCCGGCTCTCTGCCTGCCATAACTCTTGAGTAGTTTTCAATGCCCTTGCAAAAGCCCGTTTCTCTGAGCATTTCCATATCGTACTCGGTGCGCTGTCTTATTCTCTGCGCCTCAATAAGCTTACCCTGCGACTCAAAGAGCTTTACTCTCTCTTCCATTTCTGCAAGTATTTCGGCTATTGCCCTCTCAAGTCTTTCGGGTGATACGACATAGTGTGACGCAGGGTAAATTGCCACATGTGACACAACATTTTTAACCTGCCCCGTGAGAGCGTTTATTTCAGATATTCTGTCAATTTCATCGCCGAAAAATTCAACACGGATTGCTGTATCATTGGAATAAACAGGGAAAATCTCAACAGTGTCCCCTCTTACTCTGAATTTGTTACGGATAAAATTGATGTCATTTCTTTCATACTGAATTTCAACAAGCTTTTTAAGAAGCTCATCTCTCGGCTTTGTCATACCCTGCCTTAAAGAGATAATCATATTGCGATAGTCAATGGGGTTACCCAAAGAATAAATGCAGGACACACTCGAAACTATAATTACATCCCTGCGTTCAACAAGGGCAGATGTTGCAGAGTGACGAAGCTTATCAATTTCATCATTTATAGCCGAGTCCTTTTCAATATAGGTGTCGGTATTTGGAATATATGCCTCAGGCTGATAGTAGTCGTAATATGAAACAAAGTACTCAACTGCATTTTCGGGGAAGAATTCCTTGAATTCTGTACAAAGCTGTGCCGCAAGAGTTTTATTATGCGCTAAAACAAGCGTAGGTCTGTTAAGCTGAGCTATAACATTTGCCATAGTAAATGTCTTACCCGAGCCTGTTACGCCGAGCAGAGTCTGTTCTTGATATCCTTTTTTTATGCCGTTTACAAGCTTTTCTATTGCCTGCGGCTGATCGCCTGTCGGCTTGTAGTCGGAAACTAATTTAAAATCCATATATTCACCTTTATTTAAACAGATATGACAGCTTTTTATTGCCTGCCATTGAAAAGCTGTTTTCACCTGCGACTATGATACTGTCACACAGATGTAATTCCAGCGTTCTGAGTGTTTTTGCAATAACCCGTACTGCTTCAATATCGTTTGCAGACGGAGCAGCTACGCCCGAAGGATGATTATGTGCAAGCATAATGTTCGGCGTTTTTAAATCCAATGCCTTATTTACGATTTTTCTTAATGAAACATCGGTATTTGTAAGTCCGCCTTCGCTTATAATAACAGTCCTTTTAATACAAAGCCTGCTGTCAAGAAAAGCTGCTGCAAGTACCTCCTCCTGCCTGTTCATAAGCAGAGAATAGAAATAATCGCAAGCATCCTTTGCAGTTTTAAGCTCAACCCCTGCGTTTTCGGCTTTGCTTTTCAGATACCTCGAATACATTTCGGGTATAAGCTTAATAAGGCAGGCTGTGTTTTCACCTACACCGTTTACCCTCTGCAAAGCTTCAGCCGAAGCTTCAAACACGCCTGCAAGCGAGCCGAATTCATTTATAAGGCTGTGAGCAAGCTCGTTTGTATCCTTTTGCGGCAAGGCGTAAAACAGCAGTAATTCAAGCGCCTGATGGTCCTCAAAAGCCGACAGCCCGCTTTCAATATATTTTGTCTTTATTCTTTGCCTGTGCCCTGCGTGAATGTTATTATCTTTTGACTGTTTATTCCCCATAACGCACCCAAACCGTCATAAAATTACTTTAAAGAATATTATACTATACATTTCCCGTTTTGAAAAGTAAAAAGACACATAAAATGTGCCTTTAAAACTTAAATATTTTTCTGAAACCCTTGCGCCACTTTATAAGATAAAGCTTTATAAGATTTGTCAGCGCAAAATCATATATAAGAAAAACAACATTTCCTACGCCGAGGAATATAATTGCGGCTATAGGTCCGTATTTTTCCATCTCTTCGAACGGTATTTTAAACACATAGACCGAGATTAAAAAAGCGGCTACCATGCTGACATTAAACACAATGAATTTAAACACCCATGAGAGAACAAGCGACAGCTTGCTTTCAAAAACTGCCTTTAAAATCGGATAATAACCGAAAAACATTATATACATAACAGCAGCTTCTTTGTCGGCAACAAGCAGTATTGACAGAAGGCTTACTACTGCATATACGCCCAAAGCTGTTTTTTTGTCGATTTCAATTACTATAACGCTTAAAAGCACACCTGCTGCGGCAGGTAAAGCATA
>ONBD01000022.1:24022-29129 GCA_900315985.1 uncultured Eubacteriales bacterium | reverse complement strand
CCGAGCGCTACGCCGAAGCCCAGAGTGCTGATGCAGGCTGCTAAAAATATTACCGCTGTTATAATTATTGCTTTTTTCATTACCTGCACCCCCTTAAAAGCTTGACCTGCGGAAGCTGAATTTAAGCAGGGCAGTCATTATAAGGAACATAAGAAGTCCTGCCGTGAAAAGCATTACTGCAAGTGAAATCAAAAGACCTATCATAAGTCCGCTCGGTACCGCAGCTACGGCAAAAATTGCCACAAGCAAAATAATTATCGGCGAAGCCATAAGCGCAAGTGCCGTTGGATAAATGCCGAAAGCGCAAACTACAAAGAACAGAAATACTATACTCCAGAGCATTTTGTTGCGCCTTGCGTTGACCTCCTGCTGAGTGTTGGTCGGAACATAGGGCGGCTGAATTTTAACCTGCTGTGCATTTGCACCGTAAGGTCTGTTTACTGTTGCCTGCTGTGCGTTCTGCTGTTCTGCCGCCTTGCCGTCGGTAACAGCCGCTGTGATATAAGGCGATGCGCAGCTCTGCGGAGTGCCTAATTCCGAGCATATCTGCTCCTCTGTTTTACCCTGTTCAATTCCTGCAGAGAAGTGTTCTTCAAAATCCTGTATTATTTCCTGTCTGTCTGCAAAAGGCAGAGAATATAAGCAGTTGTCAAGCTGCTGTAAAAATTCGGTTTTTGTCATTTTGCTACCCCCTGTAAAATATCCGAAACGCCGTCTGTGAATTCAAGCCATTCCTTTTCAAGCTGTTTCTGAGTATCTATGCCCTTCTGAGTAAGCCTGTAATACTTTCTCGCAGGGCCTGAAGGTGATTCCTTTAAATAGACTTCAAAATAGCCTTCATTCCGAAGCCTTTTGAGAAGCGGATAAATAGTTCCCTCGGAAATCGCAATTCTTTTTCCTACGGTGTCTGCAAGCTCATAGCCGTATTTGTCGCCCTGCTTAAGCTGCGAGAGTACGCAAAGCTCGAGTACACCCTTTTTAAACTGTGTATTCATCCAAGCACTCCTTCCTTTAACATTACCGTGCCGTCAACGGCTGATTTTCAAAAGCCGCTACCCAACCTCAGTTTAGTACATAATAGCACACACTACCGTGTAATGCAATATACCTTGTTATATTTAACAAATTGTTCACAATCTGACTTATGCCGTAATTTACTGCAAAAGCATCTGATATAAATAGTATTATATAATGCACTCAAGATTTATTGACAGCAATGCTTTACAGGTGATAAAATACTGATATTACAAAACAGGAGTATAAAAATGAAAAAAATAAAGGAATTACTGCACAAACCGTGGTCATCATATACAGTTGCAACCTGCTCGGCAGTCCTGCTGCATTTTCTGCTGTCGCATTTAAGCTCCTTTGCCAATGCCTTCAGCTCATTAAAAAGCGTACTGTCGCCTGTTATAATAGGTCTTATAATCGCCTACCTTTTAAACCCGGTAGTAAACTTTTTTGAAACAAAGGTTTTCAAAAAAATAAAGAAAAAATCCGTAAAGCACACTCTGTCCGTTACCCTTACGGTAATAATCATTCTTATTTGTCTGTCGCTTTTAATTGCAACGCTCATACCCTCTCTCGTTTCAAGCGTTTCAAATCTGATAGCTAATAAAGACAGGTACATAAGCGCCGCAGAAGGCTTTATTGAAAAATTCAACAATTCATTTTTCAGAATTGACATAAGCAAAATTACCGAAACGGTTGACAGCACCATAAACAATCTGTTTGACACCCTTTATAACAATATGAGCACTGTAATGACAGCCTTGAAGGGCGTGGGTGCGGGCGTTTCAAATTTTGCATTCGGCTTTATATTTGCAATCTGCTTCCTTATAGGCAAGGACAGTCTGATGGGACTTATAAAGAAGGTGCGCCTGTCATATATGAAAGCAGAGCGTTATGAAACTACAAATTCCTTCTGGAGCCGCTGCAACGGCATTTTTGTAAAATACCTCGGCTGTACGGTTATTGACGGAATTATAATAGGAATACTCAATGCTGTATTCATGGCAATTACAGGCATACCCTATGTTGCTCTGATTTCTGTAATTGTGGGCGTTACAAACCTTATACCTACGGTAGGTCCAATAATCGGCGGTGCGCTGGGCGCATTTATACTTGTACTCAACAAGCCCGTTTATGCTTTGTATTTTCTCATTTTTACGGTAATAATACAGTCGCTCGACGGCATGGTAATCAAACCGAAGCTTTTCAGCGGCTCACTTGGTTTGCCTGCAATATGGTCAATAATTGCAATTACCGTAGGCGGCAAAATTGCAGGCATTGCAGGTATAATACTTTCAATACCCATTGCAACTATTTTACTTATAATGTATCGGGAATACGCTTTGCCGTGGTTTGACAAGAGGAAAAACAAGCTCAACGGCATAAAGGAGGCTTTGCCGCCCGATACCGAAGAGCCTGAAACCGAAAATAATGAAACTGATGAAAAAAAGCCAAGCTGAAAAGCTTGGCTTTTTGCTGTTATCAGTAATTTCTTATAAGCCCTTTTACCTTGCCGAGAATTATAACCTCTTTAACAATAATGGGGTCATATGCGTCATTCTCAGGCTGAAGTCTGAAATGGTCCTTTTCTTTATAAAAGGTTTTGACCGTCGCTTCGTCCTCAATAAGAGCAACTACCATATCGCCGTTCTGCGCCGAGGGCGTTTTTTCGACAATAACTATATCACCGCTTAAAATGCCTGCGTTAATCATACTTTCGCCTCTTACTCTCAGGGCAAAAAGCGGATTTGCCGAGTTTGAGCTTGCAGGGAACGGAATATAGCCCTCAATCTGCTCAACTGCAAGAATAGGCGCACCTGCGGTAACCATACCTACAAGGGGAACCTGGGTAAAATCGTTCTCAGCCTCACTGCAGATTCTTACCGAGCGCTTCATAAGAGGGTCTCTCTCAATATAGCCTGCCTGCTCAAGTGCGTCAAGGTTAGCCTGCACGGAGGAGGTTGACTTAAGACCAACCGCTGCGGCAATTTCACGCACCGAAGGCGGAACCTTGCTTACCTGAGTGCGCTCAACAAGATATTCATAAATCTTTTTTTGAGTTTTATTTATCTCTGACATAAATACCTCCTGTCATATTATCGCATACTATTTTTTATATAATAGCACAAATGTTCTTGTTTGTCAAACATTTGTTCGAAAATATATAAAAATTTTATTGTTCACTAAAAATCCAATCATTCTTTACAACAAGTTCACGGCGTGTTAATAATTGAATGTTATTGTTTAGTTGTTCAGAAGAGAACCCCAAATTTTTCTGAACAGTTTATACCCCCTCCTCAAACAACCCAAACTAAGAAAGGGCAGTCGGTCAAACGACTGCTTTTTCTTTTTGTTTTTGTGCATAAAAAAGGAAAAATAAGACAACAATAATTGCGGAGGCGATTTTATGAAAGTAAATTCCAAAGCAATTAAGTTCTATGCAATTCTCGTTATAGGCTTAGCCGTGTTAGGCATTTTTGCATCAACAGCCGCAAGCAAAAAGGCGCAAAGAATTGCCGACAGCGCAAAAAGCACAACTGTGCCGACCACCCGACAGGTGCAGGAAATTGAAATCACAACCGAGGTAAACCGAAATATCAAAGGCGTAGCAGACGAAAGGTACACAACACCCGAAGCCGAGGCTGAAGCAACTGCACAGCCGCCAATACAGCGAAACGAAAGCTATATTATGCCCATTTCAAGCGAAAAAATCAAGGATTACTCCAACGGCGAGCCTGTATACTCAAAAACAATGGAGGACTGGCGTGCTCACACGGGCGTGGATTTTGCAGGCAATGAGGGCGACAGCGTCCTTGCCGTAAACAACGGCATAGTTACAAGAGCATATGATGATGCGCTTTGGGGGACAATTTTGGAAATTGACCACGGCGACGGCATCGTTTCCCGTTACTGCGGTCTGAAATTTGAAGATGCGCTTGCAGAGGGTACAAAGGTCAATGCAGGCGAAAAAGTCGGCACTTTAGGCATACTTCCTATTGAGTCTGCAGACGGCATACATTTGCATTTTGAAATAATTATAAACGGCGAAACGGCAAACCCGTTTGATTATCTGCCCGCACAGTAAAAAACTCATTATTATTCCTGTAACAAAATCGGGCGCACTTCATACAATGTTATTGAAGTTTTAAACTTGATTTCTTTTAAGGAGGAATAATAATGAGTGATAACAGATCATGCCCGAACAGAAAAATACGGGAAGCTGTCTGCATTGATACCAACCGTGTTTATGACTCCTGCGCCGACAAGGACTGTCTTGCAAATTTAAGAGTGTACTTTCCTTCGGCGGCTCAGGCAGTTGTAGACGAGGCTATCAATGTAAGGGTCAGGGATGCAGATGTGCTTAACTGCATAATTGATGTTGAAAGGGTCCCCTTCAACAGAGGCTGCTACACCTGCGACATAACATTTTTCTTCAGAGTTACGGTTGACGCCTATACTCAGGGCAGTATGAATCCTACTGCCATAAGCGGCATTTCAACCTTCTCAAAGAAATGCGTACTCTACGGCAGCGAGGGCAATGTCAAGGTGTTCTCGTCTGAATTCACCTCTGACGGCAGCGACGACCAGTTCATACCCACAAACACCAACCCCAGAGCAAGAGTGCAGGTTGCCGAGCCTATTGCGCTTGACGCCAAGCTCTGCCGCCCTGACGAATGCTGCTGCAACCTTTCCAACACAAGCTTTTCGCTGCCAAGATGCATTACAAGAGCGTTCACAGACGAATTCCCCGAGGATTTGTTCATCCGTCAGACCGAGCAGGCTGTTGCGGTTACTCTCGGTATTTTCTCAATAGTTCAGCTTGAAAGAGATGTTCAGATGCTCATACCTGCGTATGACTTCTGCATACCCTCAAAGGAATGTAACTGCAACACGGATGACCCCTGCGACGCTTTCAGAAAAATCAATTTCCCCGTTGACGAGTTTTTCCCGCCCAACGCCGAGAACATAAACAATGACAGCGACGGCTGCGGCTGCAGCAATGACGGTTGCGGCTGCCAGTAGGATTCTCTCTTTTAATCCCCTGTAACAAGGGGATTTTTTTATTGTTAAATTCAAGCTCATATGCTACAATAAA
>ONBD01000022.1:0-24003 GCA_900315985.1 uncultured Eubacteriales bacterium | reverse complement strand
AAGAAATATCCTTTGCAGGTTGTAAGGTATGTTCCTAAATTTGTTGCGGGCGTAATTAAATACAAAAGCGGAAAGCTCGGCATTGACGAGGTCATAAACGAATACGGCGCAATTTTCAGAGCCTGCTGTCTTAAATTCGGCAACATACCCGAAGCCATAAAGGAATTCTGGGATTTGCACGAAAAGAAAATCAAACCTTTTTACAAAGAAATACAGGCCGATGACGATGTTATTCTGTCAGCATCGCCCGAAGTGGTTTTAAACGAAATCTGCGCAAGAATCGGCATAAAGCATATTATAGGAAGCGACCTCGACATAGAAAAGGGCGAAATCCGTTCAATGTGCTTCAGGGAAAATAAAATCAAACGCTTCCGTGAGGTTTACGGCGACATTAAAATTGACGAGTTTTATACAGACTCATATAATGACAAGCCGTTTATGGATATTTCCGATACGGTGTATTTCGTCAAGGGCGACAAGATTGAAAAAATCAAAGAGAACGGAGAGTATTTGAATTAAAAGTTCTGATGTAGCGCAGTTGGGCGAGGAGAACGCCGCTGCCGGTGGCAGAAGAAGGCGTTCGACGCAGGTGAAGAAACACAGAGCAATGCGAAGCGCTGCAAGCGAGCAGTGCGACAATGTTTCTGAGGGAAAGCGCAGCGGATTTTTTTATTAAAACAGACAGAGCATTTGCAAATTTAATAATATATTATAAGGGCTTGTAGCGCAGTTGGGAGCGCACCACATTCGCATTGTGGGGGTCGAGGGTTCGAATCCCTTCAAGTCCACCAGCCGGTTGGGTTACCGACCTAAAAAAGAGCGTTGCCAAAGCAACGCTCTTTTTGTTATATGGTTATTATAATAATTTATGCAACAAATTCATACCCAGCGATAATGCTTTCTACCTCTTTGGTAACTGCAATAAACACATTTTTACCAAGCTCTATAAAGCTCTCATCCTTTTCCTTACGGCAAATCATTGCAAACGCCTTACCGAGAGCTGTTATGACATCTTCCTTTTTAAGCGCAAGGTAATAAAAGCTGTACTCAATGCTGTCTGAAAAGGTCTTGTAAAACGCATCATTTTTCTTGTGAATTTCGTCATAAATAGTATTGATAGCCGTGCTTTTTACAAGGGTGTTCGGAAGCAATCTGTTTATGCAGTACTCTGCAGTGAAGAAAACAAGAATTTCAACCTGGAAAATAATCTCTTCGGGGTAATCAAGCGGTCCTACCTTAGTTTCAAGCTCCTTGCAGAGCTGTTCGGTATTAAGAAAACGCTCAGCAAGATACTTGCCCAGATCCTTGGCTCTCTGTCTGTTGCCGTTGGAACGCTGAGTATTCATCTCTTCAATTAACGCTATGCTGTCGTCATTTTCTTTTTTGGATTTAGCGACAAAAATTTTAACATCGTTATCGTCCATTTTTACCTCCGGTTATTCTGCCGCCTGTGCCGCTGCCTTCTGAGCCTTCTTTGCAAGTCTTTTCTGCTTTGCCTTATAACCCATAAGCTTTGAAAGTGCGTCCTCAGGCGTTCCGTAATCGCCTACTGTAAGGCTCTGTGTGTTATACATACCTCTGAAGTCGCTGCCGCCGGTCATAAGCAGTTTATTTTTGGTTGCAAGCTTTTTAAGCTGTGCCTGCTGTTCCTCATCTGCTGACGGATGCCATACCTCAATGCCGTCAATTCCGTTTTCAATAAGTCTGTCAATGCAGTCAACAACATCATATTTATAAGGCGCCGCCGCAACCGCTATGCCGCCTGCTTCGTGAATTGCATTTATAACCTCGTCAATGTCGGGGAATTTCGGCTCCATAACAATGCTTTCGGGAGTGCCCTTGGTGAAAAGCTCGTTATAAAGCTCGCTGTAAAATGATGTTGTAAAGCCGCTTTCCATAAGAGCCTGCATAATGTGGCAGGGGAAAATGTTGGTGGAGCCTGTTGCGCATTTGATTATAAACTCCGTCGTAATCGGAAAACGCTTTGCGGTTTTAAGCATGGTAATATGCGCCGCTTTTTTACGGGCAAGAGAATTTTTGTAGCAAAGGCCCTCAAGTCTGTCGGGCATATCGCTGAGATAACACAAAATCGGCACTAACTTACCGCTTTTTGAGTCTGTTGAAGATATTTCAACGCCCTGAATAACATTTATTCCGTAACGCTCGCCTATAATCTTGCCTCTTACCGTTGCGGCAAGGCAGTCAACATCGGTTATTGCTATGGTGTCAAGTTCTCTTTTCTTTGCAAGTGCAATTAAATCTTCAATTCCGAGTGAGCCGTCTGATAATTTGGTGTGACAATGTAAATCTGCTTTCATTTATTCCTCCTGTGTGTGAAACAACCGCCGTGTATCGCCTGTATTGCAGATTTGCGCCAAAAAAGGTGTAAAATCCGTCAATAATATCATATGATTTATTATAACATCCATTTTTGTCAAATGCAAGCGATTTTTTGGTCAATTTATTATAAAATGTTCAAAATTCCGCCTTTAAATGCAGTATTGTATTTTTTATTATGTTGTAGTAAAATAAAAACACTGATTACAACAAAAAGGAAGTGTGGATATGACCTACAATTATTATCTGATTACTCTTGTAACCGGAGCAATTATTACTGCGGTGTTTCTGATTTTGCGTGTTAAAAAAGGCGGTTTCTTCGGACTGTTTTCAAAAACAGTCGCTTCGGTAAGCTTTGTGGCAACAGCCATGACAGCAGCGCATCAGAAAACCTCGTTCTATGAGTTCACCTCATTTATGATTATGGGCTTTATGTTCGGTCTTTTAGGCGACATCTGGCTTGACCTTAAATGGATGTACCTTGAAAATAAGGACTCATTCTTATATGCCGGCTTTATTTCGTTCTTAATAGGTCATATCTTCTTTATCTCAGCCATACTGCACAATTCGCCGTGGACCTTCTGGTCAATTTTTGCTTCTGTAGTCGGCGCACTTGTTATTTCGACAGGCGCAGTTCTGCTTGAAAAGCCCATGGGCTTAAGCTACGGCAAATTCAAGCCTATCGTTTTTCTTTATTCAACCACGCTGTCCCTAACGCTGACAACCTCGGCTGTTACGGCATACATAACAGGCTTTGAAAAATGCTGGGTTATTATGACAATAGGTGCTGCGCTGTTCCTTTTCTCAGACCTTGTGCTTTCGGGCATGTACTTCAGCGTAAAGCAGGACAAAAACACACCTGTTAATGTTATTATCAACCATACGCTTTATTATGCAGCACAGTTTATGCTTGCGTCTGCAATTCACTTTGTTAAGTAAGGATTAAAAAATGAAATTTCAGGAAATTTTGGATTATTCAATAGGTCAGTTCACGGTCGGTAAAATTCTTGCAGCCGTCATAACCTTTGTAGTAGGCTATCTGCTTATAAAATTTTTAGTCAGGATTTTTGCAAAGCTTATTGACCGTACAGGTGTTGACGGAACATTAAAAAAGTATTTAAAAATCGCAATAAAAATTATTCTGTATTTTATTCTTGCAATAATAGTAGTTGATGCGCTGGGCATTTCTGCAACAAGTCTGATAGCCGCCTTCTCGGTTGTAGGTCTTGCCGCTTCGCTTGCAGTTCAGGACACGCTTTCAAACCTTGCAAGCGGCGTTATGCTCATAGTTTCAAAGCCTTTCAGAAGCGGCGACTTTGTCGAGATTGACGACATAAGCGGAACGGTTGTGATTATAAGCATTGTCCACACAAAAATAGTTACCATTGACAACAAAATGATTTTTGTGCCGAACAGTAAAATCACCTCTTCGAAAATTGTGAATTACACGGCGCAGGAAAAGAGAAGGGTTGACCTTGAAATTTCCGCAAGCTACGATTCGCCGATTGAAACCGTGCGTACGGCAATTCTCAAGGCTGTTGATGACAGCGAGCTGTTTATTGACAAGCCCCAGCCGCCTTTTGTTGCAGTGCTTTCATATGACGAAAACAGCATACGCTATGTTGTAAGAGCATGGACAACTACCAAAAAATACTGGGACGCTTATTTCGCATTGCTTGAAAACATAAAGAAGGAATTTGACCTTAACAATGTCGAGATGACATATAACCATATCAATGTTCATATGGTTGAAAAATAAAAACATTTATAAAAGCTCAAAACGGACCTGTTTTCAGGTCCGTTTGTTTTTTCGGCTTGCTGTTCTGTATGCATAATTATATCGTCAATATGTATTGATAAGTTTATATATGTATGATACAATGAAAAAAGATTGAACTGCCGCAAATCCTTGCAGTTTATTCAAAAGCACAATTCAATATACTCCGTAGCGTGGAAGCGTTGCAAAATTCGTTAGATTCCCCTAATCTTTTTAAGGAGTTGGAAACTATGAAGAATTCAGCAAAATCCATACTCGCAATTATTCTTTCAGTCTGCCTGCTTTTGTCAGTTGCGCCCGTGAGCGTATTTGCAGCGGGCGGCAGGGACATCTGCTTTGAAACCGACACATTTGACGGTAATTCGGCAGTGTTTGATATTAACGGTCAGCAGGTTGCTATTTATATAACGGGAGCAAATATTGAAAACGGCTCCGTTCATCTTGCCGGCAACAGTCTGAACGGTCTTACCTTTACCGTCAGCAACAATTTCGACTATGACAATATGAGAGTCGTAATAAGGGGAATAAACAACTACTGCGATTTTCCCGATGTTGACGGCAATTATGAAATTGTGCTGGACAGCGTTAATCTGCCCGGCGAAGGCGAACTGCGTTTCGGTATTGAATCGACAGGCGGCGGCAACGAAAGCTGGTATGAGGAGCATGTAATCCGTTTTAAGGATGCCGCCGTTATTGACAGCGACACGGTTGTTTTTGGCAGCGGCAACGATGCGGTTACACTCGATATCATCAATGCCGAGCTTGATGAAAATGACGAAATCCGCACCTATGACAGTGAAGAAATCTATAACATAGAATTTGAAATAAGCGGCGCATTTGATGCAAACACTATGCATATCTATGCCCTTGCACTCGATGGATACACGGGCGAGATGTTTATAGACAACGGCGTTGCTTCCTTCAGAAATCCCGACCCCGACGGCGAGGATTTGCATTTTCCGACAGAGATTTTTATTTCGCTTGACAACTATCTTATGTATGCTGTTGTAAGAGACAGCAACGGCAACAGATATCTGGACGGCGAAACACTCAAGCTTGTTCCCGGCGAAAGCATTTTCCTTTGGTGCGATACGCACTGGGACAATGTTTCTCACGGCGTTTTCCCCGCAGTAGGCTTTAATTACGGCGTTGGGGGCGAGGGGAATTTCCCTGACAGCCTTACAAGCATGGGCTTTACTGTTACCGAGGGCGACGCACAGACGCTCGGTTATGCAAGCAACGAAATCGACCCCGGCTGCTTCGGTTGTGAGGTTAGCGTACCTGACAATATGGAAATAGGCACGCAGGCAAGAATGACCTATTCGCTTTATGAGCTTCCCGAGAATTTCAGCTGGGAAAATATGTGGGCGAATTTCAGCTGGTCGGATACTCCTACCGTGCTTACAAATAGTCTTAATGTTGAAGTGCGTGAGCCGTGGAGACTTTACTGTGATGCAACAGTATATACAAGAAGCGGCTTTGAAAAGACGGTTTTTGACGGCACAACTCTTTACATAGACAGAGATGAAAGCATTTTCCTTCAGGTCAATTCCGACTATGAATTCAACCCCCGTTTTAATGTAACGAATTTCTATTCGTTTAATTTCAATCAGGTAACGGAAGACGGTTATCATGTTGAATTCTGTGATGCTGTTGAAAAGGGTTATCCCGATGTAGGCTACGGCATTTATATTGAACCGGATAATAACAGAGATTTCATCAATACAACCGAGCTTTGCTTCGGAGTGTTTTATTATCCCGAAAACGAGAATGACGAAATCGATTACGAAAACGATACACCTGCGGCAAAGTGCCATCTTGCTCTTGAATTAAGGGAATATAATCCGTGCATTTATATGGTTGATCAGTACGGCATGATTTACAATGACGGCGACTCGGTTTTCTTTGACGAGGACGAAACAAAGGCAATAGCCTTCCGCACAGATCTGCGAAATGCCGACCATGGCTATTATCAGGACTATATCGGCTGGGATACAGATGTCCTTGAGGACGCAGGTTTTACAATAATCGACGCAGGTCCTGCTTCCTTCTTTGACGATTATAAGGATGACTTTTTGGCTGATGACTTTATTATAATTGTCAGTGCAGAAAATCTGAATTACGGAACTAATGTAGATTACGATACATGGCTTTACGAAAATCCTGCCGAAAACGAGGAATTCGACTGGGCAACCACGCCGAGAGCTTATGAAACAACATTTAATTTCAAGGTTGCTCCTCTCGGTGGTACAACGGGCGATTGCGACTGGAGCTATGATGTCAGCAGTAAGACCATTGAAATATCCGGCGACGGCGCAATGGCTGACTACGGTATGGTACCCGGCGCAAACGAAGCTCTGATTTCTCCGTGGAGAGATTTTGATATTGAAAAGGTTGTAATTCTTGACGGCGTAACCAATATCGGTCAGGACGCATTTATTTTCTCAAATGTTTATGATGTTGAATTTCCCGACAGCGTTACCTCAATCGGCACAAACGCCTTTAACGGCTGCGGCGGACTTGATTTTGTAACTCTTCCTCATAATCTTACAAGTGTAGGCGCCTTTGCCTTTGCAAGCACATCATTAAGAGAAATTGAAATTCCCGCAAGCGTTACAACTATAGGTTACGACGCTTTCGGTTACTTCTATGACGAGCAGGCAGGCGAGGATGTTGCCGTTGACGGCTTTGAGATTTACGGTTATTCGGGAACGGCTGCAGAGACCTATGCAAATGCAAACGGCTTCACTTTCCACGATAACACCGTTTATCTCAGTGCGGACGGTCTGTGGAAATACTGCATCCGACCCGACGGTGCGGCAATGCTTTATTCCGATGTTTTCCAGGGCTGTTCTTATCAGGGAAGCGACACGGTCGTTACAATTCCGTCAACTATTGACGGACACACCGTAAAAGAACTCGGTGCATTTTCAATGAGCGGACTTACAAATGCAGCAAAGATTACCGTTCCCGACAGCGTTGAGATTATCGGTTTCTCGGCGTTCAGCGGCGACAGTTCGCTTTACGAGCTTGAACTCGGCAATAATGTTCAGGAAATCGGCGCTCAGACAATTGACAACACGGCGCTTTCAAACAATCCCGAATACAACAGAGACGGCGGTATTTATATTAACGGTTATCTGTTCAGGGTTGACCAAAACTGGAACGGATGTTTCCGTGTAAATGACGGCACAAAGCTTATGGCTTTGTTCGCTTTCGGAAACTGCGCCGGCATCAACAGGGTTGAACTTCCCGACTCGATTACATCAATCGGTATGGCTATGTTTGTAGGCTGCAGAAGCTTAAGAGAAATCTTTATTCCTGCAAGTGTAACAGAGATTAATTGCAAATTCAATTACTATGACGATCAGCTTCAGCGTGAAATCTGCCCGCTTGAAAGAATTTACGGCTATTACGGCAGCTACGCAGAGCAGTATGCAGACGAAAACGGATTTGAGTTTATCGGCATAGCAACCTCGGGCACTACGGGCGACTGCGAGTGGTCATATGACGAGGCTTCCCGTACGCTTACAATTTCGGGCAACGGTGCTATGGCTGACTACGGTATGGTACCCGGCGCAAACGAGGCTCTGATTTCTCCGTGGAGAGATTTTGATATTGAAAAGGTTGTAATTCTTGACGGCGTAACCAATATCGGTCAGGACGCATTTATCCAATCAAATGTTTATGATGTTGATATTGCCGACAGCGTAACCTCAATAGGCGTAAATGCCTTTAACCTCTGCGGCGCACTTGATTTTGTAATACTTCCACACAATCTTACAAACGTCGGCGCCTTTGCCTTTGCAAGCACATCATTAAGAGAAATTGAAATACCCGCAAGCGTTACAACTATAGGTTACGGCGCTTTCGGTTACTTCTATGACGAGCAGGCAGGCGAGGATGTGCCCGTTGACGGCTTTGAGATTTACGGTTATTCGGGTACTGCCGCAGAAACTTATGCAGACACCTACGGCTTTACCTTCCATGATAACACCGTTTATCTCAGTCAGGACGGACTGTGGAAATACTGCATACGCCCCGACGGTGCGGCGATGCTTTATTCCGATGTTTTTCAGGGCTGTTCCTATCAGGGCAGCGATACTGTTGTTACAATCCCGTCTGTGATTGACGGATACACGGTTAAGGAGCTCGGCGCATTCTCAATGAGCGGACTTACAAGCGTAACAAAGATTACCGTTCCCGACAGCGTTGAAAATATCGGCTTCTCTGCCTTCAGCGGATGCACGAATCTCCGTGAGCTTGTCCTCGGAAATAATGTTCAGGAAATCGGCGCACAGGTAATTGACCATACGGCAATACCGTTTGAGGACGGAGTAGTTTACTGCAACGGTTATCTTCTCAGAGTTGATCAAAATTATGAAGGAATGTTTACCGTAAAGCCCGGCACAAAGCTTATGGCAATGTTCTCCTTTGGGAACTGCAGTAAGGTTGACAGAGTTATTCTTCCCGACAGCATTACAAGAATTGACGAGGCGACCTTTGTCGGCTGTACGGGACTCAAGGAAATTCTTATTCCCCATTCGGTAGGCTTCATTTATGATAGAGCTTTCGTTGATTACAATGAACAGACGGGGCAGGAAGAGAGAAGTCTTGAAAGAATTTACGGCAGTCCGAACACAGGCGCAGAGGGCTTTGCAAACCAAAATAACATTCCGTTTGTGAATATTGAAGAAATTGAAACAGGCGACATCAATGAAGACGGCGAGATTACTCTTGCAGATTATCAGATAGCAAAAAGCTACCTTGAAGGCAACGGACTTACAATTTACGGCCTTATTGCAGGCGACATAAACGGCGACAGCGCAGTAGACGCTTTTGACGCATATAAAATTGACAGGCTTATGAACGGCTTTGACAACACCGATTTCTCTTACACCGTTACAAGCGGCAATAACGCAAAAATTACGGGATATGTCGGTAACGGCAGCAATGTAAAAGTTCCTGCAGTAATTGACGGCTATAATATTATCGGCATCGACAATTACTCGTTCAGAAACAATACGCAGATTACGAAGGTAACCGTATCAGACGGTATAAAGACCATCGGCTACGGAGCATTCCTTAACTGTACGGGGCTTCAGGAGGTTGTGCTCCCCGATACCGTAACCAGTATAGGCACCTACGCATTTAAGGGATGTACCGGTCTTACATCTGTTACTATTCCGTCAAGCGTTAAGAGTATCAATGCCAACAGCTTTGCCGATTGTAACAACCTCACAATTTACGGGCAGGCAGGCTCCTATGCCGAAACCTATGCGAACAACAATTCAATCAGTTTTGTTGCTGTTGCATAACAACTTCAAATACTTTATACAGAAGCACAGCAGGGCAAATTGCCTTGCTGTGTTTTTAAAATTATTGCCATATATTTATATTTGTGCTAAAATAACTGCGAAGGATAAGGGGAAACAGGTGAAAATCCTGTACGGGCCCGCCGCCGTGAGGCGCTTTTTCTTTACCTTGCCCGAAGCCACAAATTCGGGGACACGCCATTGAAGCTCTGCTTTGAGAAGGCGGTAAAGTGCGCCGAGTCGAAATATCCTGCCTTCAGAAATCTCCGTATGGTTGCGAGCGCCGACCGGGGAAAACAAAAATAAAATCTAAAACAGGAGAAAAGAATTATGAAAATGACAAGATTTACAAAAATTCTGTCATTGCTTCTCTGCTTAGCGCTTGTTGTGGCAATCGCAGTATTTGCAGGATGCGGTAAACAGAATGACAAAGCTCCCGAAACAACAGCTCCCGTTGCAGCAGATGTTTCAGAGGACGCAACAAAGCTCGGTCAGGGCGAAAAGGTATTTACCTTCATTGCCAAGGACGCTGACGGCAAGGAAACAACGTTTGAAATTTCTTCAGACGCAGCTACCGTTGGCGCAGCATTGCTTGAAAACAACCTTATTGCAGGCGACGAGTCAGAATACGGTCTTTATGTTAAAACCGTTAACGGCATTACGCTTGACTATGATGCAGACCATATGTACTGGGCTTTCTATGTAGGCGACGCTTATGCAGAAAAGGGTGTTGATGCAACAGAGCTTGTTGCAGGCACAACCTACAGCTTTGTGGCAACAGCAGGCTGATAAAACAAAATGAAACTGAACATTAAAGAGATTGCTCTGTTCGGTATGCTGGGAGCCTTGATGTATGCCTCAAAAATAGCGCTTGAAATACTGCCCAATGTGCATCTGCTTGCAGTATTTATAATGGCAGAAACAGTTGTATACAGGCAAAAGGCGCTTTACCCTATATATACCTTTGTGTTTATTACGGGACTTATGAACGGCTTTTCAATATGGTGGTGGCCGTACTTATATATATGGACAGTGCTCTGGGGCGCAGGTATGCTGTTACCCAAAGAAATGCCTAAAAAGGTTGCACCTGTTGTTTATATGGTCGTCTGCGCATTGCACGGCTTTCTGTACGGTACGCTGTACTCACCGTATCAGGCGCTTATGTTCCACCTTGATTTCAAGGGTATGGTAAGCTGGATTATTGCAGGGCTTCCGTATGACGCAATACACGGTGTGAGCAATTTCTTCTGTGCGTTGCTTGTAGTACCGCTTATATCGGTTATGAAGCAGGCGCAAAAAATTGTCAGAAATTAAAAAAGGCAGACTTGATTTTTTCAAGTCTGCTTTTGTTTATGTTTTTTCTCGGAATTTGTCTTACCCGTTCCACTCTTTATAAAACTCTTCTAAAAACTCTTTCATAAACTGCTCTCGCTCTTTAGCTATACGCTTTGCCGCTTCGGTGTTCATCATATCCTTTAACAAAAACAGCTTTTCATAAAAATGATTTACCGAGGTTGAGTTTTCAATTTTCGCATAGGTCCTGCTGTCTGCGTTCAGCGTGGGTTTTATGTCGGGGTTATACATCTGCCTTCCCCTGCTTCCGCCGAAGGCGAAGGCTCTTGCAATTCCTATTGCGCCCATAGCGTCAAGGCGGTCAGCGTCCTGCACGCATTTACCCTCTTTTGTTTCGGGCACGGGGGAATCCGTACCGACAAAAGATACCTCTGAAATGATTTTAAGAATAGCTGTCTGTCTTTCACTGTCGATTCCAAGCTCGGTTAAAATATTTCCTGCATTGAGTTTGTTTTCGCAGGTTTCGGGCGAAAGCTTTCTGTCGTCAGCATCGTGAAGAATTGCCGCAAGAGCTGTAATTTCAAGGTCAGCATTTTCTGTCTTTGCAAGCTTAAGAGCCGTTTTATATACTCTTTCGGTATGAAAAAAATCATGCCCGTCGGAATTGCCTTCAAACAGCTTTTTTACTGATGCAAGTGCTTTTTCAATTAGTATTTCGTTCATAAAATTCACCTGTAAAAAACAAAGGCGATTAAAAACCGCCTTTTGCCATTATTAAATATTAAAGCTCTTCGCCGAGTGCTTTAAGTGATTTTGCAACAAAGGTTGCTTTAATGTCGCTCTTTTCATAGCTCTCCAAATCGGTAACACCCGTAAGCACAAGTACCGAGGTAACGCCGTTTTTCATACCTATTGCTATATCGGTTTCAAGCCTGTCGCCTACAAAGCAAAGCTCCTCCTTTGTGCAGTTAAGCTTCTTTTCAAGGTACTCAACCGTTGTGGCGTACGGCTTGCCCATAACCTCGGGCGTTCTGCCCGTGCTTGCCTTAAACATAGCCATCATAGAGCCTGTGTCAACCATAAAGCCGTCTGCTGTGGGACAGTTGAAATCGGGATGAGTAGCAATATACCTTTTGCCCTCGGCAAGATAACGGCACGCCTTATTCATCTTTTCGTAAGTAAGCGTTGTGTCAAAGCCGAGAACAACAATATCGGGGTTCTCGTCAACAAGCTTTATGCCTGCGCTTTCAAAATCCCGTGTAAGTCTTTCGTTACCCAGAAGATAAACCGTCTGCCCTTTGCAGTATGTGTTGAGATAATCAATAGTAATGTGCGAGGAAATTACAATTTTGCCGTCCTCAACATCACAGCCCATATTGTGAAGCTTTGTGCGGCAAACCTCGGTGTTGTTTGAAGAATTGTTTGTAAAAAAGCAAAAATCCTTACCGACTGCTTTTACCTTTTCAAGAAAGTCGAGCGAACCGTCAATTATGTTGTTGCCAAGATAAAATGTGCCGTCCATATCGAGAATAAAATATTTTATTTTATCAAAAATCGGGTTTTTAGCCATTATACTGCCTGCCTTTTAATTAGTCGTGTGTATTTTACCCTCTTTGGAGCATAAAGTCAACAAAATTTCGGGTGGATTTTAGTCAGCCGATATGTTATTATAAATTACAGACGGAGGCGATGCTATGAAAAAATTTATTTCGTGGAATGTTAACGGACTCAGGGCTTGTATGAACAAAGGCTTTTTGGATGCCTTTAACGAGCTTGACGCCGATATTTTCTGCCTGCAGGAAACAAAGCTTCAGGAGGGGCAGATTAACTTTGCGCCCGAGGGCTATTATTCATATTGGAATTACGCCGAAAAGAAAGGCTACTCGGGAACGGCAATTTTCACAAAAGAACAGCCTCTGTCCGTAAGTTACGGAATCAAGCAGGCTTTTTACGATAACGAGGGCAGAGTTATTACCCTTGAATTTGAAAATTTCTATTTTATAACCTGCTATACGCCCAATTCACAGGACGGTCTGCGCCGACTTGAATACCGTATGAGCTGGGAGGATTTGTTCAGAAAGTATGTGCTTTCTCTTGATAAGAAAAAGCCTGTTATTTACTGCGGCGACCTGAATGTTGCACACAAAGAAATTGACCTTAAAAACCCGAAAACCAACACGCAAAATCCGGGTTTCACTCCCGAGGAGCGTGAAAAGATGACAACAATTCTCGACTGCGGCTTCATTGACAGCTTCCGTTATTTTTACCCCGACCTTGAAAATGCGTATTCGTGGTGGAGCTACCGTATGAAAGCAAGAGAGAGAAATGTAGGGTGGAGAATTGACTATTTCATAACCTCCGAAAGATTGGGAGAAAAATTAGTTGACGCAAAAATTCACCCCGAGATTTACGGCTCGGACCACTGTCCTGTTGAGCTTGATATAGAAATATAATTATATAAATGTATAAAAAGAGAGAACAGATTTTGCGCTGTTCTCTCTTTGATTTTATCTGGCGCTTTCTATTATTTCATTAAGAAATACGGGAAAGCGTGTTGTAATATTGTCAGGAGCAATATTAAGAAGCTTTATCATTTCTTTCTTGCTGTTTGCCGTCCAGTAAGAAACAAGCAATCCGTTTTCTCTGAAAAGCTCAACCATTTCCTTTGAAGCATATTTCAGACTGCAGTTGATTCCGATAGCTCCGCTCTTTTTTACCCTTTCCAAAGCAGCATTAAGTTCCTTCGGGGAATGTTTTTTCCAACGGGTAATGGTTGTGTTTAGATAGTAAGGCAATTCACCGTCCGCTCTGACCGCTTCGACAAAATCCGCATTTACGCCCGTGTAAAAGCAACGCTCTCTCATACCGTAATTGTCAAGAATTCTGACAATCTTGGGCAGATTTGCTGTCGATTTCAAATCGAGATTTAATCTGACGGTGTCCGAATTTTCACTTATGTATCTGACAGCCTCGTCAAAAAGCAGACCCTCGTCTGCGTCAGCCTGCTCCTTGTGAATAAGCACGGGCGTTCCGTCAGCTCTGAAGGTTACATCAACCTCTAAAATCTGAGCGTTTATTTCAACGCCCTTTCTTATAAATTCCATTGAATTGTCGGGCGTACCCTCACAGCCTGAGTGTGCCGTAACCGTAAAATCCTCAGGCAAGCGTACCGAGATATTATTGTCTGCCATAAACCAATCACCGCCGTATATTTCCATGTAATGCACAATTCTCTGTTGATTGCATTATGAAACACTTTTTAATGCTTGTCAATATAATTTTTTGTTCAATGCCCACAGAAGGCAGTGTATATTACGGAAAGCCTGTCATATAATAATTCCTCTATGCCAAGGGGCAAAACTGCAGGCAGACTGTTTTTTGCCAGCGGAAGCTTCACCGCAACGGCAGTCAAGCCGTCAGAGCTTTCCATTGCAAATGCCCCTCCCGAGCTTTCAAAAAACCTGACAGCAAAACCTAAACTCCCCGTTTTTATAACCGCTGACTGAAAGGCGTCATAGGAAAATTCCCCGCTGTCAGAAATACACAGCAGAGCGTTTTTACCGTCAGATTTAAGGGTTACAATTATATCCTCGCCCGCTGAATACTTTACCGCATTAGCAAGAAGATTTGAAACCGAAAACAAAAATCCCTTCATATCTGCGCTTATATATATTGTATTGCCCGAGCTTTCAAATATAATCTTTTTGCCCTTTTCAAAGCCTAACACATCAGCGCAGAAGCACAAGCCCTCAACAGCATAGGAGGCGTCAAACCTGTATTTGACCGAAACATAGGGCAGAGCTGAATTTTCAACCCTGCGCAGCAGAGAAAAGCTTCTGTCAAGAGCCTCTCTGTAAAAGCTGCCGCAAAGCGCATTCAAAAAGCACTCGTCAAATATATTCTGCAGTCCGTTTCTGATGTTATTTATCTGTCCGCCTTTTTCAAAATCGTCATAAAGCCTTGCAAGCTCTGCCGAAATCTGCCCGCCCGTCATACAATTCTCCCGTGTAATACTTGTTATTTGTGAATAGTATATCCTTTTTTAATTCTCAATCGCATATTTTAGGCAGATTGACAAAAATTTCACACTTGATAATAAAACCTCTTGCATATTTGCCGAAATCGGTATAAAATAATATCGCAATAAAATAATATATTATTTTTGGAGGTAATTCCCATGTCAGTAAAAGTTGCAATTAACGGCTTCGGTCGTATCGGCAGACTCGCTTTCAGACAGATGTTCGGTGCTGAAGGTTACGAAGTAGTTGCTATCAACGACCTTACAAAGCCCTCAATGCTTGCAAATCTTCTTAAGTATGATACCGCACAGGGCGGTTACTGCGGCAGAATCGGTGAAAATCTTCACACAGTTTCAGCTGATGACGAAGCAGGCACAATCACAGTTGACGGCAAGGTTCTTAAGATTTATGCTATGGCTAATGCTGCTGAGCTCCCCTGGGGCGAAATCGGTGTTGATGTAGTTCTTGAGTGCACAGGTTTCTACTGCTCAAAGGAAAAGTCAATGGCTCACATTCAGGCAGGCGCAAAGAAGGTTGTTATTTCTGCTCCCGCAGGCAACGACCTCAAGACAATCGTTTTCTCAGTTAACGAGAACACACTTACAGCTGATGACCAGATCATTTCTGCTGCATCATGCACAACAAACTGTCTTGCTCCTATGGCTAAGGCTCTTAACGACTATGCACCTATTCAGTCAGGTATTATGTCAACAATCCACGCTTACACAGGCGACCAGATGATTCTTGACGGTCCTCACAGAAAGGGCGACATGAGAAGAGCAAGAGCAGGCGCTGCTAACATCGTTCCCAACTCAACAGGTGCTGCAAAGGCTATCGGTCTTGTTATTCCCGAGCTTAACGGCAAGCTTATCGGTTCAGCTCAGAGAGTTCCCGTTCCGACAGGTTCAACAACAATCCTTACAGCTGTTGTTAAGGGTGCTGATGTTACAAAGGAAGGCATCAATGCTGCTATGAAGGCTGCTGCTTCCGAGAGCTTCGGCTACAATGAGGAGCCCATCGTTTCTTCCGATGTTATCGGTATGAGATTCGGTTCACTCTTTGACGCTACACAGACAATGGTTTCAAAGATTGCTGACGATCTCTATGAGGTTCAGGTTGTTTCATGGTATGACAACGAGAACAGCTACACTTCACAGATGGTTAGAACCATTAAGTATTTCGCTGAGTTATAATTTTTGTGTAACATTTATACCACCTGTATTCGTGCAGGTGGTATTTTGTATATTATTGTCAATTTTAAAATTTGTGTTTACAAATTAAAAAGCTTGTGCTATAATAACCATATCTGCATTGAGTATCATAGCTATCACTGCTCAATGGTAGAGAAAATTTTTCTAAAGGAGAGTTCCTAACATGAAAAAATTGGCATGCCTCATGGTTGTAGCTGTCCTTCTTGTTGTTTCAATGATTCCTGCTGCAGCAGCCGGAATTAACGATTACGAGAAGAAAATCATCGACTATATGAAGACAGCTTATGTTGTTGACGGTGTTACAATCACTGCCGGTGGCAACTTCTTCTCAACAGTTGAGAACATTTTTGCCAAGACTGATGTTACTGAAGCTCAGTATAACCAGATCATGAGCATTCTCGGCGACGCTCTTAAGTATTGCCAGTCAAAGAAGCTCGTAAAGATCGCTGACATCAAAAAGCAGGGCGCAACAAAAGACCTTCTTAAGTATGGTAGCGACGTTTTAGCAGTTCTCGGTTACACTCTTTCAACTTCAGGCCACATCGCTGACGCAGATGATTTAACCAGCGCAACAGCAAAGTTAATCATTAAAGACGCATCAGGCGCTACAGTTGCAGAGTTCCCGCTTGCAATCACCAGATCAGGTCTTGCAAAGACAGGTGCTGATTATTCAGCAGCTACAGTTTGCGGCGTAGCAGCAGTTGCTGTTCTTGCAGCAGCAAGCGTTGCAGTTAAGAAGAACCGCAAGGAAACTGATGAGGACTAATTCCGAAAAAAATCGGAGTAAGAAGAGCTATCGGGGGAATTTTATAATTCTTCCGATAGTTTTTTTAATTTGCGGATACATACTGTTCTTCGTATGTCTTACCCCGATTATTGACCCTTTGATTTCTGTATACAGCATTGCGTTTTCAAATGCAAATGCTGCAACCGTTGAGAAATCAGAGACGAACAGTATTTTCAACGGTACTACGGGAATTCGCAGCGGCATACTGACTGTTGACGATTTTGAATATCCCGCATGGGGCGATGTTTTCGGCAACATCAAGGTCGATAACACACAGATTGACTGCGACCTTATTTTCGGCGACAGCACGCCTTTGCTGAAAAAGGGCGCTTGTATGTCTATGATGAGTCACATTCCCGGTTGCAATACCGGCGTTCTTGTTGCCGCACACAACAACACTTATTTCCACACCCTGCCTCAGGCGCAGATAGGCGACCTTGTGCATGTCGAAACCAATTACGGCTCGTTTGTTTACAGAATTTACGAAACCAAAATTGTAGATATGAGCAAGCCTGATTATTACAATTTGTATGAGCCTGAGCTTTACGGCGACAAGGAAATACTTATGCTTTACACCTGCTGGCCTATAGATACTCTTGCTTCCACGCCGCAAAGGTATTTTGCCTTCTGCGAATTTGTATCGGGTCCACAGGTAAATCTGTATGAATAAGGAGAGTGGAAACTATGACTAAAGGCGCAAAACGCTTCCGCTCTGTATTATGCGGATTGCTGTCCTTCCTTCTCAGCGTTTCACTTGTGCTTTTGTGCATACTCGGCACGCTGAAGCTGACAGCGCTGAATCCTGCTTACACTTCATATGTATGCGTACATTCGGGTTATGCTCAGTCGGTCTGGGAAGAAATGAAAGAGGTATTTGTTTCTTACGGCGCTGCGTGCAACATTGACGAAAGCTTTTTTGACGGGGTTTTTGAAAATATAATTACTCCTCAGCTTATAACCGAATATACTAAAAGCAGCGTTGAAGGGTTTTATAAAAACAGCCCAAGCGATAAAACTTCTGACGAGCAGATAAAAGCACAGCTTCTTGAGGCTTTAAAAGGCTATGCAGAGGAAAAGGGCTTCGTGATAAATGATGCGCTTGTTGAAAACCTTGAGGTTATCAGCGATGAAATGAACAGTATGTACCTGGTATATGCAGATATGTTCAACACATCATATTTCAACACCGCCTCAAATATGCTTACAAGATATATGCCTTTGCTGAAATGGGCAGTGCTGGGAATTGCAGTTTTCGCATTGCTTGCAATTATTGTAATCAGACTGTTTTTCAAAAAAGCAAAGAATTATCTCAGGTACTATATTTATTCCGCATCAGGCACAGTGCTTATGCTTGCAATCGCTCCTGCAGCGGCGCTTATTCTGAAAATTGCTTCAAAAATAAATATAGTCAATGCCTCTTTGTATTATCTGGCAACAGGCTTTATAAACGGCTTTTTAATAGCTCTGCTTGCAGTTGCGGCAGTTATGGCTGTTATTACGGTAATACTCGCTCTCATAAGAGCCTCGGCAGTCAGAAAAAACAAATAAGTCTATAAAATTAAAAGAGCAGGTTTGACCTGCTCTTTTTTTGTGTCTGAAAAATTTTATTCAATTCCCGTAACCGTGAAGCCTGCTTCTGCGACAGCCGACCTGATTGCTTCATCCGAAACCTCGCCGTCAAGCTTTGCAATGCCCTTCTGAAGCTTAACCTTTACCTTTTTAACGCCCTCAAGGGAGGAAAGTGCTTTTTCAACACTTGCCGCACAGTGTTCACAGTGCATACCGTCAATTTTAATTTCCTTTTTCATACCGAAAACTCCTTTATTTATTTGAATTTATTTTTTATAAAGCCTTAATGCATTGCTTACAACAAACAGAGAGGACAGGCTCATTGCCGCCGCCGCTATCATGGGTGAAAGCGTTATGCCGAATGAGTGGTAATATGCTCCTGCCGCAAGCGGAATGCAGATTACATTATAGAAAAATGCCCAGAAAAGATTTTCCTTGATATTTACCATAGTTTTTCTTGAATAAGCTATTGCCTCAGCCGCAGAATTCAAATCGCTGTTCATAAGTACTATGTCAGCCGAGTCAATCGCAATATCCGTACCGTTGCCAATGGCAATTCCGACATCTGCACGGACCAATGCTGGCGAATCGTTGATGCCGTCGCCAATCATTGCAACCTTTTTGCCCCGGGATTTTAATTCGTCAATTTTTTCAAACTTATTTTCAGGCAAAACACCGGCTACGAATTCGTCAATACCTGCCTGCTTTGAAACAAGAGCCGCCGCACCCTCGTTGTCGCCCGTAAGCATTACAATTTTCAAGCCAAGCTCTTTCATTTTTGCTATGGCGTCTATGCTTGTAGCTTTTATTTCATCCTTTGCGCCGAGAATTGCAATAAGCTTTTTGCTGTCAGCAAAAAAAATAAGCGTCTGACCGTCAGCTTTTATTTCATTTATATAGCTTTGCTCGTCAGAGGTTGAAATACCGACAGAGTTTATATAACTCTCTGTGCCTGCAAAATAATTTTCACCGTTTATAACAGCCTTTACGCCTTTACCCGTAACCGAGCTGAATTCGCTTGCGTTCAAGCCGTCAAAGCCCTCGCAATAGCGCACCACTGCGTCTGCCAGTGGATGCTCGCTGTTTTTTTCAATAGCACAGGCAATTTTTTTAAATTCGTTCCCGTCAAATTCAAAAAGCTTTGCCGAAACAACGCTCGGTCTGCCGTTTGTAATTGTACCTGTTTTGTCAAGCACAACGGTGTCAATATGGCTTAAATTTTCAATCGCCTCTGCAGATTTTATTAAAATGCCTTTTCCTGCACATCTGCCGACTGCAACGGTGATTGCAACGGGAGTAGCAAGACCCAGAGCGCACGGGCAGGAAATTACAAGCACACTGACAGCGCATTTAAAGGCAAAGGGTATGCCGTAGCCTGCAATCAGCCAGATTACTGCAGTTATAATGGCAATTCCCATTACAACGGGCACAAAAATGCCTGCAATTTTGTCTGCCATTTTTGAAACAGGAGCCTTGGTTGCGCCTGCGCTCTCAACTAAATCAATTATTTTTGAAAGCGTCGTTTCAAACCCAACCTTTTCGGCTCTCATGGTAAACGAGCCTTTCTGATTTATGGAAGCAGATATAACTCTGTCGCCGACTTTTTTGCTTACGGGTATGCTCTCGCCCGTAATTGCCGCTTCGTCAACAGATGAAGTGCCCGAAACTATTACACCGTCAACACAGATGCTCTCTCCCGGGTGAATTACAACCAAGTCATCCTTTTTAACCTGCTCGGTAGGTATAACAACCTCCTCACCGTCACGGATAACCGTTGCGTTTTTCGGAGTCAAATCCACAAGCTTGGCAATAGCCGTGCCCGTTTTCTTTTTTGAACGCTCTTCGAGGAATTTTCCGACGGTAACAAGGGTTAAAATCATAGCCGCACCCTCAAAATAGAGGTTCTGCGCCGTTGAATGAGCCAAATCAAAATTACCCTTCGCCGTTGCATAAATAATAATTACCGTTTCGACTATTCCGTACAAAAGCGAAGCGCATGAGCCAAGAGCTACGAGCGTATCCATATTAGGATGCAGCTTGAAAAGCGCCCTGAAACCCGAAAAGTAGAATTTTCTGTTAAGATATATAACAGGAAGCGTTAAGACAAGCTGAATTAAAGTGAAATTCAGCGGATGCGTGTGCATGCTGATAATATCGGGCGTGGGCAGATGTATCATATGACCCATTGAAACCGACATCAACAGCACAAGCAGTATAGCAGAGGCTATAAGCCTTGTTTTAATCGGAGTAAATTCCTCTTTTTCCTGAGGTACATTCTCACCGAAAACAAAAACGCTTGCGCCGTAGCCTGCGTCCTTTACCGCTTTTATAACCGCTTCGTCATCTGTAACGCTTTCGTCATATTCACAAAGCATTGTATTTGCAAGCAGGTTAACCTGCGCCTCTTTCACACCCTCGACCTTTGAGGCTGCTCTTTCAACCGCCGCCGAGCATGCAGAGCAGGACATACCTGTTATTCTGTACTTCTGAAGCATTAGACCATCTCCTGCATACTAATTTATACTAAATTAGTATGAATTGCAAGCAAAAAGTAAAAATTTTATAAATTTTTTAATATTTTCTCAATTTCACAAAGTTTTTTTACGGTAAAGTCAGGTTTTACTCCGCTATTGTTTTCAACACCGTTTTTGTTAAACCACAAAGTTTTAATGCCGAAATTTTTGCCGCCGAGTATGTCGGAGGTCAGACTGTCGCCTATTATAACCGCATTTTCCCTGTCAAAGCCGTCAACCCCGCCAAAAGCGCTTTCAAAAAACCTTGCGTCAGGCTTATTGTAACCAAGCTGCTGGGAAATAAATATTTTTTCAAAGTATTTTTCAATTCCTGCGCTTTTAAGCCTGCTTTTTTGCACTGCCAAAGCTCCGTTTGACACTAAAAACAGTCGGTAGCTTTTATAAAGACTTTCAAGCAATTCCACTGCGCCGTCAATAAAATAATGCCCCTCTGCTAATTTTTTTTCATAACGGGCAGTCATTTCATCAGCCGTAACGGATTTTATATTAAACTCCTCAAACAGCAGACGGTATCTCTCGGTTTTGACCTGCTCTCTTGTAAGCTCGCCCCGTTCAAGCCGCTGCCACTGTAAAATATTTATTTCGTGGTAACGCCCGAGAATTTCATCATCAGCCCGCAAGCCAAAGCTTAAAAGACTGCTTTTAAGAGCGTTTTTTTCTGCCTTGCTGAAATCAAGTACGGTGTCATCAAGGTCTAAAAGCACAAATTCAATCATTAAAACTCCGTTTTTTCAAATAAGGGGAATGGAAAAACCATTCCCCTTGAAATAAATTCAAATTACTTGCCTATAAATTCCTTACCGCCCATATACATTCTCAAAGGCTTCGGAATATTTACGCTGCCGTCCTCATTGAGATTGTTTTCAAGGAAGGCTATTAACATTCTCGGCGGTGCAACAACAGTATTGTTAAGGGTATGAGCAAAATAATTGCCGTCTTTTCCTTTGATTCTTATGCCGAGTCTTCTTGCCTGAGCATCACCGAGATTTGAACATGAGCCAACCTCAAAATATTTCTTCTGACGGGGACTCCATGCTTCAACATCAAGGCTCTTAACCTTCAGGTCTGCAAGGTCGCCCGAACAACATTCAAGAGTTCTAACGGGAATGTCAAGGCTTCTGAAGAAATCAACGGTGTTGTTCCAGAGCTTGTCATACCACTCGTCGCTCTCCTCCGGCTTGCAGACAACAACCATTTCCTGCTTTTCAAACTGGTGAATTCTGTAAACGCCTCTCTCCTCAATTCCGTGAGCGCCTACCTCTTTTCTGAAACAGGGTGAATAGCTTGTCATAGCCTGCGGAAGCTCTGCTTCGGGAGTAATGGTGTCAATAAACTTACCTATCATTGAATGCTCGCTTGTACCTATAAGATACAAATCCTCGCCTTCAATTTTATACATCATATTTTCCATTTCGGCAAAGCTCATAACACCTGTTACAACATCGCTTCTTATCATAAACGGAGGAATGTAGTAAGTAAAGCCTCTGTCTATCATAAAATCTCTTGCATATGAGAGAATTGCAGAATGAAGCCTTGCAATGTCGCCCTTTAAGTAATAGAAGCCGTTACCGCTTGTCTTTCTTGCAGAGTCAAGGTCAATGCCGTCAAGGGATTCCATAATATCTACATGATAAGGAATTTCAAAATCGGGTACAACAGGCTCGCCGAAGCGTTCAAGCTCGACATTTTCGCTGTCGTCCTTGCCAATAGGTACATCCTTGCCGATGATATTGGGAATTACCATCATTCTCTTTTTAAGCTCGGCTTCAAGCTCGGTTTCCTTAGCTTCAAGTGAAATAAGCTCGTCATTTATAGCTTTAACAGCAGCCTTTGCTTTTTCAGCTTCATCCAGAAGCTTTTTAGCCATAAATGCGCCGATCTCCTTGCTTATGCGGTTACGGTCAGCTCTGAGAGCGTCGCCCTTGTTTTTTGAAGCTCTGAATTCCCGGTCAATTTCAATTACCTCATCAACGAGCTTTAATTTTTCATCCTGAAATTTCTTTCTTATGTTTTCCTTAACAATTTCGGGATTTTCTCTTAAAAATTTAATATCAAGCATTTTATATCCTCCGAATATAAATTATAAATTACTTATTCAAGTGCATCAAACTGCATAGCTAACTTTTCAAGGTCCGACTTTGAAAAGAATTCTATTTCGATTGTACCGCTGCCGCCCTTCGAGGTGAAAACCTTAACCTGTCTTGCAAGCGTATTGCCGAGAGCAATTTCAACCTCGTCGTAGAATTTATCTCTTTTCTTTTCTCTCTTTTCGGGAGCTTTTTTCTTTTTCTGAGCGCTTTTTGCAAGTCGTTCGACATCTCTTACGGAAATTCCGTCCTTAACAACAAGCTGAGCAATTCTCGAGGCTTCCTTTTTGTCCTCAAACGAAAGCAACGCCTTTGCATGTCCTGCCGATAGCTTGCCCTCTTTTACAAGCGAAGAAATATCATCGGGCAAATTGAGAAGCCTCAAGCTGTTAGTAACGGCAACTCTCGATTTTCCGACTCTCTGCGCCGCCTGCTCCTGCGTAAGACCGAAGGTGTCAATAAGGGTTTTTAAGCCCTGCGCCTCCTCTATTGCGTTTAAGTCCTCACGGTGCAGGTTTTCTATAAGAGCAAAAATGCTCTCCTCCTCATCCGTCATCTCACGGATTGTTACCGGTACCTCGGTAAGACCTGCCATTCTTGCGGCTCTGTACCGTCTTTCGCCTGCTACAAGCCTGTAGCTGCCGTCAGCCATAGGTCTTACAAGCAAGGGCTGTAAAATACCGTGCTCTTTAATGCTTTCTGAAAGCTCTGACAATGCCTGAGGCTCAAAGCTTTTTCTCGGCTGTTCGTGATTAGGCTCAATTTCATTTATTGAAAGCTTAACCGCTTCGCCTGCCGTGCTTTCTACTGTATTGTCATAAATAAGAGCATCTATGCCCTTACCCAAGCCGCCTTTTTTAACTGCCATACTGTTCCTCCCCTGTTATGCGTTATATGCCTGTGCTTCTTCTGCGTGATTTTTCTCAAAATAATCCTTATCAAAGAATGACATGGCATTCTGACCGTCTGTTACGGTTGTAATTACAATGTAAACTCCGTCTTTAAACCAGATATAATTGTGCTTTGTTGCGTCAACCTGAAGCTCTGCATGCTTGCCGTACTGTCTGTCATAGG